>NZ_BAAFZH010000091.1:0-166215 GCF_054684315.1 Scytonema sp. NUACC21 | reverse complement strand
GGTATATACTGTACAAAGCAAAATGTTGAAGAGTTGGGTGAGTTAAATCTTACTGCAAGAAGGCTAATAGATCATTTCTGGCCTGGTCCTCTCTCAATTATCGTAAATAAAAAAGAGATTATTTCAGATACATTCACGAATAACAACCCAACAATTTTATTACTTTCAGCAAAAAATAGAGTACTGTCTGAAGTAGTAAGGCGTTGTTCAATACCAATATTTTCTACAACTTGTAATTTCTCCGGTGAAAAAGAAATAACAGAATCCAGTATGCTCAAGCCTTTTGAAAATCTTGTTGATTTTATTGGTGTGGTTCAAAACTTTCATTTTCACTCGAGAGTAACTACTACGGTGAATTGTATTGAACAACCACCAAAAATAATTCGGCATGGTGCCATTAATGTACAGCAAATTAAAGATGTTATTCCTGAAATTCAGGAAAACCTGAGCCTACTGATTCAGTAAATTTTCAACGAACTCTTATCCACCCAAATAGAAGGTAGGTTTAATTATATTTAGTCAAATTTACGTTAATGCGTAAATCTTAGGTTAATAAATTTACATTTCTATTCTAGAGATAATAGCTGTTGGAAAAAGTCAGAATGATATTTAAGATTTAATAAACATTTGAAGTGATGTGACTTAGACTAATGCAAGGAATTTCCAAAAAACAAATTGAACAATTTAATGAAGAAGGCTACTTAGTTCTCCGTAATGTTATTTCTAAAGAGGACTTTGCGCTTGTTCATGAAGAATACACAAATCTATTAAATGACTTGGTAACAAAATGGAAAGAAGATGGATACATTGATTCGTCTTTGCCTGGATCAAATTTTACAGATCACCTCCTTCAACTCTGTTCGCAGCCTTCATTTCCATTCCAGCTCATCAGTCAGCTCGATATAACACTCCCTCATATGCCCTTCTCAGTAATTCGTGAAGATAGTTCTGTACACATAGGTCCTGCAGTTTTGTCGCTTCTGCGAAATCCATTTATTCTCAACAAACTCGAAAGTATTTTGGGCTCTGAAATTTGTGCAAGCCCTAACCAGCACTGTCGTACAAAGTTGCCGGAATCTTTAACTACACCTGGATTTAAAGCCAACAAAGGTGAAACTATTTATGCCAAAACAATGTGGCATCAAGATATGCAAACCCAGATGCCTCAATCAAATGATACTAATCTCATAACAGTTTGGATACCAATGAGTAATGTCAATGAAGAGAATGGGTGTCTTTTGGTAGCTCCTGGTTTGCATAAGAACAATGATTTACTTCCCTGGCCCATGAGTGAGGAGATTATAGAAAACTTAAATCATTGTAGTGTACCTATACCAGTTGAACTGGGAGATATTGTTCTTCTAAACAAAAAAATACCTCATACCGCATTGCCTAATAAAAGTAATTGTATTCGATGGAGTTTCGATTTTCGTTATTATGCGGCAGATCAGCCTACCGATCGTCCATGGTTTCCAAATATTCTTGTCCGCAGCCGCTCTAATCCTGATAAGGAAATTAAAGATGCAACACAGTGGTTGGAAATGTGGCTAAAAGCACGGCAAAAATTAGCAAGAGCAGCCCAGCCATTACCGGGTCGAAGAGAGTTTGCCACTCTTGTAGCAAACGCTTTAATAAAGAAGTGGGAAGATAAAAACTTTGCTGGCACAGATAGTGTATTGTATTAAAAAGTAAAGATGTAAATTGACCACAAACTTTATTGCTGCACACCAGTTGAAATTATCTAAAACTCAAAGTTTTAAATAAATTTCGTACTAATAAAAAACTTAAGATGGTCACAAATTACCCAGATTTTGATTGTGTTTATTACTCTTTCTAGATGTCAATTAAACACTTACCTTTAAGGTATTGTCTAGAAAAATCTACCTCAATTGTCATTTAATGATGATTGAATAAAAGAATTAAGCAGACATTACGTTACATAAATGAGGAGCAATAATATGGAAAACCCAAGGGAATTTGAGCGTGCATACAATAAAGAATATAGCTCAAAATCAGTTCCACAGTTTAACAATAACTTTCAGCCTGAATTGATTCGGCTTCAAAATGAAAAAGGGGAAATTATTAAAGATAATCTTGTAAGATGGAATCTTCTAAAAGAAACATACAAAGTCCAAGATATCTTTGAAAAACTCTTACTTGAACTGTTTTTAATTCATCATCCTGAGCTAAAACCAAAACCTGAGTGTGTGAAAGAGGAGTTTGCAAAATACAAGGCGCATTATATTAAGTTTGATAATGAGTGGGCTGCAGGAGTGTGGGCGGCGTATCCTAATAAAACGCTTATCCATTTGCTGGAAGATAAAGATTACTACATCGTGAAAACTTCACGGAATCTAGGTTTGCTAACAGAAGACAATCTTTCGCGGCTTAAAAATTTGCGGGTGGCAGTTGCTGGTCTCAGTGTTGGTAGTATCACTGCACATTGTTTAGCTATGGAAGGTGTGCGACAATTTTACTTTGCAGATTTTGATGAGCTATCTGGCTCTAATCTTAATCGCTTGCCTGCTTCATTAGCTGAAATTGGATTAGCTAAAACCGCCATAATTGGGAGAAAAATTTGGGACCTAGACCCTTTTGCTGAGATTACTTGTGATAATAGGGGTTTATGTGAGGAAAGTATTCATTCATTTTTCGGTGGCGATAACCCAGTTGATGTGGTAATAGATGCAATGGATACTATCGAAGGCAAAATCCTATTACGAAAAGAGGCAAAAAAACGCAAGATACCAGTGGTTTGGATGTTACACATGGGCGATGGTGTAGTTCAGATTGGTGTTGAGAGATACGATCGGAATCCAGATTATCCACTATTCCATGGTAGACTCGAAAGGATGCAGAAGAAATTCAACCGTGAGTTGAATTATTTTGAAAGTTTTCTTAGCATTGTCAACTACGAGCATCTTTCTTCAAAAGTAGCCTATTCTTTCTTAGGTACTTGCGAATACTCTTTTCCTGGTGTTTCACAGTTGGCAAGTACTATTTTTATTGCAGCAGGTACAGTTGCAAAAGTAGTAAGAATGATAGCATTTGGGGACAACGTCAATAATGAATTCTTTGTTACAGTAGATAGTGTAGCTAACAAAAATTTTCAACAAGATAACCAAAAAGATCGCGAAGCAACTTACAAATTGATGGCATCTTTAGGTATTAAGAACGAATAAAGTTTATTTTTGAGTAATTTTTAACTTTGGATAAAAAATAACTGAGTTCGCGAGTATTAGGATCTTCTCATTTATGAGAAGTTAAGCTTATAACTCTCGACTCGCTTATTGTCCAGAGATTTAGGAAAAATGAAGAACTCAATAACAAAGGTTTTATCGTTTGAAAAAGATTGCGATCGCCGACTTAGCTAATTAATTAAATTCTAGCTTTGTAATATCGCTAAACCTTAACTAGATTTGATATAAGCCTGTTGGCGTTAATAAATTAGACTGACCCACTTTTTATATCAAATCCAACACTTTTCTGTCAGATAGAACTACGAATACTTTAGAGTGAGTAATATGTTTTTGAATAGAGAAAGAGCAACACTGCAACAAATCTTCCCAGGATTAGATGAAGAGCTTCAAAAGCTTTCTCTTATGAAGATGGAATGCAAAAATAGCCCAGCCATCAAACTATTTCGTGAATATGGTGGTCCCGGTCTGTTAATACCCATTAAGTATGGAGGGATAGGAGCAACCTTGCTCCAAGCTATTCAAATACAACGTGCTCTTGGAAGTCGCTCTCCTTCTCTCGCAGTTGCAGTTACTATGCACCATATTACGACGGTCATGATTCAGGCTATGATAACAGATCCGTCAAACTTTTCCCTCATTGAGCGTGTTGCAAAACAAAATCTCTATTTCTCTTCTGGTTTTGCTGAGGGGCGAACAAACAGTAATATTCTTGAATCTTGTATGCAAGTGAGGGTTGCTTCTGGTGGCTTAATCATAAGTGGCTGCAAGAAGCCATGCACTTTGTCAACTTCTATGGATCTAATGACTGCAAGCGTTATACTCCCAAGCCAGGACGGGCAAACGAATGAATTGGCATTAGCAGTGATATCTGCTGACGATCCAGGAATAGAACGCTGTTCCTTTTGGGAGAGTTCGGTTCTTCTTGGTACTGAAAGTGATGAAGTCAAGCTTCATGATGTTTATGTACCTGAAGAATATATATACAATATGGGTGACCCAAGCCAGTTAACCTTCATATTAGCTAAGACATTTACTTGGTTTCAAATGCTAGCTTCAGCTGCATATCTTGGTATTGCCAGTACATTAGTCGAGCGGACATTGATAGCTAAGAAAGGTATAGCTACTGAGCGTGTTGCAATTGTAACTGAAATAGAAGGAGCAATGTCTGCACTTGAGGGAATTGCTTATTCAATTATGAATGCTGAACAAGGTGAAAACGAAAGTACAGTAGCACAAACTTTACTTGTACGCTATTTAATTCAAGCTACCATTGAGCGTGTTACAGCAAGATCTACAGAAATCTTAGGTGGTATAGCTTTTATTAAATCATTTGAAATAGCTTACCTTTTTGCATCTGCACATGCTCTTGCATTTCACCCTCCATCACGCCTTAGTGTTACTTCGGGACTAGATAAGTATTTATTAGGTGAAGGTTCTCTTGAAATTTAAAATGGGTGTGGCTCTTCTGGAAGGTTAATCACGTCAGCTTTGGCACTCGTTAGCTAGGATAAAGCTTTTGCAAACATATTTTTATAACGATTGATGCTTGCATATGTTGTCATGTATAAGTTTTAGGTTTTATACCAAAATTTAATTTTTATCCCTAAAAGAGACGCATCCTTTTAGTTAAATAAAAATTCCGTCAAAATAGGTATCAAAGCATTTTCAATATTTATTTGTAAATTTTGGGAAGGGTATAATGATTCAAAAAAAAATCCAAAGCGCTGACAATGTTAACGTGGAACTTAATAGTTTAAATCATTTTCTTTCTAAGTACAGCCAATACATACTTCCTAACTCTGGTTTAGGCGAGCATTTATTAAAATCATCCAAGCAACTATTCAAGAGTTTAAATTTATTAAGAACAGATACCAATTTGACAGTTTCTCATAATTTAACAGTAGAGTCTGAGTTAAATTTAGATGTCATTCCTCAAGAAGGAATATCTATTGAAAAAGTTATTCAAAATATTATTATTAAATATTTAGGCAATGTTCCAAATTATTCATCAAATTATAGTCTTTCTAATGTTATCCCACCATCTCTAATACCTGCAATTCTTGCTAAATTTGCTTGTGCTATTATTAATCCAAATTTAGCATATGAAAGCTATGCTGGGAGAGCTATTGAAGCAGAAAGATTAGCAATATCACATATTGCTAAAATCATAGGTTTTGAACCAGAGGAAGCACTGGGATACTTTACTTTTGGAGGTTCTTCTGGTAATTATTGGGCAATAAGGTGTTCGTTAGAAAAGGCATTTCCTGGTTGGGGCAAAAAAGGTTTTAAGTTTTTCCTTAATAAAGAACCTATCATTATACAATCAAACATTGGACACTATACTAATATCAATGCTGCTAGATTGTTTGGAATTGGTACTGAAAATGTTATATCCATTCCTACTAAAGCCAATTTTGGTATATGTTTAGATAGTTTTCAATCACAAATGGAAAAAGCAATCAAAGATAACAAGCAAGTTATATGTATATATTTGATTGCTGGATGTACGGATTCTTTTGGGATAGATGATATAAAAGGTATTTTTGATATCTGTGAAGAGATTAGCCAAAAGTATAATGTTCCTAAACCCCATCTTCATGTAGATGCTGCTGTAGGTTGGATTTACTGCATCTTTAGAAATTATAATGTTAATGATAATCCTCTAGGATTTGATTTAGAAACTCTTATTAATATTAAAAAAATAATTAATTTATATTCTACTTTGTGTTATGCAGATTCTATCGTTGTCGATCCGCATAAACATGGTTTTACCTCCTATAGTTCTAGTGCTTTAATTTTTAAAAATAAGCAAGATTTGTTACTTCTTCAGAAAGATGTAGAAGAAACACCATATTTTACAGAGGATAGTTTTTGTTCTTTTCCAGGCGCTTATACACCTGAAACATCTCGTTCAGCTGACGGACCATTGATGCTTTTATCTAATCTATATGCTCTAGGTTATGAAGGGTACCAAACAATTATTGGTTATGCCATTCAAAAAACGAATGCTTTGAAATCAAAACTAGAATTTAATTTTAGTGATTCTATACAAATTTTAAATCAAAATATTCCAGGAACGAGTGTAATATGGCGATTTTATTCAAATGGCATTGAACCTAAAGCAGCATATCAAAGAGAATTATTTGGTACCAGTCAAGAAGATTATATTTTTACTCAACAAATAAATGAACATAATTATAATCTTTTTCAGAAAGGGAAATTCATGAGAAATTCTATGACTCCTATTTTAGGATATTCTCATCAAGTTATTTTAAGTAATTCTGGTATACCTATTAGTGCCTGGAAATGTATAATGTTTCATCCTTTTGTTGATATTGACTCAGTAGTCGAGCATCTTATAAATGTACTAAATGGCTGATAATTTGAAAAATAATTATCAATAAAAAAATAAATAAAATTAAAAGTTACTCGATCGTCCATCAAGAAAATATTAAGATATTTGCACTTCATTTTTATTTATATACAAGCCATTACTATCTATATTAGTATTACTAATATGCTTAATTACTGTGAAGAATTAGCTGAGCAAAAGCCCTTACTTATTGATTTCCAACAAGAGGGCGCTTCTAACCAAGTATTGCCTAATCCACCACTTATTACCAGTTACAACTCGGGGTGGAGAAATATTTACTTCGAGTATCACGCTCAACCTAGTTACAACACTCCAGAGCATCGTTTGACGATGCACACCATTAGTACTACCCTCTGTTCTACTTCTTCAGAACGTTGGTTCGATGGGTACAGACAAACTGAGTACCAAAACATAGGCACAATAGCCATTATTCCTGCTGGTATACTTCATCGATGTCTGTGGGAAGAAAATGTGCAGTTTATGTTTGTGGCAATTGAATCAACACTTCTATTTAATTTGGCTGCAGAAGTAGATTTATCTGAAAATATAGAATTAATTCCACAGTTTGCAACTAGACAAGATCCACTCATTCAAGGGATTTTGTTATCTTTTCAAGAAGAACTCAGCTCGAATATCCAGACAAATAACTTGTGTATTGAGCAGTTAACAACAACATTAGTTATTCATTTGTTAAAGAAATATTGTGTTAAAAACACACTAATTGCAACTTATAGTGGTGGATTGCCTAAGTACAAGCTGCGACAGACATTGGAGTATATTCATGCCCATCTTAATCAAAATATTAAATTGGCTGATTTAGCTGGGTCTGTAGGCATGAGCCAATATTATTTTGTCCGTCTATTTAAACAATCAATGGGTATCGCTCCTTATCAATATGTAATTCAACAACGAGTAGAAAGGGCAATGCAGTTGTTAAAACAAGGAAAAGTGACAATCACTGACATAGCTTTGCAGTGTGGTTTTGCTAACCAAAGTCACTTCACCAAACACTTTCGTAAAATCACAGGGGTTACACCAAGAAGTTATCAACAAATACCGCATACGTATGAAAATTATCCAATATTATGATTGACAAAAATACATATACGTGTATGAATCCATTTTGGTTATTTTAGTTAACAAAGTACACAATTGATTTCACTTTATGCGAGCTAAAATAGATTTTTTATAGGTTAAGATTATAACAGTGTTTAAAGCAATGTTCGCAAGGAAGCTAAGTGTGAGCAAGTATTGGAATGAAAATTCTAAAGTGCCAAGGACTCTCTACGACAAGATCTTTGATATGCATGTTGTAAAACCTCTTGGTGAGGATACGTTCCAACTGTTTGTTGGAATGCATTTTATTCATGAAGCTACCAGTCCACAAGCTTTCTCAATGCTTCGTGAACTTAAGAAAGGTGTTGCTTTCCCAGAGTTAACCATTGCAACGGTGGATCATGTAAATCCCACGAGTTCAACAAATCGTCCTTACTCTGATTCCATTGGAGAAGCAATGCATTCAGAGCTTGAGAAAAATACGAGAGATTTCGGAATCAAATTTTTCTCGCCAGAGGCTAAAAAGAGCGGCATTGTCCATGTGATTGGTCCTGAATTAGGTCTGACTCAACCTGGCATGACAATAGTTTGTGGTGATTCACACACTTCAACTCATGGGGCTTTTGGAGCATTAGCCTTTGGAATTGGCACTTCACAAATTCGTGATGTTCTAGCAACCCAAACCATTATTATGAACAGGCTGAAGGTACGTCGAGTTGTGATTAACGGAGAATTATCTTCCTTTGTCACGGCTAAAGATGTTATTCTTCATATAATCAATGTTCTTGGTCCCAAAGCAGGAGTTGGATACGCATATGAATTCGCAGGTTCATTGATTGACAAAATGTCAATGGATCAGAGGATGACTATCTGTAATATGGCTATTGAAGCCGGAGCGCGATGTGGATACGTGAATCCTGATAGCACAACCTTCTCATACCTGAAATCTCGACCTTTTTCACCCCAGGGTGAACAATGGGACGCGGCTGTTGCATGGTGGAGTAGTTTGGTATCAGACCAAGATGCCAATTACGATGATGAAGTTAGGATAGATGCTGCAGAAATTGCTCCAATGCTTACTTGGGGGATAAATCTTGGTCAATCTGCTCCTGTCAATGGTTTCATTCCGTCAATGAAAGATGTTCCTCTTGATCAACAAGATGCTTATGATGATGCTCTACGACACATGGGCTTCCAAGAAAACCAAACCTTGATTGGCACAAAAGTTGACGTAGCATTCATTGGTTCATGTACAAATGGTAGAACTAGCGATTTTATCGAAGTAGCAAAGGTTCTCAAGCAAAGTGGTCTGAAGGTCAAACCAGGGGTTTTTGCACTTGCAGTTCCTGGTTCCTACTCAGTCCGTGATGAGCTGATTGAGCTTGGGGTAGATAAAGTTTTCATTGAAGCGGGTTTTGAATTCAGGTTACCAGGATGTTCAATGTGCTTGGCAATGAACCCTGATAAGCTGATTGGAAACCAACTTTGCGCTTCATCATCTAATCGCAATTTCAAGGGTAGGCAGGGCTCGCCGAATGGAAGGACTGCAGTTATGTCTCCTCTTATGGTAGCTGCGGCGGCAGTTACAGGAGAAATATCCGATCCACGTGAAGTATTCAGTTAAATCAATTGAATACTTCCGTTTTTCACTGAGTAAAGGTTTACATCAATCAAGAGATTGAATATGGAAACAACATTGCCAAAAATAATTGAAATTAGCGGCACTAGTATTGTTCTCTCTCAAAATAATATCGACACCGATCGAATTATTCCCGCTCGATTTTTGAAGTCACTTTCTTTCGATAATCTCGGAATGAATGTTTTTCATGATGATAGAAAGTATTTTGAAAGTGTCAAAGGAGAAACCCACCCCTTTGATAACCCTGAACGAAAGAATGCAAAGATTTTAGTTGTAGCTCAAAATTTTGGTTGTGGGTCTTCTCGAGAGCATGCTCCACAAGCTTTATTAAGGTGGGGTATTGGAGCTATCGTTGGTGAGAGTTTTGGAGAAATTTTCTTCTGGAACTGTTCTACTATAGGGTTACCTTGCGTCACTATCGATGCTTCTCTAGCTCAGGCAGTTAGAGACCTTGCAAATGATAATCCCGGTTTGCTCTTGTCAATTAATCTTAAAAAGAAAACTTTACAGGCTGCAGGAAACTGTTGGGATATTGAGATAAACGAAACAGCGAGACAAAGCTTTGTTTCCGGTTGTTGGAGTACCCTAGCTACACTGGAATCTGCTAATGAGTTGATTCTAGCGAAGTCGAGGAGGCTTCCCTATCTTAACGGGTGGAAGATGTGAGTGCGTTAGGTTAATCTCTGACATTGCTAGGACTTACGCATTGACAGAAGGAGGGCGATATGTATTCAGCCCCAAATTTTGTTTTAACCCACATTCCGCGAGCGGGACAAAAATGGGGGATCTAAGCAATGTGCTCTCGTAAACTACCTGCACTGACCTTGTGTTATCTAGACCACAACGTACACAAGGTTAACCATATAAGCATTTGACGTTGTGAATAATTTCTACAACGTTGACAGTGGATATTTGAGAAACATCTCTTGGAAAGGTATCCACTGTTCATCATTCGTGTAAAGAAGAATACCATCTTTAGTATTCTGGCTGGCAAGAACTAATTTTTTCTTTTTAGCCAATGTATACCATTCATTGAACATATCCAGTTCAGATTTCTGCTGAACTGGATTCTTAGGAATCCAAGCTTCTTCTATTGCTTTTTTCAACCATGCTCCTGGTTCTTCAAGATTGCTACTAGCCATTGCTTCTTTGAAAGCTAAGATTGTATTTAAAACAGTTTCTTCTGATGCTGACTTAATTGTTTTTGTTAATGTTGCATTCAATTTAATTTCAAGTAAATCAAGTTGCTGTTTGATGTTATCACTAATATCCGGCTTTGCAGCCCTTTTCTTATCTAATGATGCTACTTTAAGGTTATCTTGCAATGTAGCAGATGAATTGTTATTCCAAAGCAGAGGAAATGCTTAGCTTTTCAATGAAATTGCTACTTCACTACCTGCATGGTGGTTTTGTCATATTAAGTCCGGTTAATTAGTTAAGTAAAGACCATAGGGGATTTGGCTATTGTGCTCGGGAGAGGGAGTGTGACGTTACAAAGATGGTTAAAGGCTTATAGAGAGTCAGAAATCTGTCTTTTTGCCTTCGTTTGAAGAAGAATGAATTTATTGAATTTAAAAATGAAATTTGTCTGGAATTAAATGAGTTGGGTTTATCACCAGGGATTTCTTTCTTTTTACAAGGAGTTAAGGTAACTAAACAGAAAGGTTTTAGAGGTTTCAACGTAGCTTGTAAATGGCGACGTAAAATTAGAGGAATAACTCCAAAAGAAGGATGGTTTATTCTGACAAGTTTCGAGACGTTAGAATTAGCAATTGCTGCTTATAAAAAAGATTTGATATAGAAGAAATGTTCCGTGATTTTAAAAGTGGTGGCTATAATTTAGAGGAAACTAAGGTATCCAACAAGCGCTTAATTTCTCTGATTATATTGATAGCGATCTGCGCTTCGCAGCAGCGCTTCTCTATCGCATATACATCTGCCACAATTCATGGACAAGAAATTAAACAAAAAGGTATCCAAAAATATGTTGGTCGGGTTAAAGAATATGGGCGAATTGAAAGGCGGCACAGTAGTTTTTATGTCGGATTGTATGGGCAAAATTGGGTTAATTTTATGGCATTATGTGAAGATTTAGTCATCCAATTAATGAGATTATGTCGCAATAAGTGGAAGTATTATCAACAAGGTCTAAGAGCCATGAAGCTTCTTCTATCTGTCTCCTAGCCTTTGTTGTCACCCCTTCAGTTCAATTAGATAATGGTGCTTTTCATTTAAGCCAGACTCTTGTCATACCAGAAAATATTATTCTACTGTTTCAACCTCCACATACCCCACAAGTGAACCCAATTGAACGTTTATGGGAAGAAGTGAAAAGACATCTAAGCTGGGAATGCTTTGGAACTTTAGATGAGTTAAGAACAGCTATTTGGCAACAACTTGATAAATTAAACACATCAATTGTTGCTTCTATTACAGGTTGGGGTTTTATTCTAGATGCTTTATTTGCATCAAATTTTTCGTGAAATGGTATCAGAACACATTACGTTCATATCTATGAAGTTGGCTCGCCAGAAGTGAAGCAGCATCTAGCGTTCAGAGACTATATGATTGTTCAAAAGGAAGACGCACAGAAATATAGTGAGTTGAAGCGCGAGTTGGCGAGAAAGTATCCATACGACATTGATACTTTACAAGTCTCGACGCGAGAGAAGAAAGACCTCCACGCACGCTCCGTAATACTCATAGTACGCGCCATCGCCCACACTGCACTGCACGGGAGATGTCCAGAGGGTGCTTTGAGGTCAAAAGTTAAGAATGAAAGATCTTCCAGCCACTTTTCCGAGCTATTTCTCCATCCAACGCGATCTCCAAATTTTTCGTAGTCTTGACCGACGCTTTCCCAGATGCGCTTTTGCACGCTAAAGCCAAAGCGACCGCTGCTATATTTTACCCAAAGTTGGTCAATAGTGCGTAAGTCCGTACATCTTAAATTTTCGATAGACTCAATATTTAGTTCTTTTTTTCCACCAGATGCTTTCAGCAGAAGCACGAGAGTTTCTTCATCTGCTTCAAACCACTGTTCTGCTTTTAATAAATTCCGTAGTTTGGTGTAGTCTACATTGCATTCACTACTAAGGTCATCATCTAAAGGAGCAGTGTCAACAGTACTTCGAGTTTCAATAACTTCATTTGTCTGTGGGTTAAAATCCTGTCGATTAGCACTGGGGGAATCTACAATCTGTTTTTTATCCAACAGCTTGGGAGTCAGTTCCTCTGCAATCCCCTGTATCTGAATTAGCGTGCAACCGAGTTCATGAGCAAATTCAATCGATATCTTTTAAGTTGCTGACCACTTAAGTTCATATTTCAAACCCATTGAGTATCAAATGCATCTTGCCCTGTTCCGTAAATCAAATCCCCGTATTCCTGCCAATGGGCTGTTTCTTGTAGGGAGAGTGGGGGCGCATGGAGAACAGATAGGTTTTGAGCTAGTTGCTGTCTGGTTTTTGGGGCGGTAAGTGCCAGATGTACAGCCCGGTGACGCAGCACATAACGGTAACAATCTGCTGCCGTGGGTGGTTCAAAGTGCCAGTTAGGATGACCTTTTAACAGAGACCCCCAACGGGTGCAAGTGAATGCCACCACAGGAATATTGGCTTTTTGAGCGCTGGGTAAAACATCCTCTTCAGCCTTACGATGTGCCATGTTGTAGCGGTGCATCAGTATATCGCATTGACCGCGTTCAATTATCTCTATGGCGATAGGTCGGTTGTGGGTGGTGACTCCCACGTAGCGAATCAGTCCTTTTTCTTTCCAATCTCGCAATTCATCAAGTATCGCTCGAACTTGATTCATGTCATCATCGGGGGAGACATATTCGATAAAAAACACATCCACCCCATCAACATTGAGGCGATGGCGCACGGAGTTGAGGTAATGATGTAACGAGCTAATATCTCGGGTTTCACTTCCCGTTGCAACCAACACTTGTTCGCGCTTTGCAGCCAGGAGGAGTTTTAGCCCACCTAAAAAGTTTTCATCATCCAGATTGTAAAAAAAGAAGTAATTGATGAGAGCCTCAAACGCTACTGCAACAGTCTCAGTGTCTATCTGCGGCTGTCCTGCCAAACCCAGAATGCTTGCTTTTTGTCCTGATAGTGTTGTGACCTGCACTGTCAACTGTATTTTTTATTCCACTATATATACTAACAGAAGCGGAAATCTTGGGAATTGGTAGACTATTATCAACAGTGATAACTGCGATCGCCGAGTTTTTTCTACTCTAAGCGATCGTCATCCCAGGAAGCGAAAACTTCTTGCCACTCCTCATCTGTTTCGGGTGATTTCCCTTTAATAAGACCTATAAACCGGGTTAACTTCTTTGCCTTTTGTGCGTCTTCACCAAAAACCTCGACCAAATCCCGCTCGAAGTCAGGGTTGTAGCCTTTAGCAACAAGAGCCGCATATTCAGTATCGGTCATGTTTAAGTCGTAGATGGGTTTGTCAGTCATAAAAGAAGTGCTCGATCGCTACAGATATTTCTATTTTGGCTTATGAGCAAGAGTTAAACGAGCGATGGGACACTGATGGAATTAAAGTAGTAGCAACTTACACCAAAAAGACCGAGTGCTTCCACCTCACGTACAACGG
Organism: Scytonema sp. NUACC21; assembly: GCF_054684315.1. NCBI lineage: Bacteria > Bacillati > Cyanobacteriota > Cyanophyceae > Nostocales > Scytonemataceae > Scytonema > Scytonema sp. NUACC21. Next base: position 152,336 of record NZ_BAAFZH010000091.1, on the reverse strand, counting down.
TAGTTTTCCCAGCGCCGGATGCACCCGTGACCACGAGCAATGCTGGTTGGCTGCTCATTCTATCATTCTCCTAAATACAGGAAAATTAAAAAATATCATACGCTAACTGCGATCGCAGGCAATTTTGAAAGTTTCCTTGCATTAAGTAAATCCAATTATTGTTACGAAGGAAGCGATTTAATCTGTAAAAAAAGAAGTAATTGATTAAAGGCTCAAACGCTACTGCAACATTCTCAGCGTCTACCTGGGGCTACAAAAATTTTCAAGTTGTAGTAGAATTTTATAAGGTATAGCAACTCAGCCCTAAAGACAAATTTATTTACAACCCAGCACAATTAGCAATTAGATACAAATTAACCTTTATCCTATTGGCTGGGCAAGTTGTGATACTTTTTAAACTCCTTTTGAAGGTCTTTTGGAAAATCTAAGGCTGTACAAGAGCAGCAAAAACTTTTTATTTGAGGAACAAATTTTCATTTACTGTGAGGTTTTCTCAATTAAAGTAAGTTTTTGCGAGAAACAGCACGCTTATTGTGCATAAGTTAAAGAATGGGAGAAATATGTTTTTTGTATGTCATCCCAATCTCACGCACACCCATGCATCTCCAAAACAACCACTCCAATCGCAGCAATTCCAATTTAAGAAAACAGAACTGGCTGCAGTTGTTGCTTTCCTCTAATTTTCCCCGATTGTTCCCTAAATTAATAGTTCAATAATAGTTTCAAACATTTTACAACTTCTATGAGTAAAATTCTCAAGTTAATTGGTTCAGTAATGGGTGGTGTTGGCACTATATTTACTGTTGCAGGCATCGTCAATGGACTGAATACTCGTTCTTTCGTCAGTACAGCAATACCAGCACAAGGTACAGTAGTCAATTTAGTCAGACGTTTATCAACTAATAGTGATGGTGAAGTTTCCGAGCTTTACTATCCAATGGTTAGATTTACCACAAAATCTGGAGAAGAAAGGATATTTGAATCCAATACAGGTAGCTACCCACCAAGATTTTCTCTAGACCAACGCTTGGAAGTATTATACAACCCTCACAATCCCACTTCTGTCGAGATTAATTCTTTTTTTAGTCTTTGGGGAGTGGCAATTGTTTTTACTAGTTTGGGGTCAATTTTTTTGGTCATTGGGGGATGTTTAATCATCATGCCATTGATAAAGAAGGCTGCTTTTCCCGCAGCTAAAGTATAAAAAAAAGGGAGATAAGTAAAAAATTGTCTCTGTATTTTTTCGGATTACAGCGAGACACAACTGCATATAAGGTGTATCAAATAACATAATAGTTGCCAAGTAAAACATCTGTTCTTACTTGACATAGGGAAGAGATGGCAAAAGCACGAGTTGGGGTGTTATGGATTTTGTAGTTCTTGATACGGAAGGCAAACCAGAATTAAGGGAACTGGCGATCGTGGATAATCGAGGGCGGGTGATTTATGAAGGGTTTTCCAAAAATCATCCCAAAAACAGTGTCTCCATACCTAACCTCAAAAGTCTGACAACTCTGCTAACGGAATTTTTGAATGTTGTGCAAGGTAAGAAAATAGTTTGCCATTATGCTCAGCACGACAAAGAAATACTCGAATCCAGTTTTCGTAAAGCTGGTTTGGTACTACCAGATTTAGAATTTGACTGTTTGCTCGGAAAATTCTCTACGCCTCGGAGTCCTCATGCTAGTATCATAAACTAAATTCGTAAAGGGTAATGCTGCTGTAAATTTTAGGAATAACACTAAACCCTTGGTAAATAGGTAGGCAGAAATAAAATCATATATGTTAAGAACTGTAAAAATGCTATAGCCCTTACAAATGACAAGTGACAAATGACAAAGGACGACCAAAACCCGTTAACTTTATTTGTACCGATCTACTTAATATATTGACCTCAACTTTTGATTCAATGTCGCACCAACTACCCCAGGCGTAAACAATTGGTTCATCAACATCTTGGTTATTTGTGCTATATCCAATTTCTCTTTCACGGAGTGCATAGTTACGGTGTTTGCGTAACGTCACCAACCACTGCGACATTTGTAATGCTTGTGTTTTCGTTGGTTTTAGCTTAAAGTTCCACCGTACTTGCACGCTTAAATCACTTCTTTGACTAATTTAGCTATAATTACCTATTATATAGACACGGCACAGAATTTCCTCACCTGAAATCAAAATTGCCTTCACTGTAGACTAACTCATACTTTGTGTCCACCGTTGGAGGTTCACCTTTGGAAATTGTTAAACTTTATATTCAGAATCAAAAAGACACTTGACGGGGAATGAATTCCCCTACGGGCTTCATCCCCATGCATAAATGCAGGGGCTTTCGCCCTTTAATCTTTGGTAAAGAATTTTCTAATTGGGCTGCATCTCCTTGTTCTGCAAGAGTTTCAGATGCGCCTTCTTGCTGAAGACCTATGGAATCCACTCGATCGCGGTGCTGCCAAGGTAAGCATCTATGCCCGGATTACCTTGAAAGCTAACGGAATAGACGCGCAACCGAACAAGTAAAATTTGGCAGCAATGGCGAAGTTAGCTCGTCAGAACTGAGTAAAGTTGCAACCAGCTTAAGTTGAGCTTTATCACGTCTGTAAACTTCAACTTGTTGCAATCGCCAATCTAAAATCCAATATTCTTGTACTCCTCTAAAAGCGTATAATTTTAATTTTGCTTCTCGGTCACGACGTTGGTTCACAACTCCCTCAGAAAGTACTTCAACAGCTAAATCTGGCGCTCCGGTTAGGTGTCCTGCATCGTCAATCAAAGCGAGGAGACGTTCTTTACTTACCCAAACGACATCGGGAATTACATTATCAGCATCAGTAAAGATAACTCCGGGAGTGGGAATCGCTTGTCCGGTTTTCACCTGTTAGATTGTCAATTGACGATTCATGCTATTTGTCCCAAGTGCCAAAGGTCATTAATGCCCCTTTAACACTTGGTAGACGATTGGGGAAAACACTCGCTTCAATAACTCACCAAATTAGAGAATCTTTGATTTGAGTGGCTTCTAAAGTGCTGTCATCGAAGGTAATACACATACGCATGGAGACTGGCAATTCAAAAGCGGATGTTAAAAGCGTCCGCTTCTCACATCGCTCAAGCTAATACCATAGAACTGTTGAGCCTGCTTAATCGCTTGCTTTGTGTCATCCCCCATAACACCATTGAGGTCACCCTTATAAAAACCCCTCTCTTGCAGTCGTCTCTGTATTTCCAAAACATTAAAATCACTACTGCTAGTAGGGCTAACTATGCTATGTAATTTAGCCCGAGTTGTCGGACCCGCAACACCACTGGCTGCCAAGTAGTTATCCGCTTGGAACTTCTTCACTGCATCTGCCGTATAAGGTCCAAAATAACCGTTTGGTTCTCCTTGTAAATATCCAGCCTTGATTAACTGTTCCTGAAGAACTCTCACAGCTTCACCACTACTGCCCAGGCGGAGTTTATCTTCACTGACATTCCGTCTGGGTGAATCTTCCCCGTAACCCACGCCAACAGGAGGTAATTTTGTTTGAGTAGCTTGCCCTACGATACCGTCAGTTTCTAGATTATAAGCTTGTTGAAAGCGTTTCACCGCCTCTTCGGTAATAGGACCAAAAATCCCTGTTGCGTTACCGTAGTAAAAACCAGCCACACGCAACCGTTCTTGCAGAACTCTAACCGCTTCACCTTCATCACCTCGTTGCAAGAGGTTAGGATCGCGACGCTTCGTGGCTACTGTACTCTCGCTGCTTGTGTTTCTCGCTTGAGAATTTTGGCTGGTTGGTTTTTTCGCTTGGGTACTCTCGGTGCTTGTGTTTCTTGCTTGAGAATTTTGGCTGGTTGGTTTTTTCGCTTGGGTACTCTCGGTGCTTGTGTTTCTTGCTTGAGAATTCTGGCTGGTTGGTTTTTTCGCTTGGGTACTCTCGGTGTTGGGTTTTTTTGCTTGAGAATTCTGGCTGGTTGGCTTTTTCGCTTGGGTACTCTCGGTGTTGGGTTTTTTTGCTTGGGTATTCTCGGTGTTTGTGTTTCTTGGTTGAGAATTCTGACTGGTTGCTTTTTCGTCTGAAGAAATCTCCTCAGAGGTACTCCAACCCTCTAATTTTTGTAAAGTCACTGGTCCTGCAACACCATTAACATCCAAGCCAGCGGATCTTTGAAAGCGACGCACAGCCTCCTCTGTAGATACATCATACAGTTGCGTGATAGGAGCTTGATAAAAACCAGTCCGTCGCAACTGTTGTTGTAAATTTCTGACAGAAGGACCCCTATCACCTTTTTCTAGTGCTAGGGCGCTGCTATAAGCACTGAGGACAGACAAGGTCAAGGCTAGAGGTAACATATACTTCCAAGCCTTACCAGATAGCCGTGTCCAATCAGGTGCTACTGCCTTCTTGAATAAACGGCTGACAGAGATAATTTCTGTGGAGGGCAGATCTTCGTAGACAGAAGCTGCATATAGGTACGCAAGATTCTCCATAATTTTTTCTACACCACCTATTTTTCTTCTATGGCTGCTTCGGCTTGATGAACAAGGTTTCTTAAATGTTCCAGTATCGATATATCTACATACTGCCATAAACCGCGCTGATACGCTTCTAGTAATCTTTCGGCAATATCACGTAATGCCCAAGGATTCTTTTGCTGTATGAAATCTGAAACAACCGGGTCAAACAAATACGCATCTGCTATTCCTTGGTACATATGTTCTTCTACACATTTGGCTGTAGCATCGTAAGCAAATAAATAATCTACTGTCGCCGCCATTTCAAATGCTCCTTTATACCCGTGACGCATCACTCCCGCAATCCATTTGGGATTAACAACCCGAGAACGGTACACTCTTGCAATTTCTTCTTGAAGCAAGCGCACTCGCGGTTTACTAGGAATCGAATTATCGCCAAAATACGTTTGGGGATTCTTACCCCTGACAGCACGAACTGCTGCGGTTAAACCACCTTGAAACTGATAATAATCATCAGAATCGAGCAAATCGTGTTCCCGATTGTCTTGGTTGTGCAACACGATTTGCATTTGTCGCAACCTCATTTCAAAAACCTCTGGTGCAGCACGCCCCGTTACAGAAGAGTGAGGGAGTGGGGGTGCAGAGGTCTCCATATCTTGTCCACCATAGGCGTAACAACTCCAGTTAATATAGGCACGAGCTAAATCTTGGTCGTCTGTCCAGTTTTGCGCTTCTATCAAACCTTGAAGCCCAGCACCGTAAGCACCTGGTTTGGAACCAAAAATGCGGTAATGCGATCGCACTCTTGCCTCTGATAAACTTAAACCAGAGTTTGTCCAAAATTCCGTTTCCTGACAGACTTGTGCAGCTATTGGATTTTCCTCTTTTGGTTCGTTAAGCGCCGCCACAGCAGCTACAGCCTTATCAAATAAATCAATCAAATTCGGAAAAGCATCCCGGAAAAAACCAGAAATTCGTAACGTCACATCAACACGGGGACGTCCCAAAACAGAAAGGGGCAAAATTTCAAAATCCACAACCCGCCGCGCCGAACCATCCCAGACTGGTTGCACACCAAGTAATGCTAACGCCTCAGCAATATCATCCCCTCCAGTCCGCATAGTCGCTGTTCCCCACAACGACAAACCGAGTGTTTTTGGATACTCGCCATGTTCTTGCGTGTAACATTCAATCAGTGCTTCAGCAGCTTTTCTGCCAACATCCCAAGCCGTTTCTGTAGGAATGGCACGAATATCAACAGAGTAAAAATTACGACCTGTAGGTAAAACCTCCGGACGTCCCCGAGTTGGCGCACCTGCAGGCGCACTGGGAACATATTTCCCATCAAGCCCCCGTAACAAATGAGTGATTTCTTGACGAGTTTGTTGCAAAGAAGGGAGAAGGAAAGAGCGTATCCAGTCAAGAACTGTGGAAAGGGGGAGTGAGGGAGAGAGGGAGAGGGGGGGTGTAAGAATCTGTTCTACGAGTTGGGCGGCTTGATTTTCTAAGACTTCTACAGCATCGCCGATAGTGCGGCAAGAGAGTTGAGTTTTTTCCAGTAAAATTTGATGGCTGCTAGCAGATAAGCGATCGCTAAAATCAGAGGTGAGGGGGTCAAAATCAAGACCCCAATCTTGAGCTAAAGCACGTGTTAGCCCAATATGATGGCGATTGGAATGACGGGCAATTGCTACAATTAAATCCCGTAACTGTTGTCCTTGGGGACATTGCCCAAAGATATGCAATCCATCCCGAATTTGTGCTTCTTTTAATTCACAAAGGTAACCATCAATTTTGCTAATACTATTAGCCATTAACAATAAGCTATCAGGCAATCTTAAATCTAAATGAAGATTTTCTCGAGCTACCAAATTCTGTATGCGATCGCAAACCATTGGCAACCGATTTGGATCTAAACTTTCCGCCTCATAATACTCATCAATTAAATTTTCCAGCTCATGCAAACCACCGTAAAGCTCTGCACGAGTCAATGGAGGCGTTAGATGATCGACAATGACAGCTTGAGCGCGACGTTTAGCTTGGGAACCCTCACCAGGATCGTTAACAATGAAAGGATACAAATGAGGAAGAGAACCTAAAGCCACCTCCGGGTAACAATCCCTTGATAAAGCGACACTTTTACCAGGCAGCCATTCTAAATTCCCGTGTTTCCCCACGTGAATTACGGCATCAGCACCAAAACACTCTTTTATCCAGTAATAAAAAGCTAAATAAGCATGAGTTGGTTCTAAATCCGGTGCATGATAATTCAAACTAGGGTCAATATCGTATCCCCTCGCTGGTTGAATTCCCACAAAAACATGACCGAATTGAATGCCAGGAACAGGGAAGGAGACAAAGGACTGGGGAAACCAGGGGCTGGTGAAAATTCTACCTGTCTGTTCTCCTTGTGTAGTTGTCTGTTGCTCCTCTACACAGCTACCCCAACGCTCACCAATACCCTGCCTGACAGCTTCTGGTAAAGAAGCAAAATATTCTTGATAAACCTCCCAAGAAACACTTTGCTCCACCGAACGTAATTCCCTACCTTCTGGATCGTTGGTCATTCCAGACGTAAGACGCTGTATCAAATCATCTCCACTCTCCGGTAAATTTTCTACAAAATACCCACTTGAGTGCATGGCTTGCAGAATTTCTACACAACTTGCAGGTGTATCCAATCCTACACCATTAGCCAAACGCCCATCACGAGTGGGGTAATTTGCCAAAATCAAGGCGACACGTCTTTCTTGAGGAGCCTTTGAGCGCAACACTACCCAATTTGCCGCCAAATCAGCAACAAATTCCACACGGGAAGGTTCTGGTTCGTAAACCACCACATCCGTTTCTAAATAGGGATTGGTACTTTGTACGGACTTAAAAGACACTGCACGAGTGATGATGCGCCCATCGACTTCTGGCAAAGCTACATTCATGGCAATATCGCGGGGTGCAAGCCCTTGAAATCCCGATTCCCAGTGCTCAATGGTACCACTACTGAGTATAATTTGCAATACAGGTATATTGAATTGCTCCCATAAATCAATTTGAGGAGTTTCTGTTTCCAGCCGTGCCAAAGAAAAACTTGTCGTATTCATTAGCAAAGCAATTTGCTCGCCATATTTTGGTTGAAAAAATTCTTTAAGATCGCTTTGAACATCAATTTCACGTAAAGAAGAAACAAACACTGGCATCGGCTCTAAATTGCGCTTTGCCAAAGCCGTGCAAAGGGCATCAATCACTTTTGTGTTACCTGCAAGATAATGAGCGCGGTAGAAGAGAATGCCGACTTTAGAAGCGTGGGATAGTGTCCCGCCCTCTCCCCTTCTCCACTCATACAACCCGACACGGGGAACCATCTGGGGTGGTGGAGGATTAAAAGAAGTTGAAAAACAAATATCCCCGATAAACAGCAAAGCGTTAGCAAAGTTCTCCACCCCACCTTCGTTAAAATAACGCCATACCTGATTCACGGTGTTTAGAGGTAGAGTAGATTGAGAAATTAAATAAGGATCTAGAGCGTCATCCCCTGGCATTACAATGAGAGTAGTACCATTACGTCGCGCAATTTCCCGCACGACTTCTAAGCCATAAGCCCAGTCGGAACGTCCTCCGAGTAGGCGTAGAATGATAACCTGAGCTAGTTCTAAAACTTTCTCAGCATAGTCATCAATACTTGTTTGATGCTGTAACTGCAGCAGATTGGCAACTTTAAAAGCAGGGAAATTTGCAGGGAGTTTGGGTACAACAGCAGCCAAAGTTTGAATATCGGTGTCAGCAGATGTGAGAAAAATTATGGGGGATGGACTCTGTTCTAAAAAAATTATCCCTTCTGACTGAGGGTTCCAACCCCCTGATTTGGTATTAATACGATGCATAATCTCTAATTACCGTTTTAAACTGTTGGTTAGGACACAGTAACAAACTTTTGAGCAACAGCAAAAACCCCTTTCATGCCAGATATTCAACAATGTCTAGTTCTTCTGATTTGAGCTTCTCTCGAACCTTACCTAGTAGTACGTTTAATCGGCTTGGGGAATTGTTGCTGCAAATGGCTCAATCAGTGGGAAAGGCAGCTCTGGTTCTCACAGAAGATGTGTTAGTGCCGATTAATATATCTCCAGAGTGGCGGGTAGATCGCTTTACTGTGGTAGTTTCTCAACAATTTAGCGCACTCTTGATTGGCACAGCCGTTGAACCAGAAGAGGGAGACGAGGTAGAGGGAGGAGCAATTTCCCCGTTGTCTTTCTGCGAAAATTTCCTACTAAATTGTCATTTGACATTTTGTGCGCGAGAAATTTCTACCTTTCTCTCAAATTTGAAGGATTTGTTTCAGAATGATTCTCAAACCTATCATCGGCTTGAATATTACTGTCAAATTCCCGGTCTTAATGATGCTAAGCTTCAAAGTCAATTCACTTTATTATTGTTGAACTGTCTCCTATCCCATTCAAACCAAGCTTTAACAGAATCATCCTCAATTAACCCTAACGTTTCTGCGTGTCAGCCTGTAGAAGCAGCTTTGAAAAAGCAGATTGCCCAGGAACGTTTATTGAATCAAGTCACAACTCAAATTCGCAAAAGCTTGGATTTATCGGTAATTATTGCAACGGCAGTTACACAAGTCAGAGAATTTTTGGAATTAGATAGACTTGTAGTATATAAATTTGAGCATTCAACCGCTAAAAATCAAGAATCAAAATTTAACACTCAAAACCTAACTGACAACTATTTTGTTGAATTATCACAACAGCAGCTATCACAACAGCGCCTATCCGACCTAGCAGCCTGTATTGTCTACGAAGTTCGGGCTCATGATGGGATTCCATCAGTCTTGCATCATAAAGAAGAAAATTGCTTTAGGCAAACAAGCCAATGTTGGGAAAGGTATAACCAAGGCTTTACCTTAGCTATAGATGATGTTGAAAAAAGTTATCCTTTAGAAGAGTGTTTGTTGGATTTTTTAAGAAATGCCAAAGTTCGGGCAAAATTAGCTTCTCCAATTATGTTTGAAGACAAACTTTGGGGATTGCTTATTGCTCACCAATGTGATGAACCCCGACGCTGGACTGACAGTGAAAAAACTTTTTTGACATCGATAGCCGAACAATTAGCGATCGCCATCCACCAAGCAGAGTTAATGGGTTCTCTGACAAAAGAAAAACAACGTTTGGAAGAACGAGTTATTGAACGCACAGTTGCTCTACACGACGCCCTAGTTGCTGCAGAAGCCGCAAGCAGATTGAGAAGCGAATTTCTCGCCACCATCAGTCACGAATTACTCACACCTTTAACTTATGTTATTGGAATGTCCTCCACTTTGTTGCGCTGGTCTTTTGGGGAGTTAACCAAGCGCCAACGGGATTATTTGCAAACTATTCACGACAGTGGAGAGCATTTATTAGAGATGATTAACGATATTCTTGAACTCTCTCAAATAGAAGCGGGCAAAGCAGTATTGAATATATCAGAATTTTCATTGCTAAACATAGCAGAATCTACAGTTAACGGGCTTAAAGAAAAAGCAATAACCAAGCGAGTTAATCTTAAGCTCGAATCCCAAATCAACCTACAATGCGATCGCTTTACAGCTGATGCAAGAAGAGTACAACAAATTCTGTGGAACTTGCTCACAAATGCTGTAAAATTTACGCCAGAGGGAGGCAACGTTACACTGTGCATTTGGGTAGAAGATGACAATGCCGTATTTCAAGTAGAAGATACTGGTATTGGCATTCCAGAAGACCAGTTATCACTTCTGTTTGAGAAATTTCACCAACTTGATACACCCTACCGCCGCCGTTATGGGGGAACCGGTCTTGGTTTAGCATTGACAAAACAACTTGTGGAACTTCATCGGGGTCGAATTGAAGTAGAATCCACCGTAGGCGTTGGCTCAGTATTTACTGTTTGGATACCAGCCCAACCAATGCCAGTACTAACCCTTGAGTAGGGTTGGTTATTTGTCATTTGTCCTTGGTCATTTGTCCTTTGTTGTTTGTAACAAATAACTAATGACCAATAACTCATAAAAGGGCAGTAGCTAGTAGTTTTGCTACTAACCACTAACCACTAACCACTAACAAATTACAAATTCTCCGCGTCTCGAAGTTCACCCGGTCGCACGGTAAACTGCTGAGTTCGATCGCCCCGTTGCACCGTTAAGCTCAAGGGCTGATTCACGCGGCTTCTTTCTACCAAATCTTGCAACTGTTCTGCGGTAGTCACTTCTTGTCCATCAACTTGAACGATCGCATCTCCCCGACGCAAGCCAGCAGATGCGGCAGGGCTATTAGGCACAACCTGCATGACTAGTACACCATTGACTTCCGGTACCATGAAAGTTGAATTGGGGTCTTTGTTAGACTCTTGTGCCTTTTCTGGAGTCAGGGTGATCGTGCGAACACCAATGTAGGGATGGGAGATTTTCTCGCCCCGAGCTAAGGTATCTTTAATTAATTTGGCTTTATCAATAGGAATGGCAAATCCAATTCCCTGAGCATCGGCACGAATCGCAGTATTAATGCCTATGACTTCTCCTTGTTCGTTGACCAGGGGACCACCAGAGTTACCGGGATTGATAGCAGCATCAGTTTGGATAAAGTCTAAGCGTTTATCGGGGATGCCAACCTGAGCGCTAGACCGATTAAGGGTGCTAACGATGCCCAATGTTACAGTGTTATCTAAACCCAATGGGTTGCCAACTGCTATTGCCCAGTCACCTACCTGCACGTCCTGAGAGTTACCTAAAGCAGCTACGGGCAGGTTTTTTCCCTGAATTTTTACAACAGCCAAATCGGAAGGTTCATCTACCCCACGCACTTCTCCTTTAAACTTGCGCCCGTCCTTCAAGGTGACCGTAACAGAATCAGCACCACTTACAACGTGAGCATTGGTTAGGATAATGCCGTTAGAATCAACGATGAAACCAGACCCTTCACCTCGCTGGCGGTATTCTTGAGGTTTTTGGTAATAAGAATCATCACCAAAAAACTCCCGGAAGAAAGGATCTGCAAAAAAGGGATCGGGAGCACGCATCGTGATTGTACGCTCCGTATCAATTCTTACAACTGCGGGACCAACTTTATTGACAGCACCACTCACAAAACTGCGGATAGCCTCTTTTTGGGCAGCTATAGGAGGTGAGTTCTCCTGGAACGTTTCTACTTCAGTAGTACTGGGTACGGTAATACTGGGTACGGTAATACTGGGAAGAGACGACCGCCGCAGAATTGGCAAGTTGGGAAATGCCCACAAAGTTGTTAATGTTAGCACCACGCTTAAGATAGCGACTAAAGCATGGCTGGTGACTTGACGTAGGAGGGGTAAAAAACGCTGTTCTTCAGAAGATGATAATGACATATTAATTTTTTCTATCTCCGACTTTCCCAAAAAGCTAACAGGTTGCAAAAACCGATGCATTATGACTTATCGTCTCTAAGACCATTATGGCGCTAGCTTGTTTTTGGCGATAGCTTTGCTGCTGCCTTCGGTAGATCGCTCAGAGCCTGCCTACAAACAACTTTCCATACCTTTGCGTAATTTCACTATTTTATTAAGTAGGTAAAAATGTACATAAATGAAAACAGATCGCGGTATCCCTCAAAACAATAGAGAGGAACGTTATATGTCTATTTGGTTATGGATTGCACTAATTTCTTATATTTCGGGCGTCATTGTTCAATGGCTTGAACGCAAGCAAGACTTTCAGGAACTCGACGAATACAATAACTTTCCCATAGTTTGGGCAGCTCAAGTTGTTTTAAGCGCTGGCTGCTTTTTAGAAGCTTTAGCATGGCCAATTGATTTATTCTACCCACCCACTGCAACTGACTGATTGTTGGCACTTTTCCGGTACAAAAAACTTAAAACAAACACGACTACAGTAACGACAAGTAAAATCCCTGTATTTGGCTCGTAGTAGCGCTTCAGCGCATGCACCACTACATACTAGTAATGGTTGGCACAAACTAACTCAGCATACTTACTGAGTTAAGCGCAGATGTCAGCACCGGAAAGCTTTACCCAGTTTATATTTTACATTTTTTTAGATTCAACTACTTAATACTTGTACATTAACCGCTCAATAAAATTTTCTAGCTCTTCTACAGTATATGTTGATAAATCGTGAGTATACATATAATTACTAAACAGATTGCAAATATTAGAAAAAGATAAAGATGGTTTTAATTTCTTTAATTCCTTCTTTTGTCTTCTATACTCTGATTTAGATAGATTTTCTTGATATTTTCGACGATTCAATTCTAAAACTTGATATTCATATTCTGCCTCTGCTTTCACCAGTAAATGTGAATCATGACGCAGATGGTCACTAAATTTGTACCTCATCAAACAAGTCTCATCTTGAGGTTGTAAGTCATAGAGAAATTCTTGTAAAGCAGCCAATGCAGACCACCGTGTTGTATACCGATGGCTTGCTGCCATACTCGTGATGATATCAAAACGATTATTTGACCCCAGCCAAAATAGCTCTCCTACAAGTCTGGGTAATAAAATCGGGTCGCGATCGCGAAGTTGGTGAAATGCACGGAGTAGTACGGGTAAACTCTCATAACTACATATTTTTCCTAGTGTATAAATAACTTGTTTCCGGATGAAGAAGTTATCTGCAAATACAAGACGCTCCAGTTCTGGAACAATCGCTAGCTCTAGATTCCCATCCCAGAGTTGTTTGTTGGTTTCATTGCAAGAACGACTCAGAACAAAATCAGTAATAAAAAGACAAGTGTAACCAACAATTTCTTTATCACCACTTTGAAGTAATTTAATCAGAGTATCAACTGCGCCTGACGTTGTAACAACCTCAAGCATATACTCTGAATCTCCCAAATAGTTGAGATAGCTGAGAATTTTAGTTTCTAGCATTCTTTAAGCATTTGAGCGATAAAGGTTCTGCCTAAATCAAGTCTACTTCTTCGATTCATCCAACCCCGACAAATCAGCAATAACACGTTCCAAGCCAGCAACAATTCTTGCCAACCGCTCGTAGTCCACCTTATCAGGTGTATCTAATTCAGTATGGTAGTAAGGGTAACGAAAAGGCGCTGTGTCTGTCACCATTAAAGCTGGATATCCCTGCTGCCAAAATGACCATTGATCTGACCAACCAACACCGGGAATTAAGCCAATAAGAGCCGCACCTTCAGAAGGAAATTGAGGCGCGTCTCTACGACATGGCGCGTCTCTATGTTGTGTTCTCAATCAGGGTTCTGGTCTTATCTGAACCGTATTGTGTTATAAATGAAATGCAATTGAGATCGCCACTACTTATAGGTTGCTGTCTGGGAAAGATAGTGACGAGATTCAATAGGTAACAACCGAAGAGGCGTCGATGGTCGAAAAAGATTTTTGGACGACAACGATAGTCGTTATTGTGTCTGTTATTGCAGTTAAGATAGGTGTTGACAATCTTGAGTGGGGGCTAAATGCTGTTGGTTGGATAGACACTTTGCCGTCCAAGACACATCAGAAAGCCCGGTGAGTTTATTAACTAATTTTATTTATTGCCTGCCGTTGAAAAATAATCATCTCAGTACCAACAACAGGGTCACGCGCTACTAACCTGTCTTGAGAATCAACAATTTCCAAATGGGTGAAATCTAAATCTTTTGAACGTTGCAGCATATCCGCTGCTAGTTTGTCCTGTTGCGATTGTTTGAGACTATACCATTCGTCATTAATCTTAATAGTCAGACTGCTGCTGCGGAAGTTTGCTTGAATTGATTGTATCAATCCAGAGGCAAAGCGATCGCTAATCTCTGCCACTTGTTTTTCGATAGTCGCAACTAAAATTTGTTCGGGAGTCAATATTATTGGTGCGGGAGTTGGTTCTGATTCCGGTGCTGGGACTGGGGTTTCCTCAACCTGTGACGGAGGAACTTCCTCAGCTATTGATGGCGGTGTTTCTTGTGCTTGTGGTGTTGGGGTTTCCTCAACCTGTGACGGAGGAACTTCCTCAGCTATTGATGGCGGTGTTTCCTGTGCTTGTGGTGTTGGGGTTTCCTCAACTGGTGGAGACAATGGTGCTTCTTCTGCTGGAGTCGTTATTGTTGCAGGAGGTGTTTCCTCAACTGGTGGAACAGTTGCTACCTCAGTCGGCTTGCTTAAAAAAACATTGGAAGTTGCCCAAAACAAGATTACGGCAACTCCAGCAATAATTCCTGTCAAAGCCGTATCTGATAAATTTCGCGATACATTTTCAGGCAATAATGAGCGTATTTTTCCTACAATTGCATACCAACCTCGTCGGGATGCACCACCGGGTGTCTCTACAGAACTGGAAGGTTCCTCCAGTTTCTCCACTGTTGTTTCTAAAATCCCAATCGTTCCCCTCAGAATTCGGATAATGAAAGACTTCCAAGCAGGTTGAACTCTTCGAGATGGTTTTTGGGAAGGTCGAGTTCCTCGCTGAACCCTTGCTTCCGGCTGATTTGCTTCTGGTTCAGAGGAAGAAGGTGGTTGTGGATTCTGATTGTCTTGGGACATAGAACTTTGACTGAGTGCCACCAATAAAGAATGCTGCTCCTCAGCTAATTTAACACTGCTTGGGCTTCCAGCAAAAACTTTTCTCCAGCTTGGGTAAGGCGAACTTGGGAAGTCGTGCGATGCACAAGAGACAGACACACCAAGTTCTTTTTCAATTTGAGTGATGATGCGCGTTAAATGTGGTTGTGATAAATGGAGGCGGAAGGCAGCAGGGTTTTCGATTAGAGTTATGTTATTCGGTGGAATTCATCTTGGACTCACAACGTAATGCGTTTTCGGCAGTTTGTTCCTCAAATCTTTTTTGGAATTGTTTTAGGGCTGTGTCTTTCTCTGGGATTGTATGCCTGCCAAGCCGACAAAGCACCACCAGCGACTGTAGTAGCACAACCTGACACCACTGCCCAAACTCAACCTCAGATAACTTCGCAGCCATCCTTACCTCCAGAAACAGCTGCCATTGTCAAAAGCGCTGGAGTGGAGGGTTTGTTAGATCCTCCCCGTGGCGATGTGCGTTTGTTAGTCATTAGCGACTTAAATAGCGCCTATGGTTCGACAGACTACGACCCAGAGGTGGATAAAGGTATGGCGTTGATTCCCTTTTGGCGACCCGATTTGGTGCTGTGCGGTGGAGACATGGTGGCTGGGCAAAAATCAACTTTATCAGAAAAACAAATCCGGGCGATGTGGGCTGCTTTTGATGACCACATTGCAGCCCCTCTCCGCCGCGCCAAGCTGCCTTTTGGTTTTACCATTGGGAATCATGATGCTTCTGGTGCTTTGGGAGCAAAGGGTAATTTTCTATACCAAAGAGAGCGAGATTTAGCGACAGAGTACTGGAACAACCCCGCACACAATTCGGGAGTTCAATTTGTTGACCGCTTTGAATTTCCCTTTTACTACACTTTTGAGTACAAAGATATCTTTTTCCTAGTCTGGGATGGTTCCTCCAGCCGCATCCCAAAAGAGAAGTTGGAATGGGTAGAAAAAACCCTTGCTAGCCCCAAAGCACAGGCAGCAAAAATGCGAGTTTTACTCGGTCATTTGCCTTTATATGGAATTGCAGTTGGTCGCAATCAGCCAGGAGACGTGATGGATAATGCAGATCGACTGCGGGCAATGCTAGAACGGTACAAAGTTCATACTTATATTAGCGGTCACCAGCACGCTTACTACCCCGGACATCGCGGTAACTTGCAGCTTCTTCACTTAGGGCTTCTCGGTTCCGGACCCCGACCCTTGATTGACAGTTCCAGCCGCCGTTTAAAAGCTTTAACTGTCCTGGATATTAACTTCAATTCACCGGAATTAACCACATACACCACCTACGATATTCAAACACTCAAAGTTATTCAATACGAACAACTACCCCGCTTTTTAGCAGGTCATAATGGTATCGTTTTACGTCGAGATGTGGAATGGAACGAGTTAACGTCTCAAGAGAAATCATTTTGTATTAATCGTCTCGGTACTAACCTCTGTGGTGCTTAAACCAAATCCCCCTCCTCCAGGGGTTTCTATCACAAAAAGATCCCCTGGTTGCATCTCTACTGTCGCTGAGAAGTTTAAATTCTCTAGGGTTCCATCTTTCCGTTGTATCCAGTTGCGTCCCACAACTCCGGCTTCCCCACCATTTAATCCAAAGGGAGAAACAAGCCGATGATTGGAGAGAATATTAGCTGTCATTGGTTCTAGAAAACGGATGCGGCGGATTGTCCCATGACCACCTGTGTGTTTTCCTTTACCGCCGCTATCGGGACGAAGACCAAAGCTTTCTAAGAGTACGGGATAGCGGGTTTCTAAAACTTCTGGGTCAGTCAAGCGAGAGTTTGTCATATGAGTATGAACTGCATCGGTGCCATCAAAGTCAGCCCCTGCCCCAGAACCACCGCAAATGGTTTCATAATATTGATAGCGGTCATTTCCGAAAGTAAAGTTATTCATCGTTCCCTGAGAAGCAGCCATCACACCCAAGGCACCATACAAAGCATCGACAATAGTTTGGGACGTCTCTACATTACCCGCTACTACCGCTGCTGGGTAGGTTGGGTTGAGCATACAGCCTTCAGGAATGATAATTTCTAAAGGTTTAAGACACCCAGCATTGAGGGGAATACTATCATCAACCAGAGTCCGGAAAACATATAAAACTGCTGCTTGGGTGACAGCTTTAGGAGCATTAAAGTTACTATTTAATTGCTGAGATGTTCCGGTAAAATCAATAGTTGCACTACGATTTTCCGAATTAATTGTAACTTGAACTTTAATTTTTGCCCCACTATCCATTTCATAGATAAATGAGCCATTTTTTAGAACCTCAATTGCCCTTCTAACTGCCTCCTCAGCATTATCTTGCACAAATTTCATATAAGCTTGAACTGTATCTAGCCCGTATTGAGCAACCATTTTCCGCAGTTCTTGAACTCCCCGGTTGTTAGCGGCAATTTGTGCTTTGAAATCAGCTATGTTTTGGTTGGGATTGCGAGCGGGATAGGGATGATTTAAGAGGAACTCGCGTACTGCAGTTTCTTGAAAATTTCCCCGTTCAACCAAAAGAAAATTATCAAAGATAACTCCTTCCTCTTCTACTGTGGTGCTGTGGGAAGGCATGGAACCGGGAGCAATGCCACCGATATCAGCTTGGTGTCCGCGAGAAGCAACATAAAAAATAATTTGTTTGCCATCTTCGTCAAAAACAGGGGTAATTGCAGTCACATCAGGAAGATGGGTTCCTCCATTATAGGGATTGTTAGATAGATATACATTTTCTGGTTTTACCGTGTCTCCTTTAGCATTAATTAAACTACAAACGCTTTCACTCATTGACCCTAAATGTACGGGAATGTGAGGGGCGTTGGCAACTAATAATCCTGATGAATCAAAAATAGCGCAAGAGAAATCAAGCCTTTCTTTGATATTGACTGATGCTGCCGTGTTTTGCAGAACAATCCCCATTTGTTCGGCAATAAATTGATAAAGATTTTTAAAGATTTCTAAACGGATGGGATCGGGTTGAGAGTTCGTGTACATTTTTGACTCCTGTTTGAATTCAGAAAATTGTGAGATGTTCTGGTGGCAAAACTCACTCAAATTAACCTAAGTAAGTCGGTGTGAATAAACTGACATCTTGCACCTTCTCAACAACGGGGTGGTGGGCTTTAGCCCTACCTACGAAAGAATCAGCTTTTTGGGCTTTGATTTTTGCAATAAGGCGATGCTGCAAGATATGAGTAAAGTGACATCTTGCACCTTCTCAATAAGGGAGTGGTGGGCTTTAGCCCTACCTACGATTCGGGATCGGCTTTTTGGGCTTTGATTTTTGCAATAAGGCGATGCTGCAAGATATGAGTAAACAGAAATAGGTTACAAAATGTAAATGCATTTGAAAGCTTTACTAATGACCAATGAGAAATGACTAAGAACCGCCTTTAGCAGTTATGTTTTTTCTTACCGACCTACTTAATGCACGCGTTGTAAGAGCAAATGATTCTGTGCTGTTAATTTGGCTTCCCAGCGAGGCTCAACGACAATCGTGCTAATTTTTTCTACAATAATTGCTGGTCCACTAATACTATCTTCGGGTTGTAAATCTTCTCGTCGATAAATAGGTGTATCATGCCATATATCGTCTGCAAACATCCTGAGTTTTTCAACAAACTTAGGGGTCTCATCTAAAGGACGAATACGAGTCATGACAGGTTCTTCAGGTGTCTCCATTTTCTGAATGACTTCCACTGAAATAGATTCAACAATTAATCTCTTTTCTAATTGAATAAAACCATAACGAGGATTATGCTCGGTCTCAAAATTCTCTTGCATCACTGTTACATCTGGGGCAAAATCAATGGTTAAAGTCGAGTTAGTGCCCTCATATTTTAAATTCACTTTTTTTACAACTTCCTCCTCACTGGTTGCTTCATTGTTGAGCTCGCTTCTAGCTTGGGTTTCTAAAGACTCTATTAACTGTATCAGTTGAGGAATTAATGCTTGAGTTAAAGGTTGTTCTACTCCCCCGACTCTTGTCGCCCGAACGTCAGCTAATCCCATTCCATAAGCGGAAAGAACTCCAGCATAGGGGTGGAGAAAGATTTTTTTCATACCTAAGGTATCGGCAATTAGACAAGCAACTTGTCCGCCTGCACCGCCAAAACAACAAAGGACATATTGAGTGACATCATAACCTCGTTGCAAACTAATTTTTTTAATCGCATTTGCCATATTTTCTACAGCAATGGCAATAAATCCAGCCGCAACTTGTTCTGATGTCCGATGATTTCCCGTGACTGCTGCAATATCTTGGGCTAGCTGGGTAAATTTTTGAATGACAATCTCTTTATCTAAGGGCAAGTTACCATCAGTTCCAAAAACAGAAGGAAAATATTGGGGGTGAATTTTGCCTAACATGACATTGGCATCTGTCACGGCTAATGGTCCGCCACGTCGATAACACGCAGGACCGGGATTTGAACCAGCTGATTGCGGTCCAACGCGATAACTGGAACCATCAAAAAACAGAATTGAACCGCCGCCAGCAGCTATGGTATTAATTGCTAAGACGGGAACTCGCATCCGCGCCCCAGCAATTTCGGAATCTACTTGGCGTTCGTACTCTCCTTTAAAATGGGCAACATCTGTACAGAAGATAGTAAAGAAATAGAAGGAACATTAATCTTATCCGTAAAAGTGGAGAAAAAGACAGCAATTTGTCCAAGATATGGTAATATTAGCCATCATATTCATGAAAATAAAAGATAATATTGATGTAATTGCAAATCATTTAATACCTGTAGATGAGAATTTATGGTCTATTAAGCAATACAATACATTTTTAGATTTTAGAGTCAAGCAAGTTTACATACAGGCGACAAAGTTTTTCCCTGATGTGTTTCAAGAAACACGTAAATAACAATTAACTAGCGCGGGATGGTGGACGCGGTGGACTCTGTATGAATGCGATCACACCTCGGTTGGTGTAAGGTATTCTCTAGACCTGTAAAGCCACAACACAATACTTCGTTGGTTTGATGAAATAATTGCTTACTTTGATAATAAAACGACTAACGGTGCTGTTGAAGGCATCAATAACAAAATTAAGCTAATCAAACGCGCTGCTTACGGGTTTAGAAATTTTGAAAACTTCCGAGTTCGGTGCTTATTAGCTTGGCAGTTTAATTGTTAGTTTGTCATTTATCAATTCTTGAAAAATAGAGAGTTTTAGATGCCGGAAATTCATGATTTTAAAGACTTAAAAATTTGGCACGAGCTATATGGCATGGTGCAACAGATTAGGAAATCTGCTGTATCTATTCCTGCTAATATAGCAGAGGCATATGGAAGAAGATCGACAGCGGAATATATTAGATTTCTGGTGGATTGCTCAAGGGTCGGTTAATGAATTGGAAACACATATTATTTTATCCTACCGAGTAGGCTTGTCTAAGCAAGAAGATGTAGAACCGATTATTTCTTTGCTTCGATAAGAGAGCGCATGATTGTTGCTCTTATTAAGAAACTAGAATAATCTTCGTCTCTCTTCCCTTATTTCCTCTTGCCCTTCTTCACTGTTAAGAGTTCCCTGTTCCCTGTTCCCTAATTAATTAATAATTTAGCATAACAAGTACCAAAGAGCCATATTATTAACATTTTGCCCTTAATTGTCGTTCTTCTTTTACTGTTATATTTTGTCCTCTTTATCTACCTTTTGCGGGTTTATTCGGTTAGGTGCAAGATATGAGTTAACCAACATTGTGGGGTGGAGAGCAGCGCCGTGCGGGGGTTCCCAAAGTTGAGGTGACTGCGGGGCGTCAGAGCCCGCCTGCGACCTACAACGTTTGAGACAGACGTACCACAAGAAATTTTTGAGTATTTTTTTATTTGGAAGTCCCCAAATTTAGAGATTTTACTTTTCGTTACATAGTTTAGTTTTTTCTCACTGACTTACTTAGTTCACAGATATACTTATACCGATTCAAAGAATGTTTGCGACAGATAACCCCTCCCGCCCTATCGGGCACCCTTCCCTTATCAAGGCTATGCATTGGTCACATCTTTCTTTACAATCTTAAAACCTTTGCCTACATTCTAATTTAGACGCTGAGATTGACAGCAGACTTGACAAAATTACGTTTATTCTTCTTGCCAAAAATCCATTTTTATTGAGAATGAACGACGAACAAATCAGGGTTATAAAAAACGTGAGTGACTACTCTCGTAAATGCTGAGAAAGATCCGGACAATAGATAGCCCCTTATCAACGGGAGCCACTGCGGTGGGCGGATTCCCTGGCATAAAGCAAGTGACGTGAGGGTTAAGGAGGGGTATTATCAATGTGTTGCATTCTTTTTTCAAATTGGTATTATTTGCAGTTTGTTTAAACTGCAAATTATAATCAGTAGATGGTTAATACTAGTTTTATATATTTAGACATAAGATTTCGTAGGGAATAAATCAGCCTCTAGCATAAACTATATTTTAATAAAAATCGTTATATTACATTCAACACTTCTGCATTTTGACAAAAGAATGTAACGTACAGATTTTGTAAGGATGCATCACCTTGCACTCCTACACAAAAATCTGATACGAACATTTTTCAAACTAATATTAGGTATTTTATTTAATACGTAAAATACCTATAGACTGCGTATTGCTATTTCTTCACGACCTTCGTGTCTTCGCGGTTAAAAATCTTAAAAGAGAAGACACAAACCCAAAAAATCAAAACAGTAGATCGTGAAAATCCCCCTTCCCCAATCTCTATTTTCAACACAGCTATGCAGTTCCAAACTCGTCCTATCAGTGTTCTACCTCGTGTCAGTGGTATTCGCTCCAAATCTCTTAGTACAAGGAGCGATACCCGTAGAGAACCACATCTACGCTACCAACAGCCACCTAGAAATACTCCCGGTGAATCGAGTTCCACAACTTCAGCAAATGCATCTTTGAAAGATGTAGGTGGACTTAAAGAAGTTCTCCAAGAACTGAAGGAATTGATTGCCATTCCTTTAAAACGTTCTGACCTCCTCGCTCAAATTGGTCTGGAACCGACACGCGGTGTTTTGTTAGTTGGACCACCAGGGACTGGCAAAACCCTAACAGCTCGAGCCCTGGCAAAAGAACTGGGAGTTAACTGCATTGCTGTAGTTGGACCAGAAGTCATTGGTAAATATTACGGTGAAGCAGAACAACGACTGCGGGGCATTTTTGAACAAGCTGCTAAGACTGCTCCTTGCATAGTATTTATTGATGAAATTGACAGCCTTGCTCCAGACCGCAGCAAAGTGGAAGGGGAGGTAGAAAAACGTTTAGTTGCACAGCTTTTGAGCCTTATGGACGGCTTTGCTCAAACAAAAGGCGTCATTGTGTTAGCAGCAACTAATCGCCCGAATCATCTCGATCCAGCCTTGCGCCGTCCTGGAAGATTTGACCGGGAAGTGCTGTTTCGCGTGCCAAACCGACAAGGGCGTTTGGAAATATTACAGATATTAACTCGCTCAATGCCTTTAGATGAGACAGTACACTTGGAGGCGATCGCGGATTTGACTGTCGGATTTGTGGGTGCAGACTTGAAAGCTATTTGTCAGAAAGCTGCTTACAGTGCTTTACGCCGTCAAGTTCCTTCAATAGCACACCCAATTCCCGAACAGTTGACCGTACAGCAATCAGATTTTTTACAAGCGTTCCAAGAAATTAAACCTGCTGTTTTACGTGCGGTTGAAGTTGAATCTCCCAACGTAACTTGGGAAGAAATTGGTGGGCTTGAGGAAATTAAACAAACCCTGAGGGAGTCTGTAGAAGGCGCATTGTTACATCCAGAACTTTATTTACAAACAAAAGCGCGACCCCCCAAAGGGATTTTACTATGGGGACCACCTGGAACGGGTAAAACCATGTTGGCTAAAGCGGTTGCTTCCCAAGCCAGAGCTAATTTTATCTGTGTTAACGGACCAGAATTATTGAGTAAATGGGTAGGTGCAAGCGAACAAGCGGTGCGAGAACTGTTTGCCAAAGCAAGACAAGCCGTCCCCTGTGTTGTCTTTATTGATGAGATTGATACTTTAGCACCAACAAGAGGAGCGTATAACGGGGATTCAGGAGTGAGCGATCGCGTTGTCGGACAATTGCTGACAGAATTGGACGGTTTGCAGGCGAATTCTACCATTCTAGTGATTGCTGCTACCAATCGTCCTGATGCTTTAGATCCCGCTTTATTAAGGGCTGGACGATTGGATTTACAGTTAAAAGTAGATTTACCGAATTTGGAAAGCCGTTGGGCAATTTTGCAAGTTTACAATCAAGAGCGTCCCTTGCAAAATGTGAATTTAGCTTATTGGGCGGCTGTCACTGAGGGCTGGAACGGGGCAGATTTGGCATTGCTAGGCGATCGTGCTGCGGTGGAAGCCATCCGTCGCTATCGTTCTCAAGGAATGATGGCTCCGGAGGCAATTCAAATCACAAATGAAGATTTTAATTACGCTCACCAAGTTTTGAGTCAACAGCGTCGAGTATAAAGAAATACCTTTTATTCAGAACGTACCACACGAAACCCAAGACTTGAATAGCGGAAATTGGCATCATAACAAAAACGATAGACGCAGCGGCAATCATCTGCCAGACTGTACCAGGAACCGCCTCTCACTGAATGCTTGGTTGGGTGTCCGCCTTCTAGCCAAGCACTACCATCAGTGGGTGCTCCATTATAGTTTTCATGCCAGTGGTCTTGGCACCACTCCCAGACTAAGCCGTGCATATCCTGTAAACCCCAAGCGTTGGGCTTCTTTTGTCCTACAAGTTGGGTTTGCTGGCGGGAATTCCAGGTGTACCAGGCGTAGTCCCGTAATGGTTGTTTGCTATTGCCGAAGCTGTAAAGTGTTTGCGTACCAGCACGACAAGCATATTCCCATTCAGCTTCTGTAGGGAGGCGATAGGATTTACTTGTGAGTTGGGAAAGGCGATCGCAAAATTCTTGTGCCTGCCACCATGATATACTTTCCACCGGACGCAGCAGACTACTGAAATGAGAGGGATTGGTCTGCATGACCGCCTGCCATTGCTCCTGGGTAATTGGAGTTCTGCTCATGTAAAAGGCGGGTACACTCACCCGATGCTGGGGCATTTCCGACCGCAACCACTTAATGACTTCTGAGCGTTTAAACCAAGTTTCCAGTTTTAAAACCTGCTCAATGTCTTCCGTTGCAGTTCCCATGAAAAAACTACCGCTAGGAATGGCGATCGTATCCAGCATAGAACCACCGGGAAGGCGTTCTTGGTAGTTAGAGTTGCGGTTCGGTTGGATGATAGCTTGTTTCTGCTCTTGCGTTGCGGGAGTCAACTGCTGGTATGGCTCTTTTGCTTGCATCTGAATATTTGCCACCGGAATTGTAGCGCATCCAGTAGCACCGGCTTCTGTAGGGATAATTTTACGAAAGCTGGGGGAAAGAGGTAATAAAACTGTGACTTTACCTAAGTCTGCAGTTGGATCGAGACTCGCAAGCACTTGAGTTGCCGTCCATCGTTGTGTATAATCTTTAACCAGGCAGCCTTTGACGATTGCAGCAAAAGGCGTAGGGAGTTCTGGCACTGCTGGCTCTTCGTGTATAACTCGTTGCATCAACTCACCTCTGGTATTGCCTGCAAAGGGATGTATACCTGTGAGTATTTCGGCGATGACGATTCCAAGAGACCACAAATCCCATGCGAAGGAAATCTTGCCTTTGTAGGATTCTGGAGGTGCATAGGCTATGGTTCCCACCTGATTGGTAGGAGAGGTATCACTGCCGGTGCGATTTTCTAAAAGTCGGGAAATACCAAAATCCGTCAACTTCCATTGTCCATCAACTTGCATGATGTTACCGGGTTTTACATCTCGATGGACGATGCCTTTGTTATGTAAATACTTCAGCGCTCCTGCTAAATTTTTGATAAGTGCTTTCACTTCCGAGAGCGGTAAACTACCCTGTTGCAATCGCTTTGTTAATGAATTTTGGGCTAATTCCATCACTAAGCCAAGACACTCAATTCCTTTGAGCCATCCTTGTTCGGGGCTGAACCCCTCCAGAAGTCCGGGATGTTTGAGGGAAATAGCCGTTTGTAACTCGGCAATCTGACGTTGCTGTTCCCCCTCATTTGAGAAGATTTTAATGGCAACTTCCCGAATAACGCGATCGGCAATGACTTCATCCGCTAAAAATACAGCCCCAAATGCTCCCGCACCCAACAGCTTTTTCAGGCGATACTTGGGGGTAAACCACTCATCTTCAAACATTTGCCACAACTGATTGGGATGCATGGTTTACTTCCTTTTAAGTAAGTCGGTATAAATTATGTTAAATGGCTAAGGTTGCTCTTTGTCATGAGTTGAGTGTAAATTTTATACTCATTTTTACATTACTTAACATATTGCTTGTATTTCTGCCGATCCGATCGGGTAGGGCTTTTTTGCTATGAAACCTTGATAAGGAAGCTAATTAATACGCAGTTTCAATTAAAAATTATGGTTAAACTATCATACTGATACATAGGATTTAATTTATAACGCATGAATGACTGTGTGATATCAATCTTCTCAGGTGCTGGAGGGCTCTCGTTCGGCTTTGCCCAAGCTGGACTAAAACCAGTTTTAGGAATAGATATCAATCACGATGCCTGTCAGACTTACCAGATGAACCTAAATTCTGATTGTTATAAGTTGGATCTAAGTGATGAAGACCCATCAAAAGTCTGTCACTTGTTGACGCCTTACAAAAAAGCCTTTGCTGTGATTGGTGGTCCCCCCTGCCAAGGATTTAGTACAGCAGGAAGTAGAGATTGGAAAGACCCAAGGAACCGCCTTATCTTCAACTACTTCTCATTAGTTGAATATTTAGAGCCACGCTGGTTTTTGTTTGAAAATGTAGAAGGGCTTCTTACCTCTAACCAAGGACAAAGCATTTATCAGCTTATTTGCCTATTCCTAGATTTGGGATACTCAGTTCGTCTTGAAAAAATCAACTTTGCTGCTTATGGCTTACCTCAATCACGTAAGCGCGTTATTCTAATTGGTAATCGTATGGGAATACCATTTGAGTTCCCACAAGAAACTCACTCTTTTGAAGCAGGAAAACATAAAGCACTTTCATTATTTTTGCCTCATGCTCCAACTTTAATTGATGCTATATCAGGATTACCTGATGCAAGTACAAAAGATGAGGCATTGGCTTATCACCTTTCATCAACTACAGACTATGATGCAAAAATGCGTCATGGTAATTTTACAGGAGTAGTTAGGCATCACTTTAGCTCACCAAGTTCACTCGATCTCGAACGCTACAAACTGCTGTCGCAAGGTCAGACGATGAAAGACTTACCAGAAGAGTATTGGCATCCAAGTTTTAAGAGACGTGCATTTCGCCGAGTTAAAGATGGAATCCCAACAGAAAAGAGAGGAGGTGCGCCATGTGGTATCAAAAGATTGTATTCTAACTTATGCGCTCCAACTGTCACTAGTGCCGTCTCTCGTGAGTTTATCCATCCTATCAAAGATAGACCTCTTACACTGCGTGAAGGAGCTCGTCTTCAGTCTTTTCCTGATAAGTATAACTTTATTGGGAATGCTTCTTCAATTGCAACACAAATTGGAAATGCTTTTTCTCCAAACATTGCAGAAATTTTCGCTAAAAATATTTTGTATTTTGATGGGCTTGCTGGAGGACAGTCCAAATTCAGGAAATCTATCCAAGCAAAATTAATTGGTTATCGCTTGACTGATGCTAATGGTAAAAGTCCAGCACTATGCCGCACAGAAAAACTATTAGAATCATTAGCAAGATTTTCAATAAAATAAGTAATTACATATGCCCTTTAATTCTAGAGATAAGCGTCTAACACTTGAACAATCCCAGCTTATTACACGTGCAAGAACAATGGGATTAACAACCGCTATACCTATTTATTTAGATGATTCTGAACTCATTAGACTAGCTACTATAATCTTAAACGACTTAAACAAAAGACTCCCTCCAGACATTTCTCTGCAACTGCCTAACCAATTAGGAAATTATTATGATTTGCCACTTAGTTGGTTTCAAGAAGGTGTATATGATGCCGACTTTACAAAAATATATCTTAGCTGTATTCGGCTCGTTCAGGATTTTGATACTTATTTTAAATGTTTATGTGAAATCCATAAAAGACGAAGAAAGTATGAGCGTATTCTTTCAGCACAACCACTTCCAACAATGGTACAAATATCTCCTAGAGCATTACTTGAATTTGGGATAATCGCCTCTCCGGCTCTAGCATCTTGGATGATTTGGAAAAAGTGGTTTTATGACATTGATAATCGCGCCGCTCAGGAAACTGGGTATTTGTTTGAACCAATTCTAGCCAGTGCTTTAGGGGGAGTATCTTGCGGAGCAAGAAATTCTCCTATTCGTAGACGAAGCGATCCTAAAAAGGGACGTCAGGCAGATTGTATTGTAGATAAAACAGCATATGAGTTTAAATTAAGGGTTACGATTGCTGCAAGTGGACAAGGGCGCTTTGCAGAAGAGCTAGATTTTGCGGAAGATTGTAGAAATTCAGGCTTTAGTCCTGTGCTTTTAGTGCTCGATCCTACTCCTAGCAGTCGATTAGAGGAATTAAGTCAACAGTATGAGCGTGTTGGGGGACAAGCTTACATTGGAGATAGAGCTTGGCAACATCTTGAAGAGCAAGCCGGTGCAACTATGGCAACGTTTGTTGAGAAATACGTTCGTTGCCCAATTGCTGAAATAGATATATATGCCTCCACTTTATTAAACTTATCTATTTCTCAAGTATCTTCTGAGTCAGTTTTTGCTGTAAAATTGTCAAATGAACGAGAAAATTTTTCTTGGTTAATTAATCGTAAGGAAGATCTGACACTAGCCGATGACACAAATTCTATAGAAGATGAGTAGCTGAAACGACGATATCTGGTACTTCCCTAGAAAGTTCTGAACATCTTAGTTACTACTTACAAGCCTATACTCACCTGTACTTAGGCAGTGTAGGTGCTTCACTTTGCCCTAAATTGGTTGTATTGCTGCTACCAGTGTCAGTATCAGGAGTTGTCCCCCAGACATAATTTTTGATAGCTGCTACGTATGCCGAGCGCTGCTGTCGCTGTTCGAGCCAGACTTCGTTGAGGTGCGATCGCGTCTCTAAAAGAAAGTTTGCAACCATCTGTCGCCGTTCTAGCACTTCTTGTTGACGTTGCGATCGCGCAGCGTTCCATTGTTCTCTAAGAGACATAATTAGACTGTAAGTGTGTTCTCACCAGGTACATTTCACCATTATCTCAAATATTCGACACAGGTTAAGTAAGTGGGTGGGAATAAACAGAACTACATTACAAAATGTAAACGTATCTCAAACCCTTACCAATGACAAATGACAAATGACTAAGGACGACCCTTACCAGTTACATTTTTTCTTACTGTCTACAATACTGAGTCAAAAATCTGTTGTGCGGTTAAGTGTAACTGCGGAAAAGTAGGTGATAGGATACGGTCTGTTTCTTTAAATGGTGTCATTTCATATTCCCCGTCAATTAATTCGCATACGAAAATAGTAGGAACCTTAGGATTGCCGATAAACTTACGCCCGCCTAAAGCAGCATAGTCAACAATCCAGTATTCTGGAATGCCCATACCTTCATAGTCACGCAGTTTATCGTAGTAGTCATCTTGCCAATTGGTACTAACTACTTCAACTATTAGTTTGATCGAAGTCGCGTTTTGAATAATTGATTCAGTTTCCCAACGTGTTTCACTATCAATAGTTTCTTGATTCAAAATAATAATGTCCGGTTCGTATCCAGACTTATCGCGTTGCGGTTTAATGATAGATTCTCTGGGGATAAACCAAATATCGGTTTTGCCAATTTCACTAATGGTTGTCCGTAACTTTCCAACAAGCGAACCTGTTAATTTTGAATACTTCCCTGTAGGCTTAGGCATCTCGACAATTACACCATCATGCAATTCGTAGCGTACTACTGAATTTTCTGGATACCATTCAATAAACTCATCAAAAGTGTATAATTTTGGTTCGGTTTGTGTTTGCGTTCGGGTTTGGGTCATGGCGAAGTCTCAAAAAGTTTATCGGGTAAGAGTTTGACGGAGCAGGTATCTGTACCATTTAAAGTTTCCGTCTTGAGGGGCAATATCAATTTAAATTCGTTATTAAGAATTTGTAATGAAGTTCCAATACTTTTTATTCTATCGTGCTACCTTTTACCTTTGCTAAATACTTCGACTTCGCGATCGCTTTTCACTTAGCATTTTCTCAGCTTTACGAAGGTTGCGATTGGGGTTTTTACCCTGCCATAACACTTCACCCATCCTGACACCAAATTTGTCTTCTAAAACATCGTGCATTTCGGTCAGCATTTGTTCGGCTTCGTCGCAGACCGCAGAGGTAATCCCATCTACAGTAGTCACGCTGTGCTTGACATAGCCGTCTACGTCATAAAACACCTGTCCGGCAATGGGGACGCTGACGCTAATTGCTTTACCCGTATTGGTGGTAGCTCCTAAAATAACAGATGTGGCGGGGTGGTTTGGATGCTCGGGTTGATGAAAGGTAATGCTGAAACCCATTTCCTGTAAGGTTTGCGAAATACTATCGGCAATATAATCCCGCTTCTCTGCTTGTAGCTGTGCTGTATTGGCGGTTTCGACAATTGTTTGCGAACGTTGGCTAATTTCCGTTAATTGGGAAATAACTTGTTTGCTTTGACCGTGAGAAATGGCTTGTTGGATTGCATTGATTTGGGTTTCTAGTTCTGCGACTGCGCCTGCTTGCCACTGCATGACGACTGGGTCTGCTTTCAAACCCGTAACCATGATTTTGAGTTCTGCCAGCTGTCGGTTAGTTTGTGTTTGTAAGTGGCGGGAATCTGTCTGACCCTGAACAATTTGGCGCAGGTGTTTTTGAACAAGTGCCGTTGCTTCTGCTAAAGGTCGGCGTACTTTGGCTGGATCTCCTGCGGAAATTGCGTGTCGTACACTTTGAAAGACGTGCTGCAATTGCTGCCGACCTGCTGCATCAAATTTTAGGGCTTGTGCTTCTGGAGTTTGAGCGACTCGCCGTTCTAGTTCTTCTAATTCAAATTGTTGTCGCTCAATATCAACCCGCCGTTGTTTTTCTGCTTCATCTCGGCGTTTGCGCTGCAGCGCGAGATGCATTGCCTGCTCTATTTTAATGAGTTCTTCTGAAATGGCTAACAGTTGAATTTCTGAATCTGCCTGTGCGATCGCTTCTAGTTGATTTTGACAGCGATATTGCAATACTACTGCTTCTTGAACGTAAAGATTTGCCCACTGCGAATTTACATCTGACAGCAACCTCTGTACGCGGGTTTGAGTTTGGCAACGGGATTCTTCTAGTTGCCGAAGTCTTTCCCGTTCTTCTGCTTCCTGTCGTCTTTGTGCCTCTATTGCTGCCCGACGCTGACGTTCCGCTTCTAAAATTTTTTGCTTCCACTGGGCAATTTCTGCTTCTGAAAATTTGGGACTGCCACTCATAATAATTTGTAATTTTTAATTTTTAATTAGAGAATATAATTCCTCGGCTTTGCATTTTTGCTGCAAACTCATCTCGGAAACCTTTACGGGCAGGAACGCCTGTAAAATAAAATGACCCAGTAATATCAATTCCAAACTCTATTCCGGCTGAGCGATCGCCTTGAGCTAATTCTTGCATCAAAATCTGTTGATATCGCTTTGTCAGCAGCAACAATCTTTGGTTGCTAGACCCTCGCCAGAGTAAGTCTCCGTGTAAAGACTCAATATAAGTCCCATCCACTAGCAAATCGGTGCAAGCAAGTAATGATTTTTGGGCGTCTGTTCCCTGTTGTTGGAGGTGCTCCAATCGATAGCCCGTGTAACACATAACACCTAAATCTTTCAATTTCTGTACCCTAGCAATTAAACTCACCAAAGGGGCTGCTTGTAGCATTGGTTCACCTCCAGAGATAGTAATTCCTTCAATATCTGGTTGTGATAAAACCCAATCTGCTAATTCGTTTAGGGAAATTGATTCTCCTTTTGCTGTTTCCCACGATTCGGGAACTATACAACCCGGACAGGCAAATTCGCAGCCTTGTACCCAAATGACTGCTCTTTTATATGGACCTAGGACTGTTACTGGAGATTGATAGCGAAATATTTGTAAATTTTTATACATAATGTTAGGAAAAATTTATTTGGTTTTTGATGTGGGTGGTCGCTCTGAAAGTAGGGTGGGCAATGCCCACCAAAATATACAGGAGTTCTCGGTTGCGTATAATATACAGGGGAACAAGGGTAACGGGTGAATAATTTTAGAGGGCAAACAACGGTGATGGGTAAACAATTTTGGAGGGCGAACAACCGTTCGCCCCTACATTATGAATGGTGGACAGTGCCCAATTTACAGACCTACTTATCCTTTAAATCGTCTTTCCAGTAAAAATTGATAGGCAATTTCAAAATCAATGGCAAAAATGCGGGGGTCGATAATGTGAGTGAATCCTTGAAGGCGATAGCGACGAATGGCTTGCATGGTGGCTTGATTGCTCAAAAGTGCTAGTTCAGCACCGTTCCAACCTTCTGTGCGTACAGCCCAGGCGGCTAAGTTGATGTCTGCTGCTAAAGGGCGATCGCTATTGTGAACTCGCAAGATTTCAAACCGACTGGTAACATCGGGTAAGTCTATCTTGAGTTGCAAGTCCAGGCGACCTGCTCTTAATAAAGCTGGGTCAATGATATCCGGTCGGTTCGTAGCGGCAATAATTATCACATTATTACAAGCTTGGATGCCATCAATTTCGGTAAGGAGTTGACCGACGAGGCGATCGCTCACTCCAAAATCCCCATCATTACCTCCTCTGATAGGAGCAATAACATCAATTTCATCGATAAAAATGATACATGGTGATACCTGTCTGGCTCTAGTAAACAACTCTCGTACTGCTTGCTCTGATGCACCCACCCATTTGCTGTGTAATTCCGGTCCGTTGACGGCAATAAAATTGGCTCTGGCTTGAGATGCTACTGCTTTAGCTAAAAGAGTCTTACCAGTTCCGGGGGGTCCCCATAGTAAAATTCCACGGGGAGGTATTGCTTTTAACTGGCGGTAGAGTTCGGGATAAAGCAAAGCACCTTCAACAGATTCTTGCAAGATAGCCTTGACACTGTCTAAGCCACCAATTTGCTCCCAAGTGATATTGGGTGTTTCAATTGTTACCGGACGCAGAATTGAAGGTTTAACGTCTTTTAAAGCTTGAAGAAAATCTTGCTGACCAATACTGAGATTCTCTGGTATAGGGGCATCTAGAGGGGGATTGAAGCGGTGTAAGGCGTTGTAAGCTGCCTTTTGACAAAGCGATCGCAAGTCTGCACCCACAAACCCAATTGCTAAATCAGCAACGACTCCTAAATCTACAGACCCATCTAAAGGCATTGTACTGGTGTGAATCTGGAGAATTTCCCAGCGACCCCTGCGATCGGGAACGCGGAAATAGACTTCACGGTCAAATCTGCCAGGGCGACGTAGTGCGGGATCGACGCGATCGGGACAGTTGGTTGCTGCTAAAATAACCACACCATTGAGTTGGGCAAAGCCATCCATCAGGCTGAGGAGTTGAGCAACAACACGCTTTTCTACCTCCCCCTCGACTTTGATGCGTTCGGGTGCTAGACTATCGATTTCGTCAATAAAAATTAGGCAAGGAGCAGACTGAGTAGCTTTTTGAAAAATCTGCCGCAGTCGTAATTCTGCTTCCCCATAATATTTACCAATAATCTCAGGACCAGCAATGGCAATGTAGTTAACACCGAGTTCTTCGGCTATGGCACGCACAGTCAAGGTTTTACCTGTTCCTGGCGGTCCGATTAACAACACCCCCCGCGTTGGTTCTAACCCCAATTTGGCTAACAAGTCCGGACGCTTGAGTGGTAAAGCAACCAAATCGTGCAGTTCTGCCAGCACTTCCCCTAAGCCGCCAACAGCTTGCAATGACGCCTTGACGGCTGGTTCTGGGTAAGAGGTAGGAGGGGGGACTGGCGACAGAGGTTTATACCTAGGTGTTCTAGGAATCCGCATAGCTTTTAGAGTGACCGGTTACCAACTTAGGAACGCATCATATTGCCTCCCGATGCTCGGCTTTGTAGTTGTGCTAACACCTGGGCTGGTGAGAGACCTGTCATTGCAGGCAGTTGTAATAGTTGTGCTGGTTGGAGACCTGTGAGTGCAGATAGTTGAGCCAGTTGGGCTGGTGAGAGACCTGTCATGGCAGATAGTTGGCTGACTTGGGCTGGTGTCAGACCGGGTAAGGATACGCCTCCTGGTGGTTGTTGACCCATTCCTGATATCTGTCCTGCACCTCCTACGCCAACATGACCGTGATTGGCTGTGTTTAGTTGACTGACGATCTGAGTGAGTTGGGTAACTAATACAGTCAGTTGCTGTACTAATGCAGCTAATTGTTGCACTAAAACTTCAGTCGAGGCAGCACCCGCTTGTCCTCCCTGGTTAGCACCACCGACCAGTCCACCAACCCCTGGTAAACCGGAAGCGATTCCACCAACTACAGGTAGACCGGAAGCGATTCCACCGACTTGATTGAGTACTCCTCCGGCTAATCCGTCTTTGCCACCCCCTTGACCTGTCAAACTATTGACTAGTCCGCCAGCTACGGGTAAACCGGAAGCAATTCCACCAACTTGATTGAGTACTCCTCCGGCTAATCCGTCTTTGCCACCACCTTGACCTGTTAAACCAGAAGCCACTCCGCCAACTACAGGTAAACCGGAAGCCACGCCGCCAACTTGATTCAGTAAGTCTCCTAACACTCCTCCGCCTCCTAAATTTTGATTGGTTAAATCACCGACTAATTGCCCAACACTGGGGTCTTGACCTGCTACTCCGCCTACCAGCCCGGTGGCTTGTCCAACTAGTCCCTCATTGACATCTGTCTCTGCCATCTGACCCGTAACACTTGTTACCGGATTGATAAATCCACTTTGTGCAAATTGAGATGATGATTGTTGGGAATTTGATTGGTTATTTTCGGCTTGTGATAGAGCACCAGTCAATTCCCCAAATTGGGATGTAAGCTTGGAAAGCATTGGTTGATGGATTTGGAGTTGCAGATAATCTATCAAGTGTGCGGCATTTGTACCGTTTGATGTTGTGATTGAAATTGTATGCGATCCTTGGCGAAGACTTGCCAGAGGGATTTGACTTTGCTTGAGTTTGCCTTGGTCTGCTCCAGGCGTTTTAGCAATAAGCTGTCCGTCTAGAAAAATATTGTCTTCTCCAGAACCGTAGCGATCGTAACATAAGACTAATTGTCCATCAGTATAATCTTCTAATAAAGAAAAGTGAATATTTAATTGACTGGTTGAATTGGGAATTTGGTTGGCATTGGGTGGAACTATGCAAGAGGGAATTGTAGGACGGTTTAAGGGGTCGGGGTCTGTACCTACTATATAGTTATACTCAATAGTCCATGCACCTGTGGAGGCTGGTGTTCCAGCTTGACCTGGAGAGCCAATTTGCCATAGCACAGTTTGGGGGTCAGGCACAGCAGACGTGGTGGCGTCAGGTAGGTTGGATGTAAGAGGTGTTTCTTGGATTGGCAGTTGAGTTAGGGGTGTTTCAACACTGGGTTGTAGTTGAGGCAAAGGATTTGTGTTTTGACCCCATTGTTCTGCTTGGTTCCATTGTCCGACTTGACCCCATTGTTCTGCTTGGTTCCATTGTCCGACTTGACCCCATTGTTCTGCTTGACCCCATTGTTCTGCTTGGTTCCATTGTCCGACTTGACCCGATTGTTCCCCTTGTCCCCCAGGTACAAACTCAGGACTATTTTCCTTAATGGATTCTGCTTGAACTTCTATCGATTGTTGGGCTGCAAGTGCCTGAATCTCTCTAGAAGTTAGGACTCTATCCCAGACATGGACTTCAGCAATTTTGCCACGGAAGAAACAAGGGCTTGCTCCCCACTGTTCTGTAGCACCTGCGCCAACACGGGTGGGATTGCGATCGTTGGGTTGGTATTGTACGCCCGTCTCTCGCGCCACTTCTCGCCCGTTGACAAAGAAAGCCATCGTTTGCGAGTTGCGATCGTAGGTTCCTGCTATATGTGTCCAAGTACCGATTTTCGCTTGCGTGCCGCTTAATACCCGCCAGAACGCTTTTGGTTCCCCATTACCCAACCAAAATTGCCATTGCCGTGCAGGTGTAATGCAAAAAAGATACCCCTTGCGTCCTGATAAAGGAGAACCACCAACCGAGGTCATAATAGACTGGTAACCTGAACCCCCCTGAACCATAACCCACATTTCTACAGTAAAACTGGGAGGGTTGAGTTCGGCCGCGTAAGGCATATCTAACTTGTCATCTACTCCATCAAATGTGGGAGCGTTGGGAAAAGAATCAATCGGAGGTGTTTGCTGCATAGTTTCTTGAGAGGGCATTGCCTGCTGTTTCGTTCTTTTAGCAGGGGGGATGACGCTCTGAAGGGGATAGGTGATTGATACACCTGCAGCTGCAATCCTCAGTTTTTCAATTGACAGCATCTGCTCCTCCCTGGA
Organism: Scytonema sp. NUACC21; assembly: GCF_054684315.1. NCBI lineage: Bacteria > Bacillati > Cyanobacteriota > Cyanophyceae > Nostocales > Scytonemataceae > Scytonema > Scytonema sp. NUACC21. Next base: position 116,798 of record NZ_BAAFZH010000091.1, on the reverse strand, counting down.
CAGCACTGCCATTGTTTAAACAGCGATGCTATGGCAGCTCGCCTGATGTTATATTTTACTCTCTCTAGGCTCGGAAATTAATTAAACTATGTTAAGTTGATTCTTACTGTCTGGTAACGAAATGACAGTAAATTAAGGGTTTCTATAATTCTCTTTACAATATTTCACAATGTATCGCTTTTTGCACGTATATCCTCCAGTTCTCACTTACCTGAAGTCTGATAAGTCATGATTTAAAAGCGGACTTAAACCTTTGCAGGTAATGCAGAATCAACAGTTCTGCACTGAGTCATGGTGAAGTCAGTTAACCGAATTGCTCCGATTTACTACGAAATATTTCGTTTTGCGAACTTCTCCATTAGGTAGGGGAGAGATTTAGAGAGGGGTTTTAATCTGCAAAAATTTCCAAACATCCTTTTACAGTAACATTCATAAATTATCTTTTTTATTAGCTAATTGTGACAAATGCTCCACAAAAGTCTGATGCTCTTGACTCGCTAAACCCTGCTGCAAAACCGCTAATACCGTCGCTAAATCTCCTGATAATAATGCTGATTTGGCTAACCATAAACCGGGAAATATTTGCGAGCAAATTATATCATCCGGGTTGGGTTGAAGTTGAATATACTGACCTTGTTGTAACCTAAACCAATCAAATTGATGGTCATAAACTCGCCATACTAAATATTCCTGTACTTGATTGCGACGATACACTTTGAGTTTTTCATGCAAATCATAGGACTCTTGCACAATCTACTAATTCGGTGCCTTTTAATGGTGTAGGGGATGCCATATTCTTAGTTGTTAGTTATCTGGTGCTGGTTGTTAGATTATCAACTAATGACCAGAGGGCTCATCCTTCAAATGGTGGACTATAAGCTCTCCCTGTCTACTTTATTTATCTAATTTGCGACCCCTGTTTGCTAGGCACTAATTGTTGGTTGGTACAATGCATTTCGAGTTGCTACCATGCCTGCTACCAAAAGCTCCATATCCTCTTGGGTATGAAGAGCATTCACAGTAATCCGAATCCGGGGTTTCGCAACAAACCAAATTGGAGATACCCAGATACCGTGGTTTTTCATAATCTGTCTGCCAAACATCTTGGGATTAATTTCTGGTGGTAAAATCACGGGAACAACATTAGTTTCCCCAATCGCCATAAAACCTTCTGCAAGTAAGCGCGATCGCAAGTAGCGAGTATTTTCCTGAAGTTTTTTCACCTGTTCTGGATGTTGTCTTACCTGACGGATGCTTTCTAAAGCAGCAGCGGCGAGTGGTGGCGACAAAGAGATTGTACCAATTGAAGTCGGGGAAACATTTAACAGTGGTTTTAACTCTGCCACATGAGTGCTGATGGCGGCTCCCGCTGAGGCGGCAAATTTAGAGAAAGTTGTCATAATCAAAGGTATGACGCCTCGCTCAATCGCGTGAGATGGCTGAATTCCAAAATGTTCGTATATTCCTCTTCCCGTAGCACCAATAGCGCCACTGGCATGGGCTTCGTCCATCAGTAGCACGCTACCTTCATACTTATGAAGGACATCGATCATGTCTGGCAATGGAGCAATATCCCCATCCATTGAAAACACCGCATCAGAGACCACCACAATGCGATCGTTGGGACGGGCATATCGATACAGTTTGCGAGCTAAGTCTTCCACATCACAATGGCGGTAAGCTTTGACTCGGACGCGAGGGCTATGACCAAATACCTTACCAGAACGAGTTCCAGCATTGACGACTGCTGAGACGATACAACCGTGATTCAGAACGTCTGTAAAAATCACAGTTTCTCTGGTATTCTGAAATCCTGGCACGGGAATTGCCAGATGACAGAAGGCATCCATAAACGCTTGCATTGCCATCCAAGCGTTTATAAATAGCTGAGTGTGGGGCAAATGCTTGAATGCTGAAATCTCATCTTCTAGCTCTTGGTGGAGATCGATGCGACCGCTGAGGACTGAACACGAACTGTTAGATGTTCCATACTTGAGAATGGCGTCAATAGCAGCTTGCTTAACGGCATCTTCTTGAACCAGCCCTAAAATGTCGTTTGTACAGAAGCTAAGAACTGTTCGGCGTTCGCCACTTGCCACTTCCGTAATCTCGAACAAGTTCCCTTGCTTTTTATGACAAATATACTCATCTGGATCGAGCCCGCTTTCGTACCAACTCTGGACGTACTCTTTGACAATTTGCACAATTTACTCCTCTCACCAAACATCGTTTGCCCCACAACACAGTTACCTTTGAGTGCCTCGGGAGAACGGGGCAGCTAGTTTATCTTCTCCCGTCGTCCTTATTTTTTGGCGTTGTCGCCATTCCCCGTAGTTTTGAGGTCAAGTGTGTCTTAGGTTGTGATTTAATACATTTTTACATGAATTTCTCATCTTGCCGGAGTATCAGCTATTTTCTTGTATGAAGCTAACTTTGGCATGGTGCTTGCTTAATGTTCGTGACCCTTAATTGTGATTAATGCATATGCTTATACCTCTAGCATCTGTTGCTGTCATGTGATTAGACAAAATTCACAAACCAAATAGTTCCTCGACAAATCAAATTAACTAGCTTGGCGGTATTGATACGGTCAGTACACTATATTTTCATCTATGTGAACTAATTCGCTTAAGTACCCGTCTTAGTTAGAGTTATCAAAAATATCTCATATTTTGTTGATGTTACGCGATCCCAGGCTGTTAGTGCTACTTTTGGCAGGCTCTCTGACGACAATGGCTGGGGGCATTGTTGCTCCTGTCTGGCCAGAAATGGCGCAACAACTCAAACTCGACCCAGGCCTAGCAGCTCATTTGGTCAGTATCCATTGCTTGACAAATGCTCTATTTAGCCCTTTACTTGGTATCTTGGCAGACCGACTCGGTCGGTTACGCGTGTTGATAGCCTCATTGCTCCTCTACGCTTTGTCTGGCACAGCCGGAGCTTTTACCCAATCAATAGGGTCTTTGTTACTCATGCGGGGTGTGCTTGGTATGGCAAGCGGTGGAATTGCAGCAGCTAGTCTTGGCTTACTAGCTAATATGTATGAAGGTCAGGCGCGATCGCGAGCCTTGGGTCAAGCAACCAGTACCCTCACCATCGCTGGTATTCTCTTTCCTCTGGTGGGTGGTTGGGTAGGCTCATCAAACTGGCAGTTTACCTTTTATCTGTATGGGTTGGGATTGCCCCTAGCAATCTTTGCCGCTTCAATGTTAAGAACAAAGCAGTCGGTACAACCAAAAGCCAATAGTACTCAATCCAATGACAAACTGAGCCAAGTTTTAAGTGATACATATGTACTGTGGGTGTTGTTGACTCTTGGGTTGGCATCAATTGTAATGTACTCTGTAGTTATTTACACACCGCTCTACCTGAAAGAACAGATAGGAGTGGGAACAGTCCTGAATGGTGTTGTTTTAGCATCAAGGGGAGTCGGCGCAGCGGCTATATCAGCATTTGGTGCTCGACAACTTGCCAGGAAAATCGGTGTAGAGCGTTCCATTGCACTGGGTTTTGGGTTGATGGCGCTGACGGTGGCAACAATTCCGTTACTCAAACAACTCAGCTTGGTTCTTCTGGCTGCCGTGCTTTTTGGCGTGGGATTCGGTATTGTACTTCCCAATCTCTATAATGCTCTGGCAAATTTAGCCCCAGTCAAATTGCGATCGAGTGTCCTAGCCGTAGGTACGGGTGCGGGTTTCTTGGGACAATTCCTTTGTCCCATCCTGCTAGGACCAGTGCTCAGTCATGGCGGATTGGAAACAGTATTTTATGGGTCAGCAAGTGTATCCATAGCGGCAGGGATGTTGCTAATGTTGTTTACAACCAAACTCGCTAAACCAAATCCTCCGGTAGCCTAATTTCCATCTCTACTTTTAGCCCCGCTAGAAAACTTCGGTCTTCGCTTATGTGGGGAAATTTCAGTTGAGAATCTGGAATTCCCTTTTGTAGCTGGCGCTGGCGGACAACGGCAAAACTCCCGACCTCTAAAATTCGGAGTCGGGGAGGGGGTACCTGATCCTTGCGTTTGGAGCCATAGTATACATTAATTTCCTTGAGCTTGCGGTCAAAGCTAGCGATGAAAGCTTGGGGATCGCTAAGTGTGTGACCGGGAACAAGTTCAATGTTTACTAGATAGTGGGCGGGAAACTCGTTTTCGGACAAAGTAATACAAAAATCCTCTAGGGGTAAGGCAAATTCCTGTTGCAGGGCTTGCATCACTTGCGTAGCTTGAAATTCAGTTGTCTTTTCGGTGGTAGAAGAAAGCAAGCCGCCGCGACGATAACGGAATACGATGAGGGGAGTCTGCTCGTAAAAGCCCAGAACTTCCACGACATCACCGATATCGTAACGGTAGAAGCCACTGTAGTTAGTCATCAGGATGCGGTAAAGTTTTCCTGGTTGAACTTCAGTAGCAAGTAGGGTTTTAGGATGTTCTGCCTCCCACTGGTCTTCCGGAATAAACTCAAAAAAGCCAGTTTCTATGGCAAGGATGCTGCCATTGTTGTTGATCTCGTGGTAAATGCTGAGAGTGCCTTCTGCCGTGGCAAAGACCGCGCCAAACACGGGAGTATCCTCCAAGTAGGCGGGAAATCGCTCAAAGTAAAAATCTGAGGTTCCTCCCCTTGCAGTGGCAATATAAGACAAATCAGACCAAGCGCGTTTTGGGGTAAGACGCCCTTGTGATTGCAAAATTTCTCGCAGTTGTGCAGCCCGATAAGGATTGGCTGACCATCTCCGTTCTAATATTGACCGCAGTTCGGGTTCGAGTTGCAACCAAGAAGCTATAGTCCCTTTTCCTATATCTTGGATCAGGTCTTCTGCAAATCTCTCCAGGTAGTTGCAAGTCCTCAGGATGAGCATGGGAAAGTTAGCTATCATCCCTCGCATTGATGGATCGCCCAGGGAAAATAGCAAGCACAGATAGTGACGTGCTATACTATCAGACGCTTTGAGGGTTTCGTAAGGATGGGCAAATAATTGCTCGTAAAGTAATTTACCCATGCGAAGTACTCCTGTACCTCCGGGTCCATAATCAATGCCTCCACTGGTACGTCCCGTCAATTGTGCGGTGTTGGTAACTAGCAGTTTGCCAAACTTTTTCTGCCGCAAACGCAGTGCTTCATTTAAAAAGCCGATGCAAGTGAGGTTAGCCCATCCTAAGGAGTTTTGAAATCGCCGCGTGATAGGGATTAATTTCTGCTTTCCTGTCGATCCACTGGTCGTATTAAGGTAGACAACCGGGTCGGGTGTGAGAATGTTTTTTTCGCCTTTGGCAATGCGTTCAATGTAGGCTTCATAGCCACTGTAAGGTAGGATGGGAACCTGTTGTTGAAATTGGTCGATGGTTTTGATATCTCTGAGCCCGTATTTGCGACCTAATTCAGTGTCTTGGTGAGTTTGCAGCAATTTACGTAAAAACTGCTCCTGCACGGCATCGGTTTGACGGGTCTTCTTGACAAAATTTTCCCTAGCACGTTCGGTAACAATAGTCAAAAGTGGCAACAAAAAATTGGTCATGCGATCACATGAAAGTTTAGGTTTCTTAAAACTACCTGATGGGAAGTAATGCTGCCAACAATTCTTACACGACCTGGCTCAATTTAATGAAACTGAGCTACGACTCATGGAATGCAGCAACCATGCCAGCCCGATGGTATAATATAGCCTGTTTGCGACCTTGGTGATATTAAAGACATTACCAAATCGGAGCAACTTTCACCAAAAATGTACATCCTATTAAAATTTGCAGATGTTGCCCTCAGGTGCCATCAAAAAAGTTAAAAATTTTTCTTCAATTTTGATTTTTTCCATAGGAGAACGTTTATAAAATCAATCTAAGATTGCTCAATGTATTGCGTGGATTGGGTAAAAGAGTGGTCAACAATTCGGTTAAATGTTGAGTTTCGTTTTTCAAGAATTTGATGCAATGTTGGGTTTCGTTCCTCAACCCAACCTACGGGGTTGAATTAAATGTTGGGTTTCGTTTCTCAAGAATTTGATGCAATGTTGGGTTTCGTTCCTCAACCCAACCTACGTTATAAATTATTGACGATCTAAATACATATAGGAAGCTTATGGAAATTCAAGAATCAAGAAAGAGTTTGGAATCAGAATTACATAATGTAACAAATGCCATGCCAAGGGTTAATATATCATCTCTAACGCCAAAAATATTTTTTGAAAAATATCAAAAGAAGGGCATTCCAGTTGTAATTACCGGATTATTGGGGGAGAAGTGTGACTGGAATATAGATTATCTCTGTGAAAAGTTAGGCGATCGCGAGTTGGTTTTCCGCAATAATGGACGTGAAAGATACGAGCGGGATAAACGCGAATGGACAGATATCGGAAGCGGGGTTGCTTCGCTGCATATGACCTTCAGTAAATATGCAGAAATGTTGCGGAATCATCAAGCTCATGAACACAACCTTATTCTCAGAACATTTTCCCTCAAAAATACCAAACTGGTCGATACACTGTCTTTAGAGAATTTTGGAGAGAAGCTGGGTTTAACTCAAAGCGCAAGCTATTTTAATATGTTCGTAAGTCCGGGAGGTCACAACTCAGTTCTACATTATGATGCAATGGACGGCACCTTGATGCAGATGCACGGTGCTAAAAAAGTGCTTCTTTTTCCACCATCTCAAACATATAATCTTTACCCATTTCCGGTTTACACTCATTTGAAACATGGGTTGAAATTACGTTGTTGGTTTAGCCAGGTGTACCCAGAGAAACCGGATTTCATCGCATTTCCCAAATTGAAGTCAGCTCTGCAGCAAAAACGGGAAGTGATACTCAATCAGGGTGAAACTCTTTATATTCCTGCAGGCTGGTGGCACGAAATTATCGCCTTGGGTGATGAAATGGTGTGTTCGGTGAATCGGTTCTGGAGGGTATATCCTACCTCAAGAGCAATGTTTTCTTGGAGTAGATGGCGCGGATTTTTAGGTATGGTATCTTCTTTACCGTATAGGATATTAGAATATTCTCGGCAGAAATTTCTTTGAAGAAGAAGTGTGAGGAAGGAAAGCCCATGCTCGCGATCGCTTGTTTTGCTATGGCATTTGTCGTGGCGAGTTTGGTTGAATACTGGATACATCGCTTAATGCACGTCTCGCCTAAAATTGGGGAACGACACCGCGACCATCACCGTCGCAATGAAGGACAGGGAGTTTTGTGGGAGTTCCGGGACTATGTCAAAGGCAGTGCCATAGCTATGTTTGTCATGTTTTTCCATTCCCAGGAGGCGGGAATTGGTTGGGCTTTGGGTGCTCTGGTTTATGCAGCATTTTCAGCCTATGCCCACCAACTCCAACACGAAAACCCTACCAAGTGCTTCTGGATGAAAATGCCAGTTCACTACGTGCATCACAAGTATGGTATGTGGCACCATAACTTTGGTCTCGCTGTAGATTGGTGGGATCGTGTTTTCGGCACCTACAAACCAGTGGAATGGTTAACAACAGAAGAACTCAACCAACCAGAACGAGGTTATTTACAACTACGGTGGTGGTAAATACCAGACAAACATAAAAATCTCTGTAGGTGAAATGAGCTTTCACTCTTCGTTTTGGTATATTTTTATCTAAACAGCTTCAAGGGATCGTAAAGCGCCTGGGACTGGAGGAAGACCAATTTGAATTATTTCCATGAGGCAAGAGCCCACTTTGTTGCGAGTCATCAGCATCCCATTAATCAGTTTCTGCATCACTTAACAAATCTCCTAGCAATTGGGGCGGTTGTCAGTCTGTTCTACGACTGGCGACTGACTCTTGTTTGCTTGGTACTTACCCAAGTTTTTGCTTTGGGTGGGCATGCAGTCTTTGAAAAAAACGATCCTGCTTTTGTTAAGTACCCCGGTATCACTATCATAGTCTCGATACTATGGTCTTTCGAGAACTGGTTTGGTGTACGCCAAGTCTTGAGATCTTTTACGCAAAAGTCAGTTTAATGTTTGGGCTTTAACTGGTGAGAAGGAGAAAATAACGAATGTATCAAGGTTTGTTAGTGATTGATGCGGATGCTCATAAGATAGAAAATCCTCTAGTATTGCGGGATTATCTCGATCCAGAGTACCAAGATCGCATTGGTCTGACAATTGATAGTCTTGGTGACCAAAGGGCAAGAATAGCAGACTTTAATCCAGCAACCGGTAAGAACGACCTAGTGCGGATGTTCCCACAGCCACAGGGTTTGGGTAAAGGGGGCTTTCGTACCTTACACCCAGAGACGACTTTGGGCGCAATGTTCAATAAAATCCGGCTTGAACATATGGACCAGGAAGGTATTGATGTTCAAGTTATCTATGGCACGTTGAACTTAGTATTTTCTAGCATCATAGATAAAGACTTTGCGATCGCACTTTGCCGCGCCTACAACAACTATATTGCTGAGGACTGCCGGGGGTACGGCGGTCGCCTCAAGCCTATTGGCGTTCTACCGCTACAAGACGTAGACGCGGCAGTGGCGGAGATGCACCGTTGCGTGAATGAACTGGGCACCATCGGTGTAGCTGTTGCTCCAAACTTGCCAATTCCCCATCCCAAAGCGCCAGCAGCTTTTCCAGAAATTCGCACTTGTAAGACAATCAGCCATCCCGATTTTCACCCCCTATTGCAAGCAGCAGTAGACCTCAATATTGCCATAGGCATTCACGGTGGTCCCGGTTCTTCTATGGTGGGTGGTATTTCCGATCACACCGAAACTTTTGTTCTCACCCACATTTTCGTGCAGCGGAACCAACAACAGTTAGCACTAGCACGCATGGTGTTTGATGGAGCTTTCGAGCGCTTTCCTACACTCCGGGTGGGCTTTCTAGAAGGAGGCTGCGGCTGGTTACCCGATCTCGCCCATGCCTTTCACGAGCATTGGGAAAAGCGCATCCGCGATTTTGACCCCAAAAATCCTTATCGCCCTTCCCTCATCGAATACACGAAATTAATGATTCAGGAAAGAGGTAGCCACAATAACATCAATCTAATGAATCAGGCTAAAAACCTCTTTGACCTATTGTGGAATGCCCAACACGATCCCACCAAAATTGACGATGCAAGCTTGTACGAGCACTACGATCTCCGTCACCGAGATCCGTTAGAGTACTTTGAACGGGGGCAAATCTTTACCTCTTTTGAATCAGACGATCCAGGTCCTTCCTATCTTCACGTCTCTATGGGTGAAGTCGGTAAGCGCTTGGCTTGCTTCTCTGGGGATTACGGTCACTGGGATGGCGTACTTCAGAACTGTGTCCGAGATGCTGCTACAGTTGCTGATTACGACCGAGAGCATTTAGGGCTATTGCTAGGTGGTAATGCTCTAGCACTTTATGGCGACCGCTTGCGCCAATCTCTACCCAAAGACTTGTTAGCCGAAACAACAAGTACAGCCGCAGTGTAAGTGTGTAAGTGATGGAACTAGCCACAACCTTCAAAAGCCAAACAGTTCACAACCGTGTTCGCGAGGTTGGTATTAACCCAAATTATTGGTATCCAGTCCTTTGGGCTGACCAACTCAAAGTTGCTCAAGTTATGCCTGCAGTGATTTGGCAGCAAGCAATTGTTGTTTACCGTGATGCTAATGCTCAACTTCATGCCTTGGAAGATGCTTGTCCTCATAAAGGAGTCGCACTGCATAAAGGCAAAGTCCAAGGGACTCACCTTGCTTGTCGCTATCACGGTTGGGAATTTGATGGCAGTGGGAAGTGTGTTAGCATTCCTTACTTACCTCAAGGGCAAAAACTTCCCTGTGCTCAAGCGCGTAGCTATCCAATTCAGGAAAAGTACAACCTGATTTGGATATTTCCGGGTGACGCTTCCTTATCTGAACAATGCAAATTGCCTGAGGTGCCAGAATTTGACCAGCCCGAGTGGTTGATGGTGCCAATCCCCACTCACTTTAAAGCACATTTCTCCATTTGTAATGAAAACACGATGGATGTCTTTCACGGGTATTTGCACCAAGACCTACAGGGCTGGTTCGATCCAGTTCTGATTAACTTACAGGCAACCGAAACATCCGTCTGCGCTGACTACAAAGTTTCCTATAAAGGAACTCTTAGCAAATTTTTAGGATTGAGTGACAGCGCCCATAAAGTCACTACCCGCACTATCTCAATCCGGTATCACTACCCTCACTATCACAGTTCGCTGGAAGGTCTCTCCTCCCTATACCTCATGCGCCTCCCCGTAAGTTTAACGGAAACGCGATCGTTTTCCCTTTTCTTTGTGAAAGTTCGCCTTCCCAAATGGATACTCCAACCAATCGAGAAACTGTTAGCTCATTTTATCTGGCGCTTGTTTCGGAAATTTGTTGCCCAAGATATGGAGATGATTGAGAGCGAGCAGCAAAGCTATCTTGCAAATCCCGAACGGCGTTATGTCGAAATCAACCCTGCGATTGTTGCCCTTCAACGGGTTCTAATTTTGCAATATGAACAATCGCTACAAAAATTTAATTAGTAACTAAATGCGAGTTTTACTGTTATATCCGCTGTTTCCTAAATCCTTCTGGTCTTTTGACAAAACACTAGAACTAATCGGGCTCAAAGTTTCACTCCCACCTCTAGGAATGATTACAGTTGCAGCTATCCTACCCCAAACTTGGGAGTTTCGCTTGGTAGACCGTAATGTTCGTTTTGAAACCGAAGCAGATTGGAATTGGGCGGATTTGGTAATTGTTTCAGGGATGATTGTCCAGAAATCGGATATGCTGTCTCTGATTCGTGAGGCAAAACGACGGGGTAAAATTGTTGCTGCAGGTGGTCCCTATGTCACTTCTGTTCCTAAAGACCCCCAGGAAGCAGGGGTAGACTTTCTGGTTTTAGATGAGGGTGAAATTACCCTGCCAATGCTGGTTGAAGCTTTAGAACGTGGTGAAACCTCAGGAGTATTCAGCGCCAAAGGAGAAAAACCTGATGTCACTGGAACACCCATTCCCAGGTATGACCTACTGGAACTAGACGCTTACAGCGATATGTCCGTGCAGTTTTCCCGTGGTTGCCCTTTTCAATGTGAGTTTTGCGATATTATCGTGCTTTATGGTCGTAAGCCACGGACGAAAACGCCCTCACAGTTACTGGCTGAGTTGCAAACTCTCTACGACCTGGGCTGGCGGCGCTCGGTCTTTGTCGTGGATGATAATTTTATCGGCAACAAGCGCAATGTGAAACTCTTGCTGCACGAACTTGTTCCTTGGATGGCAGAACACGGCTATCCTTTCCGTTTTTCAACAGAAGCTTCGGTGGATCTGGCACAAGATCCAGAACTATTAGATTTGATGATTGCTGCCAACTTTAGTGCTGTGTTTTTGGGGATCGAGACACCGGATACGGAAAGCTTGGCATTAACTCAAAAATTCCAAAATACGCGTCACTCTTTGATTGAATCAGTTCAGACAATCAACCGGGCGGGGTTGCGTGTCATGGCTGGTTTTATTATTGGCTTTGATGGTGAAAAGACGGGGGCTGGCGATCGCATTATCGAGTTTGTAGAAGCAACTGCTATTCCTCAAGCAATGTGCAGTATGCTTCAGGCTCTTCCAAGTACTGCACTTTGGCAGCGACTTGAAAAGGAAGGGCGTTTGCAGAATGAAAAGGCTAACATCAATCAAACAACGCTTGCCAATTTTATTCCTACTCGTCCTATCAAAGAACTGGCTGACGAGTATGTAAGATGCTTCTGGAAACTCTACGAACCCGAACGTTATTTGGCGCGAGTTTTTCGGCATTTTATGGCAATGAAACCGAAACCTCACAAAAAGAAATTCCGCATACCACAATTCAAGTATATCCGGGCATTGCTGATTATTTGTTGGCGTCAGGGAATCAAGCGAAATACCCGCTTCCAATTCTGGCGTCAGTTGTTCTCAATTATCTGGCACAATCCAGGAGTGTTTGAATCCTATTTTATTAATTGCGCCCACCTAGAGCATTTCATTGAGTACCGTGAAATTGTTCGTGAGGAAATCGAAGCACAACTTAAGAAATGCTTGGAAAATCCATCTTTAGTTCCGCTCAGTTAATTGAAACACATGGTCATCAATCAAACAGCATTTAGCATCCGAGCAGTGACAACCGAAGCAGACAGCGAGATGTTTTTGGATGTCCCACGGCTGGTATACGCTAACGATCCTCATTGGGTACCACCCATCCGCAGCAGCATTGCCAAGCAGTTTACACCAACAAATCCCTTCTTGGAGTACGGAAAACTACAACAGTTTATTGCCGTATCCCAAGAAGCAAAAGGTTCTCAGGCTGTAGGACGAATAGTTGCTTCAATTAACCAACGGTTGATCGACCGTGAAAGCAAAAATGTCGGTCTTGTTGGCTTTTTTGAATGCATTCAAGATAATGCTATTGCCCAAGCGTTGCTAGATGCTGCTTGCCAGTGGCTGAAGGAGCAAGGGATGACCATAGCAAGAGGACCTATTGATTTTTCCACCCACAATAACTGCTTGTTTTTAGTTGATGGATTTGACTCGCCACCAGTAGTGATGATGCCCTACAATCCGCCCTACTACCAAGAATTTATGGAACGGGCTGGTTGGCACAAAGCTAAGGGTGCTTATGCTTATAATTTGCCTTTAGATAAACCCCTACCACCAGAATTTGAGAAAGCTTATCGAGTGGCATGTAAATCTGGTGTCAGTTTCCGCCCAATGAGGTCAAAGGGAGACGCATTCGACCAAGATGTCAAGAGTATTTATCACCTTTTTAATACTACCTTTGCTAATAACTGGAGTTCCACACCGCGAACTGAGGCAGAATTTTTAGAAGAAGCTCAAGACCTCAAGGATTTGCTCGATCCAGATATCTTCCCAATTGCGGAATACAACGGGGAAATGGTGGGTTTTTTTATGGCGTTACCTGACTACAACATTCCCCTCAAGTATGTTAATGGAAAACTCAACTGGCTGGGAATTCTCAAGTTTCTTTGGTACCGCCGCCAAATCGATCGCGCACGAGTCCTGATTGTTTGCTCTTTACCAGAGTATCGCCGAAAAATGGTACCTCTAGCCCTCATTTATTTGGGAATGCAAGGAGGAATAAAAAAGGGCAAACCCTATAAAAGGGCTGAACTTTCTTGGGTATTTGAAGACAATTTCCCTTCACGTAAATTAATCGAAGCCACAGGAGCCAAGACTTACAAAACCTACAGAATATATGAGAAAGCTTTATAGGAATTTATTTAATTTTTGAATCTACGTAGGGTGGGCACTGTCCACCATATCAAACTTGTGGTGGGTAATGCCCACCCTACAATACTTACAAAATATATGAGAAAGCTTTATGAAGGCGTTAGTAACTGGAGCCAATGGATTTACAGGTTCTCACCTAATACGGGCTTTGCAAAAGCAAGGCAGCACCGTCGTTGGGCTGGTACGCAAATCTAGCAATTTGGCAAGTTTATCCGATTGCAATATGCAATTAGTGTACGGTGATATTACGGAGCGCGATGCCCTACGAGTTGCAATGACAGGTACAGACACTGTTTTTCACACTGCTGCCTATGTAGAGCTGGGAATTGTGAATGAAGCAGAGATGGAGCGGGTGAATGTAGAGGGTACGCGGGCAGTACTGGAAGTTGCTCAAGAAGTCGGTGTATCTAAGTTAGTGTACTGTAGCACTATTGGAGTGTTTGGCGATACCAAGGGCCAAACCGTCAATGAAACTTTCCAAAGAACGCAAAGCAACTTTTCCTCTGCCTACGATCGCACCAAATACCTCGCCCAACAATTAGTAGATCGAGCTGCCGAAAGTGGTTTTCATGTTGTTAGCGTTCTTCCCTCTGGAATATTTGGTGCTGATGACCCCCATTTTGGTCCAGTCATGCAGCAGTTTTTGAAGGGAGGTCTTAAGGTTTGGGCAGGCGGCGATCGCGTCACTGGCATTGTTCATGTGGACGACCTTGCCCATGCCATGATTTTAGCAGCAGAAAAAGGGAAACCAGGAGATTACTATATCATTTCTGCAGGTGACCTAACGACTCGGGAAATGTTTCAGATTCTCTCACAAGAAACAGGTATTCCTGCCCCTCGCGAAGTGCCAAAACCCATAGTTAGACTGGCAGGGAACATACTCGATCCTATCGGACGCCTCCTCAAATGGCAGCCCCCAATCAGCCGGGAACGGGTTCACTATATTTATGACCGTTGTGTCCGGGTGGACGCCAGCAAAGCCCGCAATGAACTTGGCTGGAATCCCCGTTCTGCATCAGACACCCTGCACGAGATAAGTAGGATGATACAAATAAAGTTAACTCATGCAGATCGTCCTTAGTCCTTGGTCATTCGTCATTAGTAAGGATTTCGGGTCTACTGACTTAGTCAACTTTTGACTACTTGTTAAAGATTGTTGCGGGATCGACACGGGTCACTTTTTGAATAGCAAAGATTGCAGCGCCAGTACACATTAAAATTGTGATGCCGAAAACTGCGACCGCAGTTCTTGGCGTAATTAAAATCAAGATTCCCTGACTTGCTAAAGTCCAAGCTGCCACCCCCACGCAAAGCACGGTACCGGGAACGTAACCTAAAACTGCCATCCACACAGCCTGCTCAAAAATGACACCGTATATCACCCAATCCGATGCGCCCATTGCTTTGAGAGTTCCAAACTCCTTGATATGATCGGATACCGAAGAGTAAAGGATCTGACCGACAACGATTGCCCCGACAATGATACCCACACTTGCACCAAGCCCCAAAAGAAAACCGATTCCAGTTCGCTGTTGCCAGTAAGTTTGAGTTCTTCTTATCATTTCGCCACGAGTATAGGCACGGGTGTTTGGTAAAACAGAGTTTAACCTCTGCTTGAGTACCTGTAGATCCTGACCGGGTTGAGCTCGAATTAATATATAGGTGATAGGGTCTAGTGAAGCTAGAGGTCTTGGCGCAGGAGTAGAATTCCTATCAGCTTCTACATAAGTGGTAGTACACTTAATGTCCTTCGAGCCCGATTGCAATTGGCAGGACACAGTAGAAGTTTTACCAGAACTTAAGTAAGCGTTGGCATTTTCCAACGAGGTGAACATATAAGGATTTGACGCAACTGAACGGTTTCCTTGGGTAAAGCCAACCAACTGTACTGGTAAGGAATTAACTTCAGCTTTATCACCTAAGCGTCGTACATTTAGGGAATCTGCACTAATTGTATCTACTATTACAGTGTAAGGTGCTTTTAAGGCACTCAAATTTCCTTCTACAATATTATCAGGTATAAATAATTTCCCCTGGGGGTCAAATCCAATGATTCTAACTGGAGCAATTTTGCCTATAGGATGACGCCACACACCTCCAGTAGCAATCAGCGCCTCTGCTCGCTCTACCCCAGGCACCTCTTGAGCCAAACTTACATGGGCAAGTGGCAATGGCAATGTCAGGTCAAGATGCACCATACTATCTGATGCTACCCAAATATCGGCTGTGGAGTTAGTAATTAATTTAACAGAAGAGCGAGTAAACCCATTGAAGATCCCTGTCTGAATTGTAACTAGGCTAACGGCAAACATAATCCCTGCCTGCGCCACAAGGAAACGAGGAATGTCTTCAAGAAGGTTTTTACGGGCAATGGAAACCATAGAAAAAGCTAGTATAAAATAAATTTTGTATTACAGTAATAACTGTATTTCCGATACAATGAGCTTTTCCAAGCATAACCCTTAAAAAGATTAATCCTTTGTATTTGTCATGAGATTTAATTGCGTTTTGTAACCTAAATGGTTGCTTTATTGTTGTTTTGAAAAAACTTAAATCAATACATATGCTGCTCAACAACCGCTATCGAGTTCTTCGCACATTGGGGAGTGGTGGATTTGGTGAAACTTTCCTAGCAGAAGATACCCAAATGCCATCACAACGTCGGTGTGTTATTAAACAATTAAAGCCCATTCAGGATAATCTTCAGGTTTACCAACTGGTGCAGCAGCGGTTTCAGCGGGAAGCAGCAATTCTAGAAGATGTGGGAGATGGTAGCAGTCAGATTCCTCGGTTGTATGCTTACTTCTCAGAAAACGGGCAATTTTACTTAGTACAAGAGTATATTGAAGGACAAACCCTGACAGCAAACGTACAAGCACAGGGACCAATGAGTGAGAGTTCGGTTAGGGAAATCTTAACCGACATTTTGCCAGTTCTAGAATACGTTCACAACAAAGGCATTGTTCACCGCGATATCAAGCCAGATAACATTCTGATTCGTCATGCTGATGGTAAACCAGTTTTAATTGACTTTGGTGCAGTGAAAGAAACCGTAGGTACGGTGGTAACTCCTTCTGGAAATTCCACCAAATCAATTGTGATTGGGACACCGGGATTTATGCCCAGCGAACAATCTGTTGGACGACCCATGTTTGCCAGCGATATATATAGTTTGGGGTTAACAGCAATCTATTTGCTAACAGGTAAAGTACCCCAAGAATTAGGCACAGACCCCGCTACGGGTGCAGTGTTGTGGCGTCAGTATGCTTTGAGCGTTACGCCTACTTTTGCAGCTGTTCTCGATAAGGCAATTCAATTTAGCGCACGCGATCGCTTTGCCAGTGCTAGAGAAATGCTACAAGCTTTGCACACTGGTACAATGCCAGTTGCCCCCACAGTTCCAGTCACACCTCCTACTGTCCCTTACACTCACCCACAAGTCGCCACTGCACCACCCAACCCCACACCCCAACACACCATTCCTGTCAGTCCGGGAAACGCCCCTCAACCTTCGTATCAAAACGAAAGACAGCACACCGGGCTTTATGCAACCTTTGTAGGTATTGTATTTGCTGCCATTGGTTTGACGGTTGCAATTGGTGTAGGCATTGGGATCTTGAGCATGCAAAATTCCCAACAACAGGTACAACAGCCATCAGTACAACAAAGTCAGCCCTCAATTGAACAGCCAACAGAATCTTCTGAGGAACCTGTTGCACGCCAGGAAACTGCACCACTCGAACAAACACAAGTTCCTGAAACTGTGCCCAACGAAACTCCACCCCCTCAATTTCCCGAGTCATCATCTTCGGTAGATAAACCATCACCAGAACAGGCAATTCAGAATTATTACGCAAGCATTAATCAGGGTCAGTATCAAACTGCATGGAATCAGCTCTCTCCCAGCTACCAAAACAACAGACGCCTTCATCCAAATGGTTATCGTTCCTACATTGATTGGTGGGGGGGACAAGTTCAAAGCGTAGAAATAGAAGAAGTCAGTTTAGTAGAAGCAAGTACAGAAACAGCTACAGTCAATGCTCGACTACGGTACTTGATGAAAACTGGAAAATCCGTGCCCGGTTCTGTGCGCTTCTTTCTTTTATGGGATGCGGAAAACAGCCAATGGGTTGTCGCCAATGCACAATAACCTTCGTCATTTGTCACTTGTCATTTGTCATTTGTCATTTGTCATTTGTCATTCGTCATTTGTCACAGTATGACTTGATTCGTTTGTTAACAACTAACGGTGAAACGAATAGAAGCGCATGGGACTGGACAAACCGTTCAGTGTTTGTGGTAGGTGATGCAGATCAGTCGATTTATTCCTTTAGAATGGCAGATTTCACCATTTTGCTAGAGTTCCAGCAAGATTTTGGCGATGGATTACCGGATAACGAAACGGGCACAATGGTGAAATTGGAAGAAAACTATCGCTCTTGTGAAAATATTTTGCAAGCAGCCAACCATTTGATTGAAAACAATACCCAAAGGATTGATAAAATCCTCAGGGCTACACGAGGTGCGGGAGAGGAGATTTATTTCCATAAGGCAGATGATGAATTAGCCGAAGCAGAATTTGTCATCAATCAAATTCGCAATTTGGAACATCAACATCCAGAGTTAAATTGGGGTAGTTTTGCCATTCTTTACCGTACTAACGCTCAATCGCGCCCTTTTGAAGAGTTGTTGGTTCGGAGTAATATTCCTTACACGGTAGTGGGAGGAATCAAGTTTTACGATCGCAAAGAAATCAAGGATGTCCTGGCTTATTTGCGGGCGATCGCCAATCCAGCGGATACTGTCAGCTTGTTGCGAGTTATCAATACCCCCCGGCGCGGTATTGGTAAAGCAACCGTAGATACTCTCGTGAAAGCTGCTCAAGAATTAGGTACAACCCTGTGGGAAATACTGAGCGATGAGACATCAGTTAATACATTAGCTGGTCGCTCGGCAAAATCCGTCAACGGCTTTGCCAATTTGATTGCCGAGTGGCAAGAAAAATTAGAAACGGTTCCTGTTTCCCAAGTTGTACAAGGGGTACTAGAAGGTTCAGGTTATATCCAAGACCTGATGTCTCAAGGTACGGATGAAGCCGAAGACAGGGTGCAAAACGTTCAAGAATTGTTTAATGCGGTACTGCAATTTGAGGAAGAAAGTGATGAAGTGACACTACAAGCATTCCTTGCCAGTACTGCTCTGAGTTCTGATTTGGATAATTTAAAAGAAGGGGAAACAGCAGTTTCTCTATTAACTTTACACGCTTCCAAAGGATTGGAATTTCCTGTTGTTTTCCTTGTGGGATTGGAACAGGGGCTATTTCCTAACTATCGTTCCCTCAATGACCCCGCAGCTTTAGAAGAAGAACGCCGTCTGTGTTATGTAGGCATTACTCGCGCTCAAGAACGGCTGTATCTCAGCCATGCCCGCGAACGCCGCCTTTATGGTTCTCGCGAACCTGCGTTGCGATCGCAATTTCTGGATGAATTGCCAGCAGAATTGATGACATCTCAACGCACAAGTCAAAGGGCTTATATCCAACGTACCAGCGCTAATTTACAGCAAAATGCAGCCCGTAGTAAGAAAGGCAGTACAGAGAATTGGAAAGTAGGCGACCAAATTCTTCACAAAACCTTTGGTATTGGGGAAATTACTCACATTTTTGGTTCTGACAACAAGATTTCTTTAGCAATTAAATTTGCTAACTTGGGGCAAAAAATCATTGACCCTAAAGTTGCTCAATTACAAAGGGTAGATTAATTGTTGAGTAGTCGATAATCAGAGGCTCATATCTTGCACCATTGTCTTATTGCAAAAATCAAAGCCCAAAAAGCTGATTGTTTCGTAGGTAGGGCTAAAGCCCACCAGCCCTCCCAATCGAAGGTGCAAGATGTCAGTTAGATAGTTATGGCAGCCAACGAGGATGAAAACCCACCAAAGGAAGCTGTTCTGGCTTGATATCAGCTGCTGCTGCGGGGTCAGAGATAGGCAGCAAAGGCATAAGCCACAGACTACCAGTAGATATTGCCTGTCCGTCATCAGTGGTTAACAGATTTGTAGGGGACGGACCTGTTGCAGTTGTCTGTGGAACAACTTGGTCAAACAACAATCCCAAACCGTCAGGTGCTAAACTCATTTCCACATTCCGCTGTTCGGCAGGGAGTAACATTAAGGGTTTTTGTTGACCGCTTTTGAGATCGATCGCGATTAAGTATGGTTGTTCTTGATACAACCCCCCTGGTAATATTTGTGTTAGCAAACAATAAAGGGTAGGTGAAGCGGTATCAAACTGGCAGTTAAGAATTGAACCGGGCGTGCGTAGCAGTTGCTTCTGAACACCTTGGTTAGTAACCAAAAATAAATCCTTGGTATAGTCTGTATTAAAC
Source organism: Scytonema sp. NUACC21 (assembly GCF_054684315.1). Lineage (NCBI taxonomy): Bacteria > Bacillati > Cyanobacteriota > Cyanophyceae > Nostocales > Scytonemataceae > Scytonema > Scytonema sp. NUACC21. The sequence continues at coordinate 97,218 of NZ_BAAFZH010000091.1, read as the reverse complement.
TTAACCATAGCTGCCTGGGAACCGTCTTTAGAAAAAGCTTGGACTAGACCAAACTGCGGCAAAAAGTCTAAGGGTTTGCTGGCATCTGATTGTAAAGGTAATATTGCTGCACCTTGCCCTTGTGCAACCGCAACCGCTTTACTATCTGGCGTAATCACAAAGTCTCCCACAGGTTGGCTTTGCAAACGTTTCAGGGCTGGTTGTTCTTCAGAATTATCAGAATTATTTTTGTTTACAGGCATAAACCACAGCCCAAAGTCACTGGGGTCGTCTTTTTTTCCTCGTTGGATAACAAGAGTCTCCCCATCTGGTGACAAGTCAAATTTCAGATTTTGATATTCTTTGTTATCTAAAATTAGGTTAATTCTACCTGCTGATTCTGGTTTTTTGTCAGATGGTGTTGGAATACCTGTGGTTACAGTATATATTTGAGCTGAGGTTAAATCCTGACTATTGTTCGAGCGAGCAGAAAAGAGAATTTTGTCCCCCTGAGGAAACGGTTTATAATCCATAACTATCAAGTCTTTAGGCGTCAGAACTTTTTTTTGCTCTTGCGTTAAATTGTAGAGAATTAACCGCCCTTTGTCTTCTTTGTCTGCTCCAATGTAAAGGATAACGCGATCGCGGGTGCGGAAGGTACCCGTAAAAGGTTCCATTAGCCTGTTTTTTCCTTCTTTTTCCGAAAACCGATCCTTTGCACCTTGTAACGTGACGTTATAGTTAGTTCCATAGGGTGCTGGTGTTAGCAACGTATAAACCATCCGTCGCCCAGCCCAGCTTATCTTACCAGCTAGGGGTGGATCGATTTTCAAGTTTTCCTCAACAGTTTTTACGTCCATTGGACGACTAAAAGTGAGGGCAAAAGAAACATCATCTGCACCAATTTTTTGATTTTGCCAACTAAAATGCCGCACGCCAGGTTTAACAGCATCACCTTGTAATATCAACAGCCCTGTTAGCAAACTAAGGATAAGCAGGAAAGCTATAGCAACACGATCTAGCGGGTGGAAAAAAGCTTTGGTAGTCATTGGTCATCGGTCATTGGTCATTGGTCATTAGTCATTAGTCATTAGTCATTAGTCATTGGTCATTGGTCATGAGTATTACAAAGGACAAAGGACACTGGACAAATGACTAATAACTATAAGGATTTTTTGGTTGGGAGATTTTTCTTAAAGAGGAAGCAGCGATAGTAAGTTGACGTTTATTTTTTATGGTTTCTGTCACCATTTGACCTTCAATTTCCAACCAAGTATCTGGTGGATATTTATCGCGAGGTTCTTTCAATTTCACGGGTAAACCTATAGGATAAGCGTCTGCTGCACAGCAAGTAAGAACAAATCGTGCTACGTACAAATATTCTTTTCCTAGTTCCGGTGGGTGAATCACAAACCCCTGTACTTTAGCTCTTTGTCCTGTATACGCATCTGGTTCTGGATAAACATTGAGCGTGCGTACCCAGTCCACCAGAGTTCGCTCTTCCGGACGGACAGAAGCACGAAAAGCTTGAGGTTGGGTGCGTGTTGCTCCTACTATATCGGTCACCCCTCGCTGAAGTGCTGTTTGACTGGCAAAGACACGGGGTGTGATGAGTAATCCCAGAATTGCAGCAGTCAACAGCAAACCACTACCGAATCCTGGTGGGAAAACAGTAAAGTGTTGGACATTGGGAGCAATCTCACCGCGTCGCCGTTGTGAAAGTTGTCCTGCCTTGAGTGAACTAATAATAAGCAGCCCTATGGCACCTAAAATTGCCAACCAAAAGTAGTCGGGGTGAATTAATAAAATGAGCTTGTTAGTCAGCCAATATTTTAAGATTAAAACTCCCCAAGCTGTGATTGCCAAAACATCTAGCCAGGGTAATATTTTATTTTGGAACTTTTTAGATTTACGATTTTGGGAAGTCATTTGTGATGATTCAATAATCAATAGTCATTGGTCATGAGCCATGAGTCATTAACAGAGGACAAAGGACAAATGACATAGGACTAATTTTTTAAAAAACGTGTAAGTTAATGAAAAGAGTGAATAAAAATGTTAATTGAGCTGCAAGAGCAAAGAAGTATATAACAGCCCTCGGTTTAAAAATGGATAGCATCAAACCTATGCCTTTGATATCAATCATTGGTCCAAATACTAAAAAAGCGACTAAGGAGCCACTGGTAAAGGTTGAGGCAAAAGACAGGGCAAAAAATGAATCAACAGTCGAACAAATCGATACTACCGCGGCCAAGATGAGCATGGCGGAGATCGAGGTAATAGGACTCGAACCCAGACTGAGGATTAGATCGCGAGGGGCGAGTACCTGAATCGCGGCAGCAATGGCGCTTCCTATAACCAAGACTGCGCCTAATTCACGCATTTCCTGTATGCAGTTATCTACCAACAACCGCAACTTATCTCCCAAGGGTTTACCAGGAGTAGTAGCTGCTACAGTTGCCTGCAAAGCAGTTGTATCCATCCGTATAGCTTGCCCTGGTTGCCCTCCTAACATATAGGTTCCTGATTGTAACAAAGTCGATGCATTCGGTTCCTGTTTTGATAAGTTATTTTTTGTAATACTTTTCCCGTGTTTGGTTTTGGGTGATTGTGGTGGGTTAAATTTCAAATAACGAGCAATTGACGGTTGTACTATCGGAGTTAAGTCTTTTTGAACACTAAAGACAGTTCCAATAATCACTGCAATGAGAAGGGAAAATAAAACTCTTAGCACTACGATTTCTGGTTGATCTCGAAATGCAGTCCAAGTTGCCCAAATAACAATGGGGTTAATAGTTGGTGCTGCTAGCAAAAAGCCAATTGCTACTGGTGTGGGGACTCCTTGCATGAGCAACCGCCGTGCTACCGGCACGTTGCCACATTCACACACAGGAAACAAAAATCCTATCAAGCTGCCAAATATAGCACCTAGCAACGGATTTCTAGGCATCTTCTCCGCTAATTTGCGCTCATCTACAAAGAACAGCAACAAACTGGAGAACAAAACTCCCAGCAACAAGAAAGGAATCGCCTCGACTAGCAAACTAAGAAATATAGTGAAACCATTGTTCAGTTGATTCATGTGTGTTGCTTATCAAAGCGGTATTGAGTTCTAGGGTTGTGCCAAGCCATTCTAACGTTTGGGGAAATCAAAAAGTGGTTGTTAACAACGAAACATCCATAAACAACAAGGCGCTTAATTGCTAGCTGCTCTCTTGTCAAATCACTAGCTCAAGAGCCTTGATACTTGAACCACAAGCGGTTAAGAGCCTAAGATGGTTATACTTGCCTCCATTTACTGAAAAAATCGTACTCCTAGATGATTGCCTGACTTAAGAAATGGTTCCTATTCTTGAGCATCAATCCCTGAAGTATATAATTCTAACTAATTATTTATTCTCATAAGTCGAAGAATTTTCCTTGATGTTATATTATCTTCCGAACATTTTTATAAAGGATTTACAGTTTCTAAACATAGAGACTGCACTTTCCGTATCTACCCATTGCGAGAAATCGTTATTTTTGGCAACATCTCCTAAAATATATATGCATAATTACCTACTACAAAAAAAATTAAACTGCAAGACCACAATGGAACAAATTTGGTGAGTCAATATTCAAAGCAAGCTATCTCAAAGCATCAAAACCTTGGAATCCCTTGTCTAGCTTGTCTGCTTTGTCTCCTCGAATCGGGAATTTGAACGAATTTAAATGAACTCATAGTCTTAATCTTGAAAAAAATGTAATATAAATCTATGAGAAGCATTGAAACAATTGCCAACGTCAGCCCTGATGGCACACTCACGGTACAGTTACCCTATGATGTCCCGCCAGGGAACCATAGGGTCGTAGTAGTTATTGATGAAACACCAGTAATTGATGAGTTTTGCGTAGAATCACTATCACCGACGCCCGCAAGAGGAGAAGATGCATGGGAATTTTTTAATGCCCTGGTAGGGATGGTTGAAGCACCTGAAGATACTAAGTAGGTGGACAAAAGTAAATATAACTTTTCAGAAACTGGATTCCTTAGCTTTCACGAAGGCTCTGCAGATTGCTATAAATTGCTTTTCTTTTCGCCCTGGTAGTTAGTGGGGCTTATGTATTGACAAATAGAAAAATATATGTATTAATAGCTACTTCATCTTCCTATCGTCTCTACTTTCTTCTTGGCAGAGACTGAGAGAGGGAGAAAATACTAAATTTATTGTTCAGCTACTCAGAATCAGGGTTTCTAGTGCCACAAGAATCCAGTTCGTCAATATCGCCACCATTTTTATCTGGTAGTAGTAATAGTGATTTAAATTTAGAGTCAACCCTCAAAGAACTACCAGCATACAACTTCTCAGTGGAGACTAGCTGCACTGGTGCCGAAGTTGCTGTCTATCTTGACAAATATCCGCTCCTACCAGGGGTGATCTTATTAGAGGAACAGAAGTATGTGGGTATGGTTTCACGACGGCGACTGCTGGAATTTCTCATTCGCCCTTACGGACAAGAGTTACTTTTTCAGCAACCCCTGCGCGTTTTCTACAGTTATGCTCGGACAGAAATTTTACTACTCGTAGATAGTACGCCGATTTTAGCAGCGATGCAACTAGCGTTGAGACGTTCTGCCGAACTTTTAGCAGAACCAGTGGTTGTGTACACAGCACCCGATACTTACAGATTATTAGATTTACAAGAATTAAACATTGCCTCTTGGCAAATTCGGGGAATAGAAACTCAAGTGCGGTATGAGCGCAGCCAAGCTCTAATGATTCAAAATGATAAAATGGCAAGCCTGGGTCGTTTAGTGGATGGGGTGGCTCACGAAATTCTAGATCCCTTAAATTTCATTTGGGGTAACTTAGCTCATGTTGCCAACTACAGCCAAGACTTAATGAAGTTAGTGGCAGCTTACGAGAAAGATAATTTTTGGGCTTCTGAAGAAACAAATCATCTCAAACAAGAAATTGAATTAGATTTTTTACAACAAGATTTATCTAGAGCAATAGCTAGTATCCGTGCAGGAGCAGAAAGATTAAAAAGGTTGGTAACTGGATTACAAAATTTTTGTCATATTGATGAAGTGTATCCCAAACCAGCCGATCTACATGCCAATATAGATAGCATTATATTGTTAATTAGTAGCCGGATTACAGGAGAAATCACAATAGTTAAAAATTACGGTCATCTCCCGCCAGTGTATTGCTTTATTGGTCAGTTAAATCAGGTTTTTATGAATATTTTGACTATAGCTGTGGATACACTTCTTAATGAGGCAGTCAGACAGCAATTGCATCCAGAAGCGGCAAACACAACTCAGAAACCGCAAATTGAAATTACCACACAAGTCATTTCACGGCAAGCAAGTCAATCAAAACTACCAGCTTCTCGTTGGGTATCAATTCGTATTGCCGATAATGGTCCGGGAATGTCTCAGGATTTGCAACAGCAAATTATTCATTCTTTGTCAGTAGAAAAACGTGCTGATAAAGAAACTAGCCTTGCAGTTAGTTACCGAATTGTTAAAGCAAGACACGGTGGTGAATTAAATTTGCATTCTGAACTTGGTAAAGGAACTGAGTTTGAAATTCTTTTGCCTTTACTATAACAAATTACAAAAGCTATTTTAATTTCCCAAACCTGACATCTTGCACCTTCTTAATAAGAGAACGGTGGGCACTGCCCACCAGCCCTCCCAATCAAAGGTGCAAGATATCATTTACCAGTTTTTGAAGTACGAGCAAACCACTCCTGATATGTTTGCTGTCGTTCTTCATCTTCTACAACAATGGTGACTCGTACTGCTTTACAGCCGTGGTTTTTCTCAAGAGCGATCGCATTCAAAAGTAAACTAGCAATTTTAGGTGAGTTAAATTCACCACTGACAGTCAAACTACCATCAAACCCATCAACTTGGTAAGGGTTTTCTGCTTCATTGAATTCAAATTCAGGAGCTATTTCTCCTTGCCTCAAATCTATTTCTGCCAGCTGTTTGCGTTCTGGGCTGACTTGCTCCACAATCAATTTTTCGCTCCGAATAGGCACTTGCACCATCCGGGTTTCAACTTGTTTGCGAACAATCACCTCACCAACTTTTCGCTTGCTGCGGTCAATTACCACACGTTCTCCGAGCAAACGAACTATCTCGTCTACGGAATCTCTTTCGCCATCATTTCTCTTTGTGGGCAGGTCTTGTGTATTTTCTTGAAAAGATTTTGAATTATTTTCCATTTTACTGGTTTGATTTTCTTTCTCTAAGTTGGTTTCAAATAAATACTTTATCTGAGATTTTTCTATATTTAAAAAGATACATTTAGCTTGAGAATCAATTTTTTCTATTAGCTTACTACTTAATAAAAAAAATTGTTTTTCTTCCCAATTCTCCGTGCTAACTACAAAATTTATCTGACGGTTGCCGTCAATCATTAAATCTTCGACTTCACCTACTAGCTGGCTTTGCTTATCCAAAACAGAAAATTTCTTGACTTTTTGCCGCAAGCTGTCTAATAAAGTACTGATTCGTGCAATTCTGCTAGTATGTTCATTAATACTAAGCGTTTTATTAGTCATTTTTCTTCTTCAGAATAACTGCTTTTAAAGCTTGTACTCCAAATAAAGCCCGCCCCAGCGGGCTCTATTTAAGCAATTACCGTCTAGTCTTTTTGACTATGTGTAAAAAAGACGACTTATTACCGTTCGTCAATTGGAAGACCGGGAGCATTCACATCTAATTCTTCACGACGAATTGTCTCTTGAGCTTCTACCGTATCCTGGTCTACAATTTTTCTGACTCGCACTTCTTCACGTACAACAGCTTCTTTGCGAATCTCAGGAGTCTCTTCGTAAATCTCCATACGAGCAACTTCGCCTTCACGGAAGTTAGCTTCGCCAGGAGCAACAGGTCTACCAGCATCTGCTGGAGTGACTCGCTCAACAATCACTCTCTCTTTTTCTATGGGAACAGCAACTCGTGCTGTTTCTGTTTCAATGTGCTTGCCAATAGCAACTTCCCCAGCTTTAATACGTCTCTTATTGGCAATTAACCGTTCTTCGTAAAGCCTCATTGTTTGATGATCGCGATCGTTCATCTCATACAAAGATGGCTCATTATCGTATCGGTATGTATTGCGATCGTATACAGGGGCGGCTGGAACTACAGGCTGATTTATTGCTGATGCCGCTTGATTTGCAGCTGATGCAGCAGCATAGTTTGCATCAAGAGGAGCAGATGCTTCTAGAGGAGTAGATGTATCCAGAGGAGTAGATGTTTCGAGGCGATTAGATGTTTCTACTGGTCTGTTAGTATTTGCAGGAGTGCGGTATACATTACGTACACGCTCTTCATAATCGTAATCAATTGCGTCGCGTTCGTTAAACTCAGGTAAATTGTCTGCTTGTTCTCTTGTCATCCCAATGGCATAAACACGATTTGTGTTGTAATCAATGCGAGAACGACCAACTGGAAGTAATACTTTCTTACCAAAAATCCAAAAACCTAAGTCAACAACTAAATAGCGGAAGCGACCATCATCATCTACTAAAACGTCACTAACTGTACCAATTTTCTGGTCAGTTCCTTCTGTATAGACACTCATTCCTTTGATGTCATCGCCACCAAAGCTATTCCGATAATTTTCATCGAAATCTGATACTTTATAAAGAGGCATAGCAATTACCCTCCGACTATTTTTATCTCTTATTCATTACACTAAAAAAATATTTTTTATTCTTCCTCTTCCTGGCGACTGACTTCAAATATAATTTTTTAAAAAATTATATTATAAATTTTTATTGACTAAATATTAAATAAATAATGCTGTTATTACATATTTATTTATATTTTTTAAAAGCCGGGTTAGAAGCTAGTTGATATTTATTAGTGGGAACATCACTTTGGGTTAAACAATTGTATTAAAAATACCCTTCTCCCAGTCAGCTATGGTGTATACACAAATTTGAGTGTCAGTTTTACCCCACCCTAGCCCTCCCCTTATAAAGGGGAGGGAGTTTTATTTCTGGTTTTCCCCCTTAATAAGGGGGATTAATGGGGGTAAATTCAACTTTTACACCACTACCGTAGCCTTTAGTAAGGAGGATGGAGTCGAATTTGTCTGTTGTAAGCAGCTAATGGTGGGCAGTGCCCACCCTACAAAAATCGGTAATTTTAGAGATGAAAAAGAGTATTCACAGAGAAATTAATCACGGTCAATAGGATTGACATCAGAACGATTGATAGGCAAATCTCCCTCAGTCCGAATATCTAATTCTTCACGACGGATTGTTTCTTGTGCTTCAACGGTGTCGCGATCTACAACTTTTCTAACTCGGACTTCCTCACGCACAAACGCCTCTTTGTGGATATCAGGTGTTTCTTCGTAGATTTCTATACGTGCAACTTCTCCTTCTTGGAACTGTAAATCACTAGGATTTACTGCTGTTCCCGCATCTGTAGGGTTGACCCGCTCAATCACAACCCGTTCTCTTTCAATTGGTACTGACACCCTTGCTGTTTCAGTTTCAATATGCTTGCCAAGTGTAACTTCTCCTGCCTTGACACGGTTCTTGTTAGCAATCAACCGTTCTTCATACAATTTGAACGTTTCTTGATTTTGATTGTTCAGATTGTATAGGTTGGCATCTTGTTGGTAATTGTAGCTATCGCGATTGAAGTTTGCGTCGCTAGACATAGGACGATAAGCCCTACGCACTTGTTCTTCGTAATCATAATCAACGGTCATGTTTTCTCTGTACTCGGGTAACCGTTGCACTTGCTCTTTGCTAAGCCCGTCTACAAAAACACGTTTGGCATTGTAATCAATGTGGGCAAGACCAATTGGTAGTAATATCTTTTTACTAGTAAAGTCGTATTGAGTGTCGATAACAAGATAGCGAAAACGACCGTCTGCATCTACTAACACATCAGCAACAGAACCAACTCTTGTGCCACCTTCAGTGTATAGATCCAAGGCTTTAACGTCGTCACCACCAAAAGTTTCCCTGTAGTTGGGGTCAAAATCTGCAATTTTGTGAAGAGGCATAATATTTCTACTACACTATGAATAACTTCTCTTAGTAGAGTAAAATTATATTTACGGACTTCCCTCTTGCTGACGACTTAATTTAGTCGGTGAGGTACTAGTCAATGGTTGTGTATTATGAGTTGTTAATCGTGAATTGGTTTCAAGGATTCAAGAACTATTCCCCTAGTTAGAGAAGGAGTAGGTAAGAAATTCTAATTATTAATAAATATCTATCAAAAGTTAGAAAATAAATAAAATTGATTATGATAAGTAAAACAAATTCTCTTGATTTTTAATCGAAAGTAAACAAAAATGCCCGATCGAGCTTGGCTATCACAATTAAAAGAACACAGAGCGATCGCAGTCATCCGCGCTCCAGAAATTTCATTAGGCTACCAAATGGCTTTGACTGTGGCATCTGAGGGAGTCAAATTAATTGAAATTACTTGGAATAGCCAACGCGCATCTGAACTCATCGCCCAATTACGTACAGAATTACCTGACTGCACCATTGGCACTGGTACGCTATTAAATTTAAAGCAAATGCAAGAAGCCATTGCAGCTGGGGCACAATTTCTCTTCACCCCCCATGTGGAACCAGCAATGATCCAAGCCGCCGTTGCTGCCAATATCCCAATTATACCGGGGGCACTCTCCCCCACAGAAATTGTCACCGCTTGGGCTAGTGGTGCAAGTTGTGTCAAAGTCTTTCCCGTGGAAGCTATGGGAGGCGTTCACTATATCAAGAGTTTGCAAGGACCACTCGGTCATATTCCCTTGATTCCAACAGGCGGTGTCACCATAGAAAATACTAAGGACTTTTTACAAGCAGGAGCGATCGCAGTTGGTTTAAGCAGTCAATTATTTCCCAAAAAGTGTATAGAGGCTGGAGATTGGGAGACAGTTGCTCAACAAGCACGACGCTTGAGGCAAATGTTATCAACAAGAAGGGAACTCTTAACGGGGAACTCTTAACAAAGAATTTCCTACAACCTACCCCCTTCTGAAGAAGGTATTGGCGCAACAATGGTTTTTGCTTTCGATAAAATTTGCCAAATTTTAATAGTTTTATCCGCACTACCACTAATAAGAGTCTTGCCTTGTGGATTGAAAGCAATAGACCAAACTGCTTTGCTATGTCCCACCAGAGTATTTAACAACTGTCCTGTCTGAACATTCCACAACTTAATCGCCCCGTCAGAACTGCTGCTAGCAACCATCTGTCCATCTGGGCTAAAAGCAACAGATAAGACTGTGTTATTGTGCCCGGTTAGAGTGCGTTGTAGTGTACCTGTTTGAGTGTTCCATAACTTAACCGTGCGATCGTGACTGACAGTAGCAAAAGTTTTTCCATTAGGGCTGAAGGCGATCGCAGAAACAAGTTTATCATGTGCTGCTAAGGTAGTTTTTAACTCACCTGTAGACAATTGCCAAATGCTGATTTTTCCATCTTCTGTACCAGTTACAAGAAGCTGCCCATCATGGTTAATCGCAAGAGTTCTCACGGCTTGTTTTTGGTTAAAAGTATGAATTATTCTTCCAGTCTCCACATTCCAAAATTTCACTGTTTTATCCCAACTACCACTGAAGACAGTTTTTCCATCTAGACTAAAAGCAACCGATTCAATCTCGTCTATATGTCCCGAAAGAGTACGGATAAGTTTCCCAGTTTTGAGATTCCACAGCTTAATCCGGTTATCCCAGCTACCACTGGCTAAAGTACTGCCATCAGAACTGATTGCGAGGGATTCAACGGCATCAGCATGACCATCGACACTGAGAAGTAATTTGCCTGTGTGCAAATTCCAAATTTTAATAGTTCCGTCATAACTGCTACTGGCTAAAATTTTACCATCAGGGCTTATGGCTATTGCATAAATCCAACCTGAATGACCTTCAAGAGTGGTAAATGATTCGGTCATGAAGGCATATTGAACAGATGGTGCAACCACTGTCGATTGTGAAGCCCATCTCAACCAACTCAACGCAACAATAGCCGCTAATGTAGTTATTCCTAAACCTCTTACAAATTTTTTAGAAACAATGGGGTTTATCATCATAATCAACATTCTCTTTCTTGGTAGATTTGGTTGAGAAAGGAAACCCAACCTATTGATTAACCGTTGGTTTTTATTGTTCTACCCAACCCATACAATACATCTGGCGATTTAAGATTTATTTTATAAATGACATCTTATTTAATTGCTGTTAACAAATTTTTTTGTTTGCTTTTAGGTGAAAAGAATCAAGTTGAATTCAATGAAAAAACTCCTGAGTTTTATCTATTGAGCGAACAGTTAGCCTACTGATGCGTTATTTAGAGAGTACAAGTAAGATATAGATAATAAACCCAATACTCTACCACATGGCACAAGTTTTCTTTGCGCTGTAGGAGACAGGGGGTTAGGGCTGCAACAGGCAATCCCTCCTAGGTAAAAGCCTTGTGCCGTTAGAAATTAGGCTTAGTAACAGATATGTTGCTGCCATAAACTGGGAAGTATAGGAGATAGCTAAAGCGTCCCCCAACTCTATTTTTTGAGTATGTCTGCCATGAAAAATGTGATTTCTCCTGTTTGGATACGTCCGGTGAAGTTATTGCTTGCTGGTGCAGCATTAGCCTTGAGTGTTTCTCTTGCTGCTTCAGATGAAGTTTTGGCACAATCAAAATCTCAAGCGATTAAACAACAAATACAGACGTTACAAAAATCCACTCAGCGTTGGATTCAAGTTAAGCTTTCACAACAAAAGCTAGTCGCTTGGGAAGGTGGCAAACCTGTTTACGCCATCATCGTCTCCACTGGAAAAAAATCCACTCCAACTCGCACTGGTGTTTTTAAAATTCAATCCAAGCACAAGTCTACCCGGATGCGGGGTAGTGACTATGATGTTCCCAACGTCCCACACACTATGTACTATAGCGGGGGCTATGCGATTCACGGAGCATATTGGCATCGGAAATTCGGTACTCCAGTCAGTCACGGTTGTGTTAATGTGGCACCCAATCACGCTAAATGGCTATTTAAGTGGGCATCAGTAGGAACACCAGTGGTGGTGCAAAAGTAGTAGGGAAAACAGGGCAGCGTAAATCCTAAGTTCCCCTTTTATAGGGGGCTTTGGCAAACATCAAACTGCTTAACAGTGATACTGCACGTTAATCAAGCTGTTTTGGTTGCATCTATGCCTAAAAACTCCCTCCTCATTTTGTAAAAACAGACTATATAAATTGTTACATTCTTAAATGTCTTCTATAAAATAGGGATTTCTCTGGAAGTTATCAAGTAAAAAAGTCTACCTTCACTAAATCTTAACTTCTATTTATTTTTTCCGTAAAATTACTCGTTTGAGAATTGTTCTAGATATCGATAGTGAAAATGGCAATTTGGAAACAGCATAATGGTACTGAAATTGACATTATGTGAATCGTATCTTTTCCTAACTAGATAATTTTTTTACAAAACTTTGATGTTCTTGTGTAAATAATCCTTGTTGCAAAACGGCTAAGACTTGTGCTAAGTCTCCTGCTAATAATGCTGACTTGGCTAACCACAACCCTGGAAATACTTGAGAGCAAACTATATCATCTGGATTGGGTTCGAGTTGAATGTACTCGCCTTCATTTAACCGAAACCAATCAAATTGGCGATCGTAAACTCGCCATACTAAATATTCCTGTACTTGATTGCGACGATAGACTTTCAGTTTTTCACGCAAATCATAAGAAGCACTAGAAGCAGCAATTTCTACAATTAATTCTGGCGCTCCTTCGACATAATCATCTTTGCTAATCGTTGATTGTCCACCCCGTTCTATTCTTAATAAGGCATCTGGTTGGGGTTCATTATCAGCATCAAGGCGCACAGTGGTATTATCCGGTGTTTCTACTCCTGGTGTAGCGGCTGCGTAAGCGACTAACCAACCCATAATGCTTGCATGAAGTTTACCGTGTTTTTTTGCTCGTACAGGGGATGCCAAGTAAACAATTCCTTCAATCAATTCTGCTTTGTTGCGATCGGACATGGCATGGTAGCGTCGCTCAAATTCACACCGAGTGAGTTTGTCGCCATTTTCTAAAGGTGGAATCGTCAATGGTTCAGAACTCACATCAGCAGATATCATAATTGTCAAGAGTGATGGCGAAATACTCACATTGTAATACAAGTTAACTCCCGTTTTTTTGCCCAATTGGGATGCTTCCTTACAAAACGGCTAAGACTTGTGCTCTATTCTTTTTCTAAATTTAGCAGTAAAAATTTGCACGAAAGATTAATTATCTCTCGGTTCAATGTCGATGCCCTGTTTTTGCTTAAAATTGCAACCAAAAACAATTTATAGATTAATTACTTCTGGCGTTGGATGAATCGGAAAAACACTGCGTATAACCTAGTAGAGTCGTTGTTTATGTTTGGTAATAAATGGATTTAAATGTTTGTGACGCTTGTGTTTTGCTAGCCATGCCTCACAAACTTCATTGACAAGTTCTATTTCTTCAGAGGTTAAATCCTCATCTGGTTTTCCAGAAGCTAAAATTTTAGCAGCTATTGCCGCTTTATCATATGCAACACCATACCGAAATAGCTCTGATTGGTACAGTGTCTCCTTTTGCTCGGGTGTGGTGTGAAACTTTGGGTGCATTGCTGTTCTACATGAGGACTCAATAAGGCAAGTAGTTAATACTAGATTTTATGAATTCCTTATCTGCTTGCAGCTACCTATAGTTAGATTGAGGTTTCAGCCTTTAGATAGATGATATTTAAAAATAATTTTTAGGGTGTAGGTTATAGGGGTTCTCATTTGAATTAAATGCATCACCAAGAATCATGTAGAGACTTTATGTGTAACGTCTCTACATTTGTGTATTGTATGCAACGGAGAAGCTCTATATTCTTTGTTGCTAGTGACCAACAGCCGCTAGTCGGAGGGTGGCGTCTTGCACCTTCTCAATTATGGGACGGTGGGCAGTGCCCACCCTACTCTACTGCGATGGGATGTGTTTCTTGAGAGCAAAAGTATAAGGATTTTGGTTAAACCTGCCCCTGTTAACTTAACTGTGCGACAAGTTGATTCTCCAACAAAGTTTCATTGGTTAATAAGTCCTCAACAGTAATACGTAAAAAGCGTTGCTCATCAACTAGAAACAGAACTTTTATCCGATCGCTTCCCGGATAACCTAAGGGTGACAATTGAGCAATAGTTCTAGCACCATCGCGATCGTTTAGAGGTTTGACACTGGTTTGGGTGTTATCCAGACGGCGAGTGATTAAGCGATCGCCATCAAAATATACTTCCGTCCCACCAGTTTCTGCTCCCAATTCACCCATAATTAGCTCAATGCTAGGTTGATTCTCCACAGAAGCACCCAAAACTAATTCCACTGGCTGCGTCATGGGATAGGGCTGACCTGCCCTCACGATGGGATGCCAGTTGTGGCAGTTATTGCGGCGGTTCCAATAGCGGACACCATAACTGGGTAGGGCTAAAGCCCACCATCTTGGCGTTGTGGTGGGCTTTAGCCCTACCTACATCTACATCTATGTGTTTAGGTAATCTTTTGGCGGGAAGGGAGTAAGTACAGTTTTTCATAAATTCGTAGTGTTGAGGTTCGTAGTAGCGCTGTCTTCCCATGCATCGCATAGATTTTTTTGATTAACCTTTTTGCAAAAGTCTATGTTTCCATTGGGTCTGGTCTACCAATTAAGAGATCCCTTAGTTTAGCTTTAACATCTTCCCATTCTCGTCCACAGTAATAGTACTTTTTATCTTTAATATTCGCTATGTAGTAGCCTTGTTGACCGCCATTAATTCTAAATAGCTCAATAGCAACCTTTTTCATAGAAGTGCCAAAAGCAGCAAATTCCTCTTCAATTGACAGTGTAGGAGCATTAAATAAGTTAATGAAGGGGGTACCGTGCTTAAACGCCCAACCATTTCCCCTACGTTCAATAATTTGATAATAAATAGGATAAACAACTGTGGTGTTGGAAACTGTCATAATCAATTTAAGTAAGATTAAACTAGAGACAGCCCCTAGCTAGCTACTAGGGGTTACTAACTTAGAAGTTAGTTGTCGATGTTGTCAGGTCGATCTGGTTGATCTGCAATATCATCCAGATCTTGCTCAACAACTTCCGAGTCTACGAGGTACGTCTCCCCTGAAACTTTATCCTGTTTCTTCCAAACGTTTTGGAGAATGTGGATAAAAACCTTAACAGGGTTAAAGAACCCTTTATGACCGTTACCGTTTCTTGTGACGATTATCACCTCCTTGTTACTTAAAAAATGGGGATGCATACATCCCCATTTCTTATTGTCAATTGCTGCTTCTAATATGTCAACCAGTTTTTTCGGAATCAGAATGTTTTCGAGTAGCAATTAGTATGAGTTTTCCCGAAGCGATCGCATCTAACAATTGACCGGTTGAGCCTTCTCCATCATAGATATAATCGAGTGCATAAGCGATTTCTTTTAGTTTTTCCGCCGTTCCTAATGCCACTCTTGCATGCAGGTTAGTGCGGTCAAGTTTTTTTCTGCCAGCCATATATTCTTCAATAAGTGGTTTACAGATATTATAGGGCTTAAGTAGAGAAACTGTTGATGCGTCTTTAAGGATAATTTCTATGCCACGTTTCATAGCATATCAACCTTTATTGTTGCGAGTTCTTCATGGCGTGAGTGGAATTTTAGCTATTACAGCAATTGTGACTGGATTTTTGGTTTACAATACTTACGATGGAAGATTTGGCAAGATACAAATTTTTAAAATTGAGGATATACAGGGCATTCATGGAACGGTTGCATTATTTTTCTTGCTTGTACTGCCTGCTTTCACGGAACAAAGCCAGTTAACTTGTGACTATCCCCATTTCCCTAAATTACCTATATGTTATAGCTACCAAGATATTTCCTACGTTTCACGTGAATATCACGAGTTTATTAAAGAGTACCATAAATTCCTAAAGTACTCCATACAAATATCACATTTATCTGTAGCAATTGCAACTCTAAAGGAGGGGGGAATACTCAAGCCCTGACCTTGTATACGCAGGCTGTAGAAGCGCACGTAGCTGCTATAAACGCATATATGCGGCTTATCTCATTATATGAGCAGCTGATTCAAAAATATTGGAACAGCAATCACGGCTAAACGGGATTGCGATAGTCTGCAACAGGTGAAGATCGATGCCACCCAGCTACTTATCCAAGTAACTTTACCACTACTGTTGCGAGTTGCTCTGGTTCCACAGGCTTGGAAAGATGTGCTTGAAAACCCGCTGATATTGCTTGCGCCCGGTCTTCAGCCCTCGCGTAAGCTGTCAGCGCAATTGCTGGAATCTGTCCTCCCTGTTCCGGTGTGAGTTTTCGTACCTTGCGAATCAAGCTGTATCCATCCTCAAATGGCATCCCAATATCGCTGATGAGGACATCTGGTTTTAACTCTGAGACGGTTTTCAACGCCTCGGTAGCTGAAGCAACAGCTGTGACTTGTGCGCCAAATTCTTCTAAAGCTGCAACGATAAACTCGCGTGAATCAGTTTCATCATCAACAACCAGGGCTCGTACCCCCTTGAGAATGGCTGAAGAAAAAGAATCTTCTCCCCTATCAAGAGCAGAAACCCCGAGTCCCCCCAGCTCAAGAGATCCGCTGCTGTGTTGAACAAGCGGTAGTCTAACTTTAAAGGTTGCTCCTTTCCCCACACCTTCACTGTGGGCATGAACTGTACCGCCGTGCAGTTCTACCAACTGACGCACAATTGCTAAGCCCAGCCCCAACCCAGGGTATTTTCTAGTTGTGGAACTATCTGCTTGCCGAAAGCGATCGAAAACATAGGGAATGAAATCCGGGCTAATGCCTTGACCTGTATCCGTGACGGTGATTTCTACGTGGGATTCCACTCGTTCTAAACGCACCGTAACATATCCGCCTTTGGGTGTAAACTTAATGGCATTCGATAACAAATTCCAAACAACTTGCTGCAAGCGCTCGGAGTCACCTGCAACCAGACCGACTGCTGGGTCAAGGAAAGATTCCAGGCGAATTTCCTTAGCTTCAGCCGCCGGACGCACCGTCTCGATCGCTGCTTGAATCACCTGCATCAGTTCAATGGGGCAAACATTCAAGCGCAACTTACCGCGAATAATGTGAGAAACATCCAGCAAATCCTCAACCAACTGCACTTGTGCCTTGGCATTGCGCTCAATGGTCTCCATTGCCCGTGCTGTCGTCACTTCATCAAACTGGCGGGTATTGAGTAATCGAATCCACCCGAGCATCGCGTTCAGAGGCGATCGCAGTTCGTGGGACAGCGTTGCCAAAAACTCATCCTTAAGACGGTTTGCTGCCTCGGCTGTGGCGCGTGCCTCCTGTGCGCGAGCAAGTAGCTGAGTGCGTTCATCTTCAGCTTGCTTGCGCTCTGTGAAGTCACGCATAATTTTACACAAGCCTCGTAGCTGTCCTGTTTCATCTCGTAAGGGCGTGACAATGCCACTCCCCCAGAACCGGGTGCCATCTTTACGCACGTGCCAGCGTTCGTTCTCAGCCCTGCCTTCCGCTAGTGCCTTGCTCAATTCTTTCTTATCCTCGCCTTGCTCAAGGTCTTCAGGTATGAAGATACAGGAACCAGGTTTGCCCAGAATCTCTGCTTCGTGATAGCCCAAAATCCTTTCTGCCCCTGCGCTCCAACCATTGACAAGCCCTTGGGTGTCGAGGAAGAAAATTGCGTAGTCCTGCATATTTTCCAACAACAAGCGAAACCGCTCTTCACTTGCTTGCAACGCTGCATCTGCTCGCTTGCGGTCTGTGATGTCAGCTATGATATATACGGCACCAGTAAACGCTCTATCTTCATTAAATATAGGGTCTACAGTTACAGAGAACCATCGGCTCTTGGACTGTACCTCCAAGTTCTCGCGACAATGAGTTTCCCGAACTCTTATAAAAGGTGTTGCCTTGATAGAACCAAGTAGTGTTTGCATCACATCTTGATGCAGGCTATTAATAATTTCTTTCAACGGTTTGCCTAACAGAGATTTCATGGCACTGTTACAGCGCAGGAATCTACCTTCCTCATCTAGCAAACCAATGCCATCACTGATAGAATCGAATGTGGTTTGCCACTCCCGTGCTAGAGCCAAAGCAGATTCCTCAGCTTGCCGAATTCGGAGCAAAGATTTGACTGTTGCGATTAACTCCATTGGTTCGACGGGCTGTACTAAGTAGCCATCTGCACCACTTTCTAGCCCTTGTGTCCTATCCTTGCTTTCAACAAAACTGGCAGATAGATGAAGTACGGGAATTGAGGCAGTCGCTGGGTTGGATTTAATCCGGTGGCAAACCTCAAATCCACTAATATCGGGCAGTTGCACATCCAAAATAATCAAGTCCGGTGGTTCTGAAGTAACCAGTTGTAACCCAGCTTCACCAGTAGCTGCTTCTACAACCTGAAAGCCCGCATTTCGCAGCATCCGCCTGACAATATAACGGCTGGCTTCGTTATCTTCTATCTGCAAAATAGTAACTGGCTGCTCAGACATATCGTTCCCCTACACACAAAAGAGCAAGCCCAGCTTTGATGAGTGCTTCTTTCAGTCGGGCAATTGCCACTTCTGAAGATGCTGTTTCTTTAGAGAGAATTGTAACGGTGCTTTGAGCCAGGTTCCTTTTCTCTTGTTCTTCTAGAGGCTGGGAGCTATGAATAATCACGGGAATGGAATGAGTGTTTTGGGTGCTTTTTAGTACCGATAGAACCTCAACCCCGCTCATACCGGGCATAGAAATATCCACAATAATGCAATCGGGATTTTCTATTTGAGCTAAAAGAGTACCCTCGCGTCCATCATTTGCCTCAATAATGTGTAGAGCGGGGGTGTCTCTGCCCGTACAATCACTCAAAAGTTGCTTGAGCACGTATCGAGATGCCGGGTCATCATCGATGAGCAATAACTTTTGCAGCCTGCCCTGCTTGACAAGCATATTCATTTGAGAGAGCAGTAATAATCTATCTACAGGCTTAATAAAAAATGCATCAGCGCCTAATTCCCTTGCTTTGCTTTCATTATTTACAACAGTAATGACAATAACGGGAATATTTTGGGTGGCTGGGTTTTCTTTCAATTCAGAAAGGAAAGCCCAAGTGTTTTGCTCCCCTAGCAAAATGTCCAGCACGATAGCGACTGGATTGAACACTTGCAATGCCTGTTTGGCTTGTGAGAGCGATCGCGCTGCAATGAGTTGATAAACTGAACCCTCAAAATACTTCTCATAAGTGAAAAGAGTTTGGTCATCGTCTTCGATCGCAAGCACAGGAGCACGAACCGGGTCTTTTTGCCAGGTAATGGGTGGCAATGGAATTGGCTCTTCTAGAAAACCAGGATAATGAATCGGAATGGATGCATAGAACGTTGAGCCAACTCCCAAGGTACTGGTTACCCAGACGCTTCCTCCCAATAACTCAGCTAATTTGCGCGAAAGGGGCAATCCCAAACCCGTGCCTTTGAACCGTTTTTGTAGGGAAGACTCTACCTGGATAAATTCTTCAAAAATCCGTTCCCTATCCTGTGGTGCAATGCCAATACCTGTATCAGCGACGGAGAATGTAATTGTATTAGCAGTTATTGTAGCTTTAACCCGCACCTCACCCCGCTCGGTATACTTTAAAGCATTGGAAATGAAGTTTCGCAGAATCTGGGCAACCTTGCTTTCATCTGTATGAAATGATGGAAAATTTTCTGGTTCTTCAAATATCAGGGAAATAGAGGAATTATGGGCAAGTAGCGGGCGCAGCATCCCTCGCAATGTTGCAAACAACTCACCCACTTCAAACTGAGTCGGATATACAACAATCTTACCTGCTTCAACCTTTGCCAAGTCTAATAAATCATTCACTAACTCAGAAAGCCCTTCAGCACTTTTACGGATGAAAGTGACTTGTTTTTCTTGCTCAAGTGTTAAGTCTCCATCCATCCGGTCTAACAGCAGCCGGGAGAGAGAAATAATTGAGTTAAGAGGTGTGCGGAACTCATGACTCATGTTTGAGAGGAAGCGGGTTTTGAGTTCATTAGCTCGCTTTAAGGAATCTGCTTTTTCATCTAATTCAGCATAGAGAGCTACAACGCCTCGGTTGGTGTCTTCGAGTTCCCGGTTTAGCTTATTTAACTCCTCTTCACGCTTGCGTAAAGCCTCTAAGGCACGAAGCAGTTCTTGGTTTTGCTGCTGTATTTCCTCATAGGGATTTTGCGGCGGTCTCCTAATTAATCCATCGATTATCTGTGTCAAATGCTCTCGGGTAAGAATAGGAGACCGTTTTGGCAAACTTTTTTTCATTAGAACTATTGTACCGTAACCCGGTTGTGATTCGATTTGAAACTCATCCATGAGCCGCTTCGCGCCAAAGATGCCCAATCCCATTCCTGTGGCTGATTTGTATTGTCCGTCTAAAATGGTTTGTAGATTTGGGATACCCGAACCAGTGTCACGAACGCAAATGAGAAATGTTTGAGGCGACGTAGCTTCTAAGCAAAATTCAACTCTCCCTCCTTTGGCATATTGAAAGGCATTGCGAGCAATTTCCGAGACAGCTGTCGCAAGACGAGTTTGGTCTTGGGCATCAAATCCCAAGAGTTCCGCTAGCTGTCGCGTGCGCCCGCGAGCCATAACAACGTCTTGCTCAAAGCGGATTTCCAAGGTAAGAAGTGTAATACTCACGTAACATTTTAGAAGATTGACAATAGTAGGCGTAACAACTAACCACTAACGAGCAACCAGTACAGTAACATCATCGCGTTCCCGGTTAAAATCCCGGTACAAAATACCCGCAATCAGGCTGGGATGTTTGTTAAGCAATCCGGGGTATTGTTCCAAGCGCCATTGAGTTTTTAGCCCATCAGAGTGCATAATGAGAAGTGCTCCCTTAGACCAAGGGTAGGTAAACTCCTGAATTTTACGCATCTCGTACCCGACTGTGCCGTTTTGGGAAACCATACTGTGCCTGCTTACTGTCGCGAGAATACTGCCTGCAATGTTGCCAATTCCAGTGTAACTAACAGTTTGACGTTCAAAATCTATTTCGGCGATCGCAAGAGCTGCTCCCCTTGTGCTTTTGAGAGCCCTATGAGTCGCTTCTACAATAGCTCTTGGAGTCATGAAAGCGTTTTTTTGAAAAATTCTCACAGCTTCCAAAGATGCTTGGGCAGCGAGTGGTCCGTGACCTAAACCATCAGCTACAAGCAAAAGGGCTTTGTTTGTTTCCTGATGGCTTCCCCAAGCATCCCCTGAAACTTTTTCCCCTGTCTTGGGCAGACATACGACACCTATTTCTAGATTGTCTTTTAGCTGGTTGTATGGTATTATATCTGCCCAAAGTTGGGCGACTAAGGCTGTCCCGATATTTGGAAGCGAGTAAATATCGAAAAAATCTGAAAGGCGAGCGATCGCACCCAAACCATTTCCTGGTGTTCCCGCTGTTGAAAACCCGTCACGCAAGCACTCATCAATATTGTCCATGCCCGGTCCAGAGTCTAGAGCGAGAATCTCTATACCTGCGACATCATTTTTTGTCTTCGCTTGCAGAAGGAGCAAACCATTTTTAGCATATCGAATCAGGTTATTTGCAACTTCAGTGACCACAATGGCCACTTTACCCCGCTCTGTCTCATTAAAACCCAATCGGCTGGCAAAGACGATCGCTTTCCTTCTCGCTTCCCCTGCCTGACTTGGCTCTAAAATCGGTAGGGCAACGGGGTTTGTCATAATAAAATTATCTCCACTTTGTAATTGTGATGCAGGTACCCTCTCCCACACGGGAAACGATATTAAATTCGTTGACCAGCCGCTTCGTCCCACCCAGCCCCATACCGAGCCCTTTACCAGTGGTGTAACCGTCTTTCAGCGCTAATTCAATGTCTGAGATCCCCGGTCCAGTGTCTTCAAATGTCAGTCGCAGCCCCCGCCTGATTCCTTCAAAAAGGGCTTCTAATTGTACCGTCCCGCCACCCCCATAATCTAAAGTATTGCGTGCAAGTTCACTTGCGGCTGTAACAATCTTAGTTTGGTCTATCAGGCTAAAGCCCAGTTCTATTGCCAACTGACGCACCGCTTGCCGAACCAAAACAATATCTGCTCCGGATTGGATGCTTATTGTCTCAACCTTTGGCATATCCCGTCGTGCGCCCTCCAGAAGCTGCGCTTAACGAAGATTGCAGCAGCGCCATTCCCTTTTCAACATTTAAGGCCGTGCAAATGCCTGTTAGAGAAAGCCCTAGCTCTACCAGTGTAATCGCTACTGCTGGCTGCATTCCAACTACAACTGTTTCCGCATCAAGTATCCGTGACATTTTAGCAATATTTCCTATGATGCGACCTATGAACGAATCGACAAGTTCTAGAGATGAAATATCTATTAACACCCCACGAGCATTGGTTTTTGTGATGCGGTTTGTCAGGTCATCCTGTAAGGTCATAGCCAAGCGATCGTGCATATCAACTTGGATTGTGACGAGTAGAAATTCACCCATCTGGAGTATTGGAATGCGTTCCATAAAACCTGCTCCTCTTTATGACCGCTCTGGGGCACAGCTAATTCTGCACCCCAGGCGTGCTAAAGCTAAAGCAAAGGCGTCAGCTAGCGTTGCCTTTGTGACTACATCAGCCAGATCGACTCCCAAGTATACAATGGTTTGAGCAATTTGGGGACGAATGCCACTAACAATGCATTCAGCACCCATCAAACGAGCAGCCGTTATCGTTTTTAGTAAGTGTTGAGCTGTCAAAGTATCCACCGTTGGCACGCCCGTGATATCAATAATTGCCATTTCCGAACCCGTATCTACAATCTTTTGTAGGAGGGACTCCATGATGACTTGGGTGCGGGAGCTATCAAGAGTGCCAATGAGTGGTAAAACTAAGATGTTATCCCACAGTTTGACAACTGGTGTTGACAGTTCCAGCAACTCCTCTTGCTGACGAATAATAATTTCTTCCCTTACTTTTTGATACACCTCAGTTGTCAGGAGCCCCAGCTTGTCCAGAAGGGTGGTTGCTAACCAAATTTCCTCACTTAAGGTGAGTCCGTCCTGTTGCAGTTCAGAGCGCAGGCGGGAGAACAGGGGTTGTTTAAAAGAGAAAACAAAGCTTGCTGTTTCTGTGGACGTAAACCCCTTTTGGCTGCGGCTGCGGGAAATACTAGTGAGTGTATCTCGTACATTGTTCCATTCGGGAGATTGAATGTCATTCAGGTTCCCCTGCTGTACGGCATTTTTCAACACCAAGAGAAATTCTTTGCATTCCTCGTGCAGTTCTACATCTCTAAGCAACCCTCTGCGGTTACTTACGGACTTTAGCTCTTGGAACCACTCCGCCAATACTTCCGCTTCATATCTATCTAAAATTTCTGGAATATGGCTTTTGCCGTTCAAGCCCATACAAAGGCTCCTTTTCCACGTTTCTATTGGGTGAGTTTACAGATTAAGTTTCAGGCTGTCAAATAAACTAGCTCACTCAGGATATAATGACCAACTAGGCAGCTTGAAGTAGTTTTTTGAAGGCTAATTGCTTGTTTATTATATCGGCAAAGGTTACCACGAAACCTGTTTGTGCTTTACGAGCAGTAAAGTTTGCGTGAACCACTGTGTATTTCAATATATTTACTCACCCCCTTCTCCTTTTTCAGAACGACAAAGGGTATCGGGGGTTTGCTGTCAACTCTAAAAATACGATAGAATAAAATACTCCTCTACAATAGAACTTAGCAAAACCACCCATCATAAAGTGGTGGCTAAAGCTATATGCAGCGTCTCTAAATTTGAGGCGTTATGCGTAAGGCAGTTTTTAGTCAAAAGCTAAAGTTCGGGGGTTACATATAGAGACTAAGTCCATCCCCTCTGTAAAAATGTTGGCTTATGAAGTAAAAGATACATAAAAATTATACTGAGTTCCTACTGAAGCTTGAAAGGTGGAACTGCTTGAAAAAAGTACTAGTAACCTCCCACAGACTTCAGGATAAGGAACCCGAAATGATGAAGAACTGGCAAGCCCACTCCTTTATAACAACTTTATTGATTTTTAATCAGCTAGCAATCGAAAATCGGCTTTTAACAAACCAGATGTGGGAAGCCGTGGAAGTATCAAAAAAATCCAGGTTAAGCTAGAGATGAGAGTTGGGGTTAGCTTTGCGCCTCTCATTTGGGTAAGGAGCAAAACTCATTTCTCACAGCAAGAATTCTCTCAATTTGGCATTGTCCTTACTCCATGCTGCGAATCATTACTCAGCAGGCAGACGTTAGAGCAGAACTACAACGGATCTGCGATCGCACCCAAGATGAACAGGTACTTCACAAAGAAGCAACAGTGCGAGAAGTGTTGCAGGCGGTGAAGCGCCAAGGCGATAAAGCTGTACTGCAATACACAGCCGAATTTGACAATCAAACCCTCAAACCAGAAGAACTGCGCGTGACAGGCTCAGAACTGGATGCAGCCTACCAACAGGTATCGCAAGAGTTACTTGAGGCAATTCAGCTGGCGTGCCGCAAAATAGAAGCGTTTCACCGCCAGCGAGTTCCAAAAAGTTGGGTTCACTTTGACGATGATGATGTAGTGCTGGGCAAGCGCTACACACCTGTAGATAGGGCAGGGTTATACGTGCCGGGTGGTCGTGCCGCCTATCCAAGTACGGTGTTAATGAATGCTATTCCGGCAAAAGTGGCTGCTGTACCGCACGTGGTAATGGTTACGCCACCGGGACCGCAAAAAGCGATTAACCCAGCAGTGTTGGTCGCTGCCCAAGAAGCCGGGGTACAAGAAATATATCGTGTTGGAGGAGCACAGGCGATCGCCGCCTTGGCTTACGGTACAGAAACGATTCCTAAAGTAAATGTCATTACAGGTCCGGGTAATATATATGTCACATTAGCGAAAAAACTAGTATACGGCACAGTCGGCATTGATTCCTTGGCAGGTCCAAGCGAGGTATTAATTATTGCTGACGATGCGGCAAATCCCGTACACGTTGCGGCTGACTTGTTAGCGCAAGCAGAACACGATCCAATGGCAGCCGCCGTGTTGCTGACCACAGATCCGGGTTTGGCAAAAAACGTAAAAGTCGCAGTCGAGAGACAGCTTATAGATCATCCCAGACGTACCCTCACCGAAAAAGCCCTTGCCCACTACGGCTTGATCGTGATTGTGGAATCGCTGCGAGCAGCTGCGGAACTCTCAAATGAATTTGCACCCGAACACTTAGAGTTAGAAGTACAAGAACCTTGGGAAATACTACCACTCATTCGCAACGCAGGTGCGATTTTCTTGGGGTATTCCACACCAGAAGCCGTAGGAGATTATTTGGCAGGACCCAACCATACCCTACCCACTTCTGGTGCTGCCCGCTATGCCTCACCATTGGGAGTTGAAACCTTTATGAAGCACTCTAGTATTATTCAATACTCACCAACAGCATTAGAAAAGGTGGCTGATGCAATTGATGCTCTAGCAGCTGCTGAGGGCTTACCATCCCACAGTAACTCAGTACAACGCCGCGTCGAAAAGGATAAATGATTGTGAAATATTAATTTTTGTCTAAAGTTTTTGCAAAAAGTAGTTGGCGATCGCAAACTACTAGCTTAAGGCTATGCAAACCCGAGCCCAAAATTTGGACGGGGGGAGTATAGCCGTTAACTATCATGACTTAGATTATCCGTGGAAGAGGTTTACTCTTTTGGAGGCAACAGCAGTGATAAAAACAATTTTGGTAGCTTTGGATGATTCAGAAATTACTGACCAAATTATTCAGACCGTACAGCAATTCATGCTGCCAAAAAATGGCAAAATCATTCTCTGCCATGTGTTTCCTACTGTAGAATCAGAGATAGAAATGCCTGCTGACCGTCCACACCGGGAGTCTTCAGCATCTTCTTACTTAGAGATTGAAAAACAACTCAAAGCATACCAAACTGAATTGCCAGTTGAAAGTGATATCGAACTTGTCACCGGCGACCCAGCAGAAGAAATTATTCGCCTTGCCAACATTTACAAAGCTGACCTGATTATCACTGGCAGTCGTGGGTTAACAGGTGTGAATCGAATTGTGCAAAATTCTGTCAGCAGTCAAGTTGTGGAAGATGCCCCTTGTTCTGTGCTAGTTGTTAAAGGTACATGAATTAACTCTCAATTTTAAATTTCATACAAAGTTTATATCTCAAACACTTAGAGGCTGTTAAGAATTGGCAAATCTATACCAATTTGCTGAAAAAGCGAGTAAATTTGATTACTGCTTAATTGGAGTTAGGTAATTAATATTACTTAGCTATTGATTTTTTTATAAATCAAGGTGAAAGGGAGAGGAATGACAATCTTAAACAGTCGTTATAAGGTACTGAGAGTCCTGGGTGCTGGAGGATTTGGGGAAACGTTTTTAGCAGAAGATACCCAAATGCCCTCTAGTCGTCGCTGTGTGATTAAGCAACTTAAGCCTGTTGCCGATAATCCCCAAGTTTACCAATTGGTGCAACAGCGCTTTCAGCAAGAAGCAGCAATTTTAGAAGAACTGGGTGATAGCAGCGATCGCATTCCCCGATTATATGCTTATTTTTCTGAGAACGGGCAGTTTTACTTAGTTCAAGAGTATATCGAAGGTCAAACCTTAACTCAAAGAGTCCACCAGCAAGGTTTGCTCAGTGAAACACAGGTCAAGGACATTTTAATTCATATTTTGCCGGTTCTGGACTACGTTCATAGCAAACGTATCGTGCATCGGGATATTAAACCAGACAATATTATTCTGCGCGTGTCAGATAGCAAACCCGTCTTAATTGATTTTGGTGCAGTGAAACTGACAATGCAAACCGAACTAGTTTCTGGAAGCGCCAATCCATCAATTGTAATTGGAACACCAGGATTTATGCCTACCGAACAATCGGTAGGTAGACCGGTGTTTGCCAGTGATGTCTATAGTTTGGGGTTAACAGCAATTTACTTGCTTACAGGCAGAATGCCGCAACAGTTAGCCTACGATAATGCGACTGGGGAAATTTTCTGGCGGGATTTTGCTCCCCATATCAGCCCCGATTTTGCCAATGTGTTGGATAGAGCAATCAGAAGAACGCCAAGCGATCGCTATTCTAGCGCTAAGGAAATGTTGGCGGCATTACAAACTCCCGTTGCGCCCACAGTGCCGGTTTACATTCCTCCCACAGTTCCTATTGCCAATCCTGTGGTAACTCCACCCCCTCCATCAATACCAGTGCAGCAACAACCAACACTACCAGCTGGACAACCTCCGGTATCCTACCAACAGCCAGTTGTCACCTCTGGTGCAGCCTTCGCAAGTCATCGTGGTTTAGCGCCTTGGCAACAGGGTGTCACAATTGGGGTTTTAGTAGGTGCATGCGTTGTAGGCGGTTTTTGGTTCTTTAAAGGGCAAACACTCACTCAACCAGAACAAATAACTGTAGTGCAGTCTAGTTCCACTTCAAAATCAGCCTCAAAATCAACTGATTCTGGCAGTGAACAAGAACCAACCAAAACAAGACAAAGCAATTTTTCAACACAACCAGACTCCGATTCCCAACAATCGCAACTCAGCAGTACAGATTCCAACACAAATTCATCTTCTGCACCAGCAATCAACGAAAGGGAAGCACGAAATTTAATTAATAGATGGTTGCAAGCGAAGCGAGTGATGTTTGCTCCTCCATACGACTCCCAACCTGCTGCTGAATTAACAACAGGTACCCAGTATACTAGCACTGCAGGAGATGAAGGTTCAATTAGTTCCCTCAAAAAAGATGGCCACTACTACAAATACGGCGTACAAAATATTGATAGCGTAGAAGAATTTTCTGTCAATGGAGATGAAGCTGTTATTCAAGTGAAAGTGACTGAAGAACGCACGCTTTTGGATAGAAATGGCAATATTCTCCCGAAAGAAACTGATTTCAAAACTAGAACAGTTCGTTATAGCCTGCAATTTATAAATGAGCGTTGGAAAATAGCTTCAACTGAAATTATTAACAATTCACAATGATGATATTTTTTAAGAAATTACCCTATGTTGTGCGAATTTTTGTCGTCGCGGCAGCTGTTGCATTTACCATAATTATTGGTGCAGCATTAATGATGAAATTTTCCGCGCCAAACCCGACGAGTGTTCGAGCAACAACATCTCCTCCATCAAATGTTGTTTCTGTGGTACCAACTGCCAGTTCTGCAAAGGTATCTCCTGTTGTTGTGTCGGCTAATCCAGTACAAGTTCCAGCAAATCCTGCCCCCGGTCAGCAACAATCAATACAAAGCCAAATATCATACGGGCATTTTGCCTATGCACAAGCAAATCCCAGTGAACTCATGATTGTTGCTAGCTATGCCACTGGTGAAGATCGACGCTTTGAGTCTTTACATTTTGATGCCGGAAAAGCGCTGATGCAGATGATTTATGCAGCCAGACAAGAAGGTGTTTGGATAGTACCTGTCTCGGGTTTTCGCACTGTAGAACAGCAACAAAAATTGTTTCAAGACCAGATTAGGCGTCGCGGTTCTGTTGAAAAAGCAGCAAAAATCAGCGCTCCTGCTGGATTTAGCGAACACCATACTGGTTTTGCTGTAGATTTAACTGATGGTAAATCTCCCAGGCAAGATGTCACTTTAGAATTTGAAAAGACAGCTGCCTATCGTTGGTTAACTCGTCATGGTAGAGAGTTTGGATTTGAGTTGTCTTTTCCCCAGAAGAATTCCCAAGGAGTGAGTTTTGAACCTTGGCATTGGAGGTACGTAGGTTCATCAAATGCAGCAGCAGTATTTACTTTTGCTAGAAAGCAAGGTTAAACAAACTCATTGTTTTTTGCTGCTAAATCGGGCAACAACTTCAGCTAATTCAGCAGGTTCAATTGGTTTGGGGAGATGGATTTGAAAACCAGCCGCAAGAGCTTGTCGTCGGTCATTCTCCCCTACATAAGCTGTCAGAGCGATCGCCGGAATATCCCACCCTCGCTCAGAAGTCATCACTGCAATCTGACGCATTAGGCTGTAACCATCCACTTTTGGCATCCCAATATCAATAACCAGTATATCTGGCTTCGACTGTGCCAGTAGTTCTAGCGCCTCTTGAGCCGATGCCACTGTGGTAACATCAGCTTTATACTGTTCGAGTGCAAAGGCGACAAATTGCCGCGTACCGGGGTCATCCTCTACCACCAAGACTTTTATGTCACTCAAATTTAGGAATGACCTGGGGAGTTCGCTGTTTGAGTTTATTTGTTTGGAAGTCTTGATGAGAGGTAATCTAATAGTAAAGGTTGCTCCTTGCCCAACACCAGAGCTTTCTGCCACGATTGTTCCGCCATGAGCTTCCACGATTTGCCGGGAAATTGCCAGCCCC
Organism: Scytonema sp. NUACC21; assembly: GCF_054684315.1. NCBI lineage: Bacteria > Bacillati > Cyanobacteriota > Cyanophyceae > Nostocales > Scytonemataceae > Scytonema > Scytonema sp. NUACC21. Next base: position 67,874 of record NZ_BAAFZH010000091.1, on the reverse strand, counting down.
AACCCCAATCCTCCAAATTGGCGCGTCATGGTACTATCTTCTTGCCGGAAACGGTCAAACACAAAGGGTAAGAAGTCAGCGCTGATACCCTGTCCCGTGTCCGTAACTGAGATTTGGGCATAGCCATCAACTCGTTCTAGTTCTACTGTAATAGAACCGCCCTCACTCGTGAATTTGATGGCATTTGAGAGCAAGTTCCAAAAAACTTGTTGCAATCTGTCAGGATCGCCCATGACTTGTCCCACAGTCACGTCAAGCATCGTCTTAATATGAATTGACTTCGCTTCAGCCGCCAGACGAACCGTTTCCAGGGCAGCAGCAATGGTTGTGACTAAACTTACTACAGTCAAATCAAGTGTTAATTTACCCCGTACAATCTGCGAGAGGTCGAGCAGGTCATCGACAAGTTTTGCCTGACGTTTGGCGTGCTGCTCAATTGCTGCCATTGCCTCTTGGAGTTTTGCTTCCGATAGTTTGTTTGTTTGCAGTAGCTTTGACCAACCTAGAATCGGGGTGAGAGGGGTTCTGAGTTCGTGAGACAGCATTGCCAAGAACTCATCTTTAATTCGGTTTGCCGCTTCTGCTTCGGCACGAGTTGCTTGCTCCTTTTGCAGGAGGCGATCGCGTTCTTGCTCCATGCGTTTGCGAGGGGTAATATCTCGTTGAATGGCAACGAAATGGGTGATAGTTTTATTGACATTACAAATTGGGGTGATGTGCCATTCTATAAAAAATTCCGTGCCGTCCTTGTGATAGTTGATTGCCTCACCGTGGAAAGGCATTCCCTCGGACAGATGTTTGCGTAACTCATCTAGCACCCCACGATCTGTTTTGGAACCTTGCAGTATGCGTGGAGTTTTACCCAGCACGTCCTCAATCGTGTAACCAGTCATCTCAGTAAAGGCTGGATTGACAAAAACAATCTTAGGTTCTGGTGGATCGAGTTTTGCTGTGGTAATGACAATTGAATCTTTGGATTGCTGTACCGCAGACAGCAAAAGTCGGATGGTTTCCTCTGTTACCTGCAAGCTCCTCAAAGCAGTCCTCAATCTCTCAAGGGCTTCCATCATCTGACTTTGTTTGCTTGAGGGTAATTGGCTGGCATCCTGTTGCAGTTTAGCCATCCGTTTCTCCAAGTCTTGAATTTGGTTAACAAACTCGTCTCCGTTCACGTTGTATCTTCCGAAGCGATCGCGTCAAATTCTATTGTGAATGGTTTATTCGAGCATTCGCATTTATACTGGGAAAGATTTTTGCAACGCAGTTTCCTTTGTAAGCTTGACAAACGCTAAGTAGATGCAAATGCTGCTAAACAACCGCTATCAAATTCTTCGCACTTTAGGAAGTGGCGGATTTGGTGAGACTTTCCTTGCGGAAGATACCCAAATGCCATCACTGCGCCGTTGTGTCATGGAATCTAAAAGCGGTATAACGTAGTTTTTCTTGATGAAACGTAACAAATCTGTGGGGATATGCTAGCAAATGTAAGTGTATCGGCTAGCATTTATGTTTACTGACATCTTGCACCTTCTCAATAAAGGGGTGGTGGGCGGTGCCCACTACGTAATAATAAGCTTTTGGGCCTATTATTTTCGCTTGGGAAATGGTGGTGCAAGATATGAGTTTACAAAGTGAATATGTACAAAAAAGATATGGATTTCATGAGGTACACTCTTGTAGATTGGCATAGGAGAGGAAAAATAGAATGCGCTCAAGAGGACGTTGGAGTAGTTCAACCGCGCCATTGTGATTTCGGAAATGCACATCTCCAAGAAGGCGCTGAAGGTACCGAATATACCTTGCTTGCCTTTCTCCATACCAAATCCAGCAGCAGCGGAGAAGTTGCCTCTCTCCATAATCCCAGAACTGACGAAGATTTCTGGGTAAGTGTCGTGAATCTTCTTCAATCCGCAGGAACCTTCGAGGTCGCTGTCAATACACAGTACTTTTTCCTTACGTTCGGTTTCGCTCATGCGGCTGAGAACAGAAACTACCGCTTCGCCAAATACGTTCCGGTTGGAACCCCATTTGTCACTGACACCCAGGAATGTGTAGCTATGCTTGGGCTTGGGTATGCTCTTGAGGTAGTTGACAGCTTCGGTTAATCCACGCTTTTCTAAGTAAGCGATCGCTTTATCTACAGGTATCACATCATGACCGTGGGTTGAGCCTTCGATACCTTCAATTCCCACAGCCATCTTCCGCTTGTTAACCAAAGCAACGGGTCCTAGTTTGGTGACTGCTTCACAAAGGCGGCGATACAAATCGTCTAAGTCTTCGCCATCACCTTCATTGACACTTAGCCCGTGACCTTCCAGTGTTTTGGCAACACTAAAACCTGGTAGATACTCTGAAGGATGTCCGGCGATGGTCACATCATTATCATCAATGATGAGTTTGACGTTAAGATTTTGAGCAACCGCCAAACGTGCTGCTTCTGCGTCATTACCTTCCTGTTGGGAACCATCTGACCCCAAGCAGATAACAACTTTGTTGGGATTGGCTAACGCTACACCATTAACATAGGGCCAAACGTGCCCCAAACGTCCGGAACTAAATTTAACACCTGGTGTTAAACCAAGTTCGGGGTGTCCGGGCAATTTTGCATGAGCTTCACGGTAATGGACTAGGCTTTCAGCATCCAATTCGCCGTGCAAAACAGCCATCAGGTATTGAGTTGCAACACGGTGTCCTGCTTCATCAAAGAAGATAGGTACAAATTTATCGGGTGCTCCCCGGAAGAATGCATCAAGGATAACAACTTCTGGTACTGTATCGTATGCACCACCAGTGTGTCCGCCCAAACCTTTAGCAGCACCTGTGGCGGTGAAGAAAACAATTGCATCGCGGCAAAGCTGAATGTTAGCTTTGAGTGTTTCTCTTTGCTCACTAGTTAGGGTAGGATTGCTTGGGTCTAGTGCTAATTTTTTGTAAGCGCTAAGATTAATCGGAAAGCTAGCAGCTACAGCAGTAGTCATGGTTAATATTCCTAAATTTCAGTGACTTACACACCGAACCGTTATCAATTGCGGTTCGCCGCGAAAGAGAACAGTACGTTTATGGTGGTTTTTGGTAAAAATTTACTCGCGATCGCTCTCTAAGAAACCTATTTGAGTGTACCGCGAATACTGGCAGTATTTAGTGAAGAAAAGACAGAGGATTTCGGAACTCCTGAGAATTTCGTTGCCTAAACCCATGGGATTTTCACAGCGCTGCGGATAATTGCCGCGAACACAAGTGCAATCGCAATCTTGGAATTTCGATCCTCACATCGATATTTTGCAACAGAACATCAGCCATTGTTAGCAATCTTAAGACTGCTTTAAATAGCGTGAAGTACTGCAAGGCTTTTTCTATGGAATGGCAACAATTTATAGATAAGTATAAATGCTTATCTATATAATAGGCAAGAGCAATGTCAAAAAAATCTCAAATTTGTGTTGGACAACACAGCAGTTACTTACTACTTGTGTAGAGAACTTTGTATTGTACCTCAATGTTGCGACCCACGGAATAGCTATGACAGTACTTAATATTTTTTATCAAATCGGTAAACCTTGCTTAAATTTCACACTGTACTTCACAGTTTTAACCTATGATAGGTTTAGGAAACTTAAATAAGTATTCCCAATTACTAAGCACATACAGTCTTCCAAAAAGCAGAAGACAAAGGATGGAAAGCATTGGTTCATACCAACCCACTCATTGCAAAACCACCAGGCGAGGTGCCGTTAAAAGAAGCGCCTCTCATTCGTGTGCTAGCCCAAGTGCGCTTCCCACCCATTCTCTCAATCGAAGAAAGCAATTTTGTTGCCCCATTTCAGGAAGCAATTCGAGAAAAATATCCTCTGCTACAGTTAGAGCAGAGTCGGGGGTTGATTTTAGATTCTCAAGGAGTTGTATCAACTGAACCCCAAAAAATCTGGAGATTTGTAGATGCTGGTAGTCATTGGCGAGTTTCGTTAGCACGTGACTTTATAGCACTTGAGACATTAGCTTACTCAAGTCGAAGTGACTTTTTAGAACGTTTAGAAAATGTACTTACAGCGCTCGATTTACATATCAAACCTCAAATTATTGAAAGATTTGGATTGCGCTATATTGATAGACTTGTGGAGCAGGATACAAAAGACCTTTCAAAGTTTGTACGCCCTGAAGTTGCTGGTATTTTGTCAACAGAGTTTGGGAAATCCGTACATCAAACAATTAGTGAGTCTCTATTTAACTTGCCAGAGGGGCATGGTCAATTACTTGCCCGGTGGGGGCTTTTATCTGCTGATACAACTATCGATCCGACAGTAGTTGAACCAATTGCTCAACCAAGCTGGGTGCTAGATTTAGATATGTCTGTCTCAACGCAGCGAGAATTTAGTATCAAAGTTATTATGAGCGAAGCACAGCATTTTGCAGAGCGAATTTATACTTTCTTTCGATGGGTAGTAACAGATGACTTTTTACAGCGCTTTGGAGGCGAACTATGAATACTCTTTTAACTAGAACTTATAATCAGACAAGTCATTGGGGCACTTCCGCAAATGGATCTATGTTAAACTACGTTGCTCCTCGCCGTGTTTTAGTCACAGTTTTTCCTGCTCCGTCTGAAACAGTAAGTAATGAACCAGTTTTCGATTGGAGTTTGTTAGTTATTTCAGAGCGAACAACAAGTGGTCTTAATTTAGTCCCCCAATCAACTGATTCTACAGAAGCAACTCGAGCTGCTCTCAATGAAATCAGAAAATTGAGCGGGTTAACATGGGAGCAGCTTGCTAGACTTTTCAACGTCTCACGAAGAAGTCTCCATTTTTGGGCAAGCGGACAGCCATTGTCCCGATTTAATGAGGAAAGCCTTCATCGACTTTTAGCAACCATCCGATATATCAATCGAGGTAGTGCAAGCATTAACCGCAGTATCTTACTAAACCCCAGTAGCGACGGTAAGCTTCCTTTCGATCTCTTGATTGCGGGTAAGCATGAGGAAGTAAAGCAACTTCTTGGTTGTGGTGACGCATCCCAAAAACCACAGCTAGTTCCGTTATCTGCAGACGCCAGTGAGTTACGTATGCCCCAGAAACCAGAAGATTTGGTCGATGCTCTTCAAAACCCTATCCATTATGAGGTTGGGCGAACAAGACCCGCTCAAGTGGTAAGGAGCCGCAAACGTGACACCAGGCAATGAACATCAGGGATGGATTCAGGAAATAGACTTGGCACTTAAAGAGTGGCGTCAGGGCGACTATGTACTGGGCGAGCATTGGTTTGTCCAACGATGCGATCCTCAGCGACCTCTAACCAAGGCATCTGAAAGTGCTGCAGAACAAGGAATTGATATTGTAGAATCTGAAGTCAGAGGCTTTGCTGTGGTTACGCAAACATGCGATATAGTCCGCTCTTGCTCATCCCGTCCGTTTATAGAAGTCGTGCCTCTTGTAGAAGTTAATGAGCAATCTTTATATGAGATTCAACGAGGTAGACGACCTCAGTACGCCTTTATTTCGGGGGTAGCAGAACATCATCTCGTTGCCGATCTCGATCGCGTAATGACGGTGGAGAAGGCAGTTGTCGCAGGATGGGAGCGAAAACCTGGATGCCAAAGCGATCGAGAAGTTAGAACACTTGGTCAAGCACTTGCACGAAAACGAGTTCGTTTTGCCTTTCCTGATGATTTTACTGAATGGGTTGGCAAGCTTCAAAGTCGGCTTCGAGACAAGCATGACAAGTCAAGCCCTGAGGGAGAAGCACTTCGAGCTTTATATGAGATTAGAGTACGAGCAGCGCCTTCTTGGAATGACTCTAAAATCCAACTCATGTTTTGGTTTATTCGACATGAAGAACAAGTTCAGTTCCAAGGGACAGGATGGGATAAACTACTGCAACAGTGGTTGAAGCTCATTCCCGTATCAGGACGCTTCCAATCTGTTGAGGGGCAAGTGGTTACTCTGGAGGACATTACAGCGAAAGATTATGTTGAGAGTAATCCTCTCGATCTCGATCGCTTATCTCACTAGAACCAAGGATTTCACAGTTTTTATATAGTAAATGTTTTCTGCATCAGCTAGGGTTGCATAAATTAGATGGGACTGCTAGATATTGTTTTTTAGTAAATTATGGTGAGATTGCCCATATAGAGGAGAAATATCTTACTTATGGGCGATCGCAAAAAAGATTGAAGCATCACACCAAGCTCCTTGTTCTGTAGTCGGTAGTGCCTGAATTTCGGCTAAATACTCAGCCTTACATTGCTCTAATTTATCTAATGAAAGCTCGAAGACTTGAGAGCCAAAAACATTTTTTGAGTTAATTTTCCAAAACTCCTCAGCGGTATTGGCATTTGGGGTGAAATACCAACCAAACTGCTCTTGTGTCACTAAAATATCTTTAAATCCTGCCTGTTGTAAGGGTTTGTAACACTTTTTTAGTGCCCCCAATGGTTCGTTAGGGTTAGGAATTGTTACACCATATCGTTGAGCCACTTCACGAAACAAAATTGACGTTGGAAAAGCTTTTTCTGCCCAAGTATTAAAGGCTAAGGTTCCACCAGATTTGAGAAAGCGGTACCATTTCTGTAAAGCAGCAGGAATATCTGTCAAATAACAGATTGCCAAGGAACAAAATATTATATCAAAACTGTTCTCAGCCAATTCTAAATACTCTGCATCTGCTTCAATAAATTCTACATTTTGTAAATCTAATTTGACCTGCTTTTGTTTGGCTTGATTGAGCATTCCTGTGGAAATATCCACGCCAATCACTTTACCTTGAGAACCTACTCTTTTAGCAGCAGAGAGTGCAACTAAACCAGTACCCGTTGCAATATCCAACACAGTTTGTCCGTTTTGGATTTGGACAAGTTCAATCAAGCGATGGGCAATAGGAGCATAAAACCTACCTCGGTCATAATCAGTTCGGGAATTAAAGTCGGCAAGCAATTGCTGCTTGTAATTATTTAACTGTGTAGTATCAACCATTGCAAATGAAGTATGAAGGATGAAGTATGAAGGAAAGCCTATCAATAAATTGCCGCTGATAGCGATATCTCCAGATTTAAGATTTAGTGGTGTTAGATTTAGAGATGCCAGTAGTGAATGGGTTAGAATTATGCCAAGTCGTGCGGCAAGATGTCTTGTGGGGCAATCTACCTATTTTAGTAGTAACTGCCCATACTGATGCTCAATCGCTTCAGGAAGCTTTTGCAGTGGGAGCCGATGATTTTATGACTAAACCTGTGCTAGTTTCGGAACTCGTTACACGGGTACTTAGCCGAATAAAGAGAGTACGAGGGTGCTTGCAAGCAGGCAAAATCAAAAAGAGGTAAAAATTATGGAACGTTATCCGCAATTATTACCCTACGCAGTTGCCATTGGTTCAACGGCGATTGCCCTATTGCTGAAACTTTGGTTAGAACCACTTTTGACTCAAAGTTTAGGTGCTTTTTTTTACATTACAGTTCTTATCAGTAGCTGGTATGGTGGCTTTCGAGCGGGGATCGTTGCAGTCATCCTTTCAACACTGGCAATCAATTATTTCTTTTTTCTACCTCGGTATCAAATTGGGCTCTCTCAACCCAAAAATGTATTCCAGTTAGGCATTTTTCTGCTGATTGCTTTCACGATCGCCCTGCTCACGAGTAATTTTGTCAACAGCAAACGGAAGGTTCAACAACTCAGTCAACAGTTGGCTCGGGAAAATGCTACGCAACTGCAAATGGCTCTGTCAGCAGCGTGCATGGGGATATGGGATTGGGATATTGTAACAGGTCTAATCAAGTGGTCACCAGAACTCGAACAGTTATTAGGCTTGGCTGTCGGCACCTTTGATGGTCAATACGAAACTTTTAATACCTGCGTGCATCCTGACGATCGCCAAGCACTCAACCAAGTCGTACAAGAGGCGCTACAAACTCACAGCCCCTACCAGCATGAGTTTCGCGTTATTTGGGCAGATGGTAGTACTCACTGGATTGAAGGAAGGGGATACCCATTCTATAACTCAGCCAGTCAGCCTGTTCGCATTATGGGAACGGCTATGGTAATTGACAAGCGCAAGCAAGCTGAAAATGCATTGCGGCAAAGCGAACAGCGATATCGTGCATTAGTCAATGCTTCGTATCAGATTGTCTGGCGCACCGATTCCGATGGCAACACAATAGCTGCTCCGGAGGGTTGGGAAGAACTGACCGGACAATCTGTAGCCCAATGCTTGGGATGGGGTTGGCTCAATGTTGTTCACCCAGAAGATCGTGAAAGCAGTGCTCAATGCTGGCGAGAAGCTTACAGAAATCGCACCTTATATGTAACTGAGTATCGTCTTCGGATGAAAGATGGCGATTATCGCAATTTTGCGGTTCGAGGTGTACCAATTCTGGATGTTGATGGCAAAATTAGCGAGTGGATCGGTACTTGCACGGATATTACGGAGCGCAAACGAGCAGAAATTGCCCTGCAGAAAAGTCAAATTCAGCTCCAGCAACAATTAGCTGAAATTGAGATTATCTACCAGTCAGCTCCAATAGGGTTGAACGTTTTGGACACCGATCTCCGCTTTGTCCGCATTAACGAGCGCCTAGCAGAAATCAATGGGTTTTCCGTTGAAGCGCATATCGGTCGCACAGTGCGTGAGTTATTACCCGAACTGGCTGACACCGCCGAACAACTGTTGCGCTCCATTTTAGTAACAGGCAAACCGCTTCTAAATGTAGAAATTAGTGGCGAAACCCCGGCTCAACTGGGCGTGCAACGAACCTGGCTGGAAAGCTTTCTACCGTTAAAGGATGGATCGCGCATCATTGGTATCAGTACCGTTTGCGAGGAAATTACCGAACGCAAACGAGCAGAACAAAGTTTGCAGGAGCGGGAAGCAACTTTACGCTTATTTATCCGGTATGCACCTGCTGGTATTGCTATGTTCGATCGGAATATGCGCTATTTGATGGCAAGTCAAAGATGGGTGGACGACCATAATCTCGATTCGGTTGAATCGCTCATAGGGCGATCGCACTACGAAATTTTTCCGGAAATCTCAGAGCGATGGCAACAAATTCATCAACGGTGTTTGGCTGGAGCAAGCGAAAAATGTGATGAAGATTTGTTTGTGCGCTTAGATGGAAGCCAGCAGTGGATACGCTGGGAAGTTCACCCCTGGCATACTACTACAGGTGAGATTGGTGGCATCATTATTTTTGGTGACGATATTACACAACGCAAACAGGCGCAAATTGCCCTGCAACAATTGAATGCCGAACTTGAGGAACGGGTAGCTGAGCGCACAGCACAACTGAGTCAAGCAAACGAGCGCCTGTTAGAAACGGTTAGAGAGCAACAGCAAATCCAACTCATTCTTTTAGAACAGGCGCAATTACTAGATTTAGCACATGACACCATCATGACCTGCGACTTAAACGGTGCGATCGCTTTTTGGAACGAGGGGGCCGAGTTTATGTACGGCTGGACAAAAGCCGAGGCTTTGGGGCAAATCTTCCATACTCTTTTGAAAACTCAATTTCCTCGACCATTCACAGATATTGAAGCCGAACTTGTTGAAAAAGGCTATTGGGAAGGAGAACTTGTCCATTTTAGCCGAGACGCTCGACCTATCAATGTAGCCAGTCGTTGGGTTTTACAAAAAGACAATGCTGGTAAACCCATTAAGATCCTACAAATCAACAATGACATTACTGAGCGTAAACAAGCACAATTAGCCTTAAGGGAGAGTGAAGAACGTCGCCGACTTGCTCTCGATTTAACTCATATTGGCTGTTGGGATTTACACTTGCCAAGCAGAAATTTAGCCTGGAACGACAATCACTTTACTTTATTAGGTTTAGCTCCCTACGCAATAGAGCCAAGCTATGATATCTGGCGCAATCGAGTTCATCCTGAAGATATTGATTGGGTTGAACAACGGTTTTGGGAATCTATCAAAAACCGTACCGATTACACAGCCGAGTATCGAGTTGTTCACCCGGATGGTTCGGTGCATTGGTTAATGACACGAGGACGGGCAATTTACGATGAATCAGAGCAACCCGTGCGATCGCTAGGTGTAGTGTTAGATATTACGGAACGCAAACACACCGAAGCCGTTCTCCGTCAATACGAACGCATCGTATCCACTGCCAAAGATGGCATTGCACTGCTCGATCGAAATCACATTTATAAAATCGTTAATCCAGCTTACTTGGACTGGTATAACAAATCTAATAGCGAAGTTGTAGGACATTCCGTAAGGGATGTTTTGGGTGAAAATTTATTTGATAATTTCATCAGATCTCAATTAGATCGATGTTTAACAGGAGAGACAATTCAGTATGAAAGATGGTTTGACTCCCCCAATTTAGCCCAGCAGTTTATTAGCTTTACTTATACGCCTTACTATGAACTAAATGGAAGCATTTCAGGCGTTATCATTAACCAGCGCGACCTAACTCGACTCAAACAAGCAGAACAAATGCTGGAGCTTCAGGCTGTCATCACCCGAAATATGGCGGAAGGCATTTGCTTGGTGAGATCTGATAATGCAATCATTATCTATGCCAACCCTAAATTTGAGCAGATGTTTGGCTATGACTCTGGCGAACTCAACGGTCAGCACGTATCAATTGTCAATTATGAAAATGAACACATGACAGCCGAAGAGGTTAACCAAGCAATTCGTAGTGCCGTCCTGGAAAATGAAGAAGCTACCTATGAAGTTCACAATGTTAAAAAAGATGGTACTCCATTTTGGTGTCGTGCGACTTGTTCTGTATTCAAGCATCCCGAGTATGGGGATGTTTTGGTTGCGGTTCACCAAGATATCACCGATCGCAAACGCATTGAAGAAGCTTTACGCGAGAGTGAAGAAAAGTTTCGTCAACTTGCGGAAAACATCCAGACAGTATTTTGGATGACAGATATTCATTATAAGCAATTTTTATATATAAGCCCTGTCTACGAAACCATCTGGGGCATGAGTTGTGAAAGCCTTTACCAAAACTTTTCTTTTTGGTTAGATGCCATTCATCCAGACGATCGCCAGTGTGTCGAAATTGTATTTATGGAACAAAGAACAGAACAATACGATGTCAAGTATCGCATCATTCGCCCCGACGGTTCAATCCGTTGGATTCGCGATCGTGCATTCCCAATCAAAAATGAACTAGGGGAAATCGTTCGGATTGCGGGTCTTGCAGAAGACATTACAGAGCAGCAAAAAATTGAGCAAATGAAAAGTGAGTTTATCGGCATTGTCAGTCACGAACTCCGTACTCCTTTAACTGCAATTCGAGCAGCATTGGGTTTATTAAAAACTGGTATTTACGACAAAAAACCAGACAAGTTCAAGCGCATGATTGATATTGCAGCTATCGACAGCGAGCGTCTCGTGCGGCTAGTCAATGATATTCTAGATTTGGAACGCTTAGATTCGGGTCGAGCTGTTCTGGAGAAAACAACCTGTCATGCGGCTGATTTAATTCAAATTGCAGTAGAAGGAGTGCAAGCGATCGCAGACAAGCAACATATTAGCTTTGACATCCACTCCACCGATGCTAAAGTTTGGGCATCAGCTGATGCTATTATTCAAACACTCACCAATCTGTTAAGTAATGCCCTGAAATTTTCACCTCCCAATTCCACTATTACCTTGAGTGTTGAACAGCAAACAAATAGCTACTTATTCCAAATAACGGATCGAGGACGGGGTATTCCACCAGAGAAGTTAGAAGCTATTTTTGGACGGTTTCAGCAAGTCGATGCTTCTGATGCTCGTGATAAAGGCGGAACAGGCTTGGGACTGGCAATTTGCCGTAGTATTATTGAACAGCATGGTGGGCAAATCTGGGTTGAAAGTACTATTGGTGTAGGAAGTACATTTTTCTTCACTCTGCCATTTTAATTTATTGACTGCACGACTTAATTTATAAATTTTGGCTTGATTCAGAACTTCTTCGACAGTATCAAATCGTGGGTGTAATTCTCAAACCCTTCGATCCAGTTGCCCTCCCCGGACAGGTTGCTAAACTACTTGGTTGGAATTTGACTCTACCACTCCCTGAGCTTGATAACAGCCCCTAATATTAAGTCCGGTTAATTAGTGATTATTAAACAATAATCGCAAAAACTCCGGTTGTACGTCTGTGGTCCACAACCACCACTCCCTCTTCCCCTCATTTCTGGTTGAGCAAAAGACCGTGCAGGAAGCATGAGGCTAAAAGCAACCAATACCGTTACAAAAAGTCTGATTTTCCTCATAACACTCAAACTCCTTGATAGAGTCTAATCCTGAGTCTTAGGAATAGAATTGTAGAAAAACAACATGAGGAAATTGTGAGGATAAAGTTTTCTTGACCAAGAACAGGTGCAGCTTCATTACAAATATTCATCTGACCTTAACATAATAACATATTTACCTTTAGTCTTCCTCACAAGTTTCTCAAATTATTTATCTATACCTAATTGTAAGAATACGCTCTGTTAAAAAACTCACTTAGCCTACAGTATTAGAGGTTAATATGTTTAAAAAGATTTTAATTGCATTAGATCGCTCTGAGATAGGCAAATATGTTTTTGAACAAGGCTTTGGTTTAGCAAAAATGACTGGAGCTAGCTTATTGTTGTTACACGTTTTATCCTATGAAGAAGAAGGTAGTCCATATATACCCGTATCCACTTTTCAATACTATCCTGCAATGTGGGAACAAATCTTAGAGTTTCATCAACAAGAGTGGGACAGGTGGAAAAATCAAAGTGTAGAGATGTTACAAGCATTTTGCGCTCAAGCAAACACAGCTAATGTGAAAGCTGAATTTAAACAAATTCCTGGCAATCCCAGTCAAGTCATTTGTGACTTAGCTAAGACTTGGGACGCCGATCTGATTGTAATTGGGCGTCGAGGTCACTCTGGTTTAGCGGAACTGTTGCTCGGTAGCGTCAGTAATTATGTCCTTCACCACGCTCCTTGTTCAGTTCATGTTGTGCAACTTCCTTTTGATGAGAAAGCAACTAAAGTTGCCAAAGAAAGCGTCGGTGCTTCTGCCTCAAGCTAATGTTCGTTTGCAAAATAGTAACATTGAATATTCATTTAACTTGCAAGTTGGATGAATATTCAGCGTCTCACTCATACTAAATCCCTCAGACTCACTTTCTGAACGTGCTCAATCCATCGGAATTTTTTTGTATTATCAGAGCATTACAACTACAGCAACTGATAAACAAGTGGAAGATTGAACTAAAGCAAGTTATTGGCAAATGTACCCTGATATTAACGAGATAGAAAGACGGATAGAAGAACGCACAGCAGAGCTTTCTCAAGCAAATGCGCTACTACAGAAGGAAATTGAGAATCGCAAGCAGGCAGAAGAACAAATTCAATTTCAGGCTTCTATTCTATCGCGGGTAAGCGATGCAGTTATTGCAATTAATTCGCAAAGTCGCATTACTTATTGGAATAAAGCAGCAGAACGGTTATATGAGTATAAAGCTGAGGAAGTTCTTGGTCGCAGCTTGGAAGAACTGAATCATTATCGCTGGCTCAAAGCAGAGGATGAACAAACTGCGTACACGGCTTTAGCGACGAGAGGGATTTGGCAAGGAGAGAATATTCATCGGAAAAAGAACGGGGAAGAAATTTACGTTGAGTCATCGGTCAGCATACTGACAGATGATAACGGAGTTTCTAACGGTTTTCTTGCTGTAGTCCGAGATATTACTAAACGTAAACAAGCCGAACAACAGTGCCAATTGCTTCTTGCTCAAGAACAGGTAACTCATGCAGAGGCAAAGGCAGCAAAAAATCAAATCTTTAACATTCTTGAAAGGATAGCAGATGGCTTCTTGGCACTGGATTGCCAGTGGCGGTTCATCTATGTCAATCAGCAAGCAGCTGAGATCTTGCACAGAACCCAAGAGCAGCTCATTGGCAAAAACGTTTGGGAGGAATTTCCAGATGCGATCGCTCTGTCATTTCATCGCGAGTATCACAGGGCAGTAGCACAACAGGTCACTGTTGAATTTGAGGAATTTTACCCACCTCTCAACACTTGGTTTGAAGTACATGCTTATCCCACGCCAGATGGCTGGTTTATCAACTGTTCTTGGTATAGTTAAGAACCATGATGGGTTTGTGAAAGTATACAGTCAATTGGGCAAAGGCAGCCAATTTAAGGTTTACTTACCAGCTAGTGGTACACAAGTAACACAAGAAGCTGCTGATATAAAGATGTCCAGAGGAAATGGCGAATTAATTCTCATTGTAGACGACGAAGAACATATTCGAGAGGCAACTAAAACTTCACTAGAAAACTATAACTACAAAATCCTTACAGCCAGTGATGCTCTTGAGGCTTTCTCAATCTTCATCCAACGTAGAGATGACATCAAGTTAGTGTTGATGGATATACAAATGCCATTGATGAATGGGCTAAACGCTGCTCGCATCTTGCAAAAAATAAATCCCTCAGTCAAAATTATTACCACCACCGGGTTCTTATTCAATCACAAGCTTTTAGAAGCTAGTGATATTGGTGTGAAAGCATTTTTGTCCAAGCCCTACATGATGCAGGAATTATTGGATACTACTAAACGTGTCTTAAGTGCGCCATAAAGGAAAATTGAATTATCCTAAATTTGCCTAACCCAAGTGTTTTTTCTCACTTATGAGAAATCTAGGTATAAGAGAGAAACAGATTGCTAACAGCAACATATTTTTCTTGCCCTAACAATTATTCTTTACAAAATGTAGTTTTATAAACTATTAACACGTCCTCACAAATTCCTCAAATTGTTCATCAACTATAGTACCTAGAACTGTAGGTGTAGAACTAAGGAGTCTAGAGCACTTTACCAGATAGCCTTATAAAAAAGCGATTTAGCACTTAGACATATACCAAGATATCATAAAGAATCAAAGCAGTTCGCAATATCAAAACAAAGATATGAATCCCTTGATAGGCGATCGAAAAAGTAAAATTTTTCTTTAGAACTAACCACCGAACTACTATTCATTATAAGACAGGGTGAGGAAAATGATTGCAAAAATTTTCTTCGGCATTATTGCATTGCTGGTGATTACATTCATAACTCTAGTTATCATTGGGGTAAGGAACGATCGAGAAGTTAATCAGATTTGGCGAACGCTTGAAACAGCGCCAGCAGAAAATCGTTTCTCTCAAGATATGGTTGCGGGATTACCTGCTCCCGTGCAGCGCTACTTTTTGCACGCTATTGCGCCGGGAACTCCTCAAGCTTCTTCTGTAAGTTTAGATATGAGTGGCAGTTTCAGGCTTGGGCAAGATAAACCCTGGCTACCGATGCAGGCAAAACAAATTATTTCAGCAAAAGGATTTGTTTGGAAAGCAGCAATTGGTCGTAGTTTGTTCCAAATGGTAGGTGCTGATTACTATGCCAACGGATTTGGTCGAATGCGGTTTTCCCTTTGGGGACTGCTTCCATTGGTCAATGGTCGCAGCCCTGATATTGTGCGCTCTAGCATTGGACGGTTAGCTGGAGAATTAGTTTTGTTACCTTCTGCTTTGTTACCTCAACACGGCGTCAGTTGGAAGGCAATTGATGAGACGACTATCCAAGCGAGTCTGAAGATTAACGATGAACCAATAATCCTGACACTCACAATCGACCCTAATGGCAAGCTACAGAAGCTTTCTTTACCGCGTTGGGGAGATAAAACAGAAGATAGTAGCTATACTTACATTCCTTTTGGAGGAGAATACCAGGAAGAAAACACATTTGGAGGATTTACAATTCCCTCGCAAATCAGTGCAGGCTGGTGGTTTGGGACAGACCGTTACCTAGAGTTCTTCCGTGCTACGATTGAGCGGGCTGATTTCCGTTAAATCTGACATTTCAAATCAAAAAAATAAAATAAAACTTCAAAAATTGAGAGGTTAAAATGTCAGTGAAAACTTTAACAATAAATGAGAAATTAGTCAGCGCTCGTGAGGAGGAAAGCATTCTCGAAGCAGCGCGGGAAGCTGGAATTCATATCCCAACACTGTGCCAAGAATAAAAGAGTTGCTTGCAGTCAAGGCTATGGGTGGAGATATTCGTATTGTTTACTCACCTTTAGATGCCTTAAAAATTGCTCGAGCAAATTGTGCTAGCCAAATTGTCTTTTTTGCAGTGGGATTTGAAACAACTGCACCTGCAACAGCAATGGCTGTCTATCAGGCGCACCTGCAGAATATTCATAATTTTTCTCTACTGGTATCTCATATACTTGTTCCTCCGGCGATGGAAGTTATTCTTTCTTCTTCTGACAATCAAGTGGAGGGTTTTTTGGCGGCGGGACATGTTTGCACTGTTATGGGGTACACCGAGTATGAATCTATTGCCAAAAAATATCATATTCCTATTGTGGTAACGGGCTTTGAACCGTTAGATATTTTTCAAGGTTTATATTTATGTATTAAACAGTTATGTGAAGGGCGATCGCAAGTTGAAAATCAGTATGTACGTTCGGTCTGCCGTGTTGGGAATGAAGTTGCACAGCAACTCATTCGAGAAGTATTTGAAATAGTACCGCGAATTTGTTGAAAAAACTATTGATAATTGTTTTATAAACAATCGCTCAGGGATGTCCAAGAAATAAATTATCCTTTGAATGTGGTGCGGGCGTCCTCGCCCGTCGCTGACAATTGGCGGGCGTCAATCCCGCACCACAAGAGAAAGTTGAATATTTTTTTATCTGGAAGTTCCTTACCATTCTCTGGAGATAGCAAAGAGTTTGGTCGGTCAAATACTGGTATTCCTCAAGAATTTAATCAGGTTATAGGATTGGGTCTTCCAGCAGATGTCCTTGTAGAGGTACTGCCAATATTTCCAACACCAGAAGTGATAAGCCAAGATATTCCTTCTAGTTTTGCTGGAGATGTCTTCGTCCAAGAGAGTTCGAGTAACAGGTTTCCTGGATGGTTCCTTGGCGGTGTCAGTTTTGCCGCACTTGTACTCCTTCTAGCCCTTGGTAACAATAGTTCCTCAAATGGAGGACTTAACACTGTTGTAACAGTGACACCACCAGTTAGCTCTGGCTCTATTGAACACGGTCCTACTCCTGGTGGCAGAAACATTCCTTCTAATAACAACCAAATCATTGAGGTTTCACCCACACCTCCCGTGACTCTTAGACCTGGTGAGGAAGTGAATAAGGTTCCTGAACCATCAGTCGTAAAATCTCTTCTATTGTTGATGATTTTGCTCTATCTACTTGGCACTATTGGTAAAAAACAACACAAATCCTACAGCAAAGCTATCCAGTGAAGAATTAGACTATCAAAGTAGTGTTATGACTGCACAGATGTGTCTGTTTTATGGCATTTGATTTGTGAAATATATGTAGAGTGGACAGTGCTTACCACAAGCGTGATTTGGTGGGCATTGCCCACCCTACAATTTCAATTTATCCTTTGACACAAACCACTTGTTTGAGAGTGGCCACAACTTCAACCAAATCGGCTTGATTGTTCATCACCTCATCTATAGGTTTGTAAGCACCTGGAATTTCATCCAAAACACCTTCATCTTTACGGCACTCTACACCTTTTGTTTGCTCAATGAGATCGTCAAGAGTGTAGACATTCTTTGCCTTATTTCGAGAGAGCAAACGCCCTGCACCATGAGAGCAAGAACAAAAACTATTGGCACAACCTTTGCCTTTAACAATGTAGGATTTTGCCCCCATTGAACCGGGGATAATGCCATAGTCGTCGTTTTCTGCACGAACTGCACCCTTACGAGTCACGTATACATCCTCGTCAAAATGCACTTCTTTTTCAGCGTAATTGTGATGGCAATTAACCTCTAACAAAGGTTTAATTGATTTACCACCTGCTAAATGTTTCTCAACAATGTGCTTGAAACGTGCCATCATTACCTCACGATTGACACGGGCATAATCCTGCGCCCATTGCAAATCATGCCAGTATGCTTGGAATTCTGGTGTACCAGCAATAAAATAGGCTAAATCTGGGTCTGGCAACTTATTATCTGCCATTTTTGCTAAGTTTTTAGCAGTGTTAATGTGGCACTGAGCGAGATTATTACCAATGTTGCGCGAACCGGAATGTAACATCAGCCAAACTTGGTTCTCTGTATCGAGGCAAACTTCTAGAAAATGATTCAATTTGTTACTTATTGCAACAATATCATAAATGAAAGTTACAATCGACAAAGACATTTCTGCTTTGTTCTATACCTTCCTATTCGGCATAGTTCGGAGCACACCTTCATCCTAATGTACAAATTAACTAGGATGCCCAAGTCCCTCTGCTCTCTACGGGGTGTTTTACCACTTCCCTCGGTATTAGCAATCTCAGCCTTTATTGTGCTTTATGCCTGGTTATAAAAATATCTTTCCAGAGGAGACTACACTAAAAATCGTCAATTAACCTATCAGAAAAATTATCATCAAAGATTGAGACATTTTAATTCTTTACAGGAAAATTAAAAATCAATGATAACTCTACAACTATTTCTTTTAGCACTAACCGCCCTTATTCTCACTTTTACTTTGGGCTATATCAGCTTGCGTGCTGTTACAAATTTAACAGTTAAAGAATGTCTTGCACTTGCTGGTGGCTGGGGTATGGCTTTACAGGGAGCAATCGCCTTTATTGGCTTTCTTCTCAGTCTTTCAGAACGTCATTTTTTCTTGTTAATGACTTTAGGTTTATTGACAATATTTGTAGTTTTATTTTTACAAAAAAATATAAGTAAGGAAGCCCAAAAATTGCCAATTCATAATCTAAAGCTATCTGGGGGAATTTCTCGACAAATTAATAGCATAGCTGATGTTATATATTTGCGTCAAGTCTTTCATCGGAATTATTCTTGGCTCTACCCGTTGATAGGATTTTGGCTAACCTTAGTAGGTATACAATTGTGCATTCCTCTTTATAGTGGGGGTGGTTGGTTTGGCGACTGGTGGTATCATTACGATATTGCCCGAGTTTATTTGGGAAAACAAGCAACGGATACCATGTATTTTGGATATATGGTTACATCTCGCACGCCTTTGTTTAATCTTTTTATTAGTTACTATCTTGAACTATTTGGAGATCAATTCAACACTTATCAATTGATATCAACCTTACCGGGATTTTTTTTATTAACAACTATTCCTTTATTGATTGGCTCCAAACAAGTAACCTTAGCCATGACTCTAGTGGCATTGAATCCTTATATAAATAACGTTACAATTTTTCCTTGGCCTAAGATATTAACAACTTTATATATAATCGCAGGTATTTATTTCTATCTGGATATTAGAAAAACAACCAGCCCTACTTTTTTCACTCCAACAGCTCTATGTTGTGGTATGAGTTTGGGGCTAGCCATTCTTAGTCATCCATCAGCGCTTATATATGTAGGGGTAATCGTAGTGGACAATATTTGGTTAAATCGCCGAAGCTTTACTACTTTATTAAGCCAATTAGGGGTTCCCTTATTGATTGCCTTTACCGTCTTACTCCCTTGGGTATTATGGGGTATAAATGAATATGGTGTAACAACCTTTTTTCATTCTGCCTCCAACACGGTAGGAAATACTACTATTAGTAATAGGCTAATTGATGCCGTGAAAAATGCGCTTTTTACCCTTGAGCCTTACCTTTTATTCGATAATTTTTTTAACATAAACGATTTTCTTCACATAAATACAGAGATAACATACATAGGAAAATGGGATTCATGGCTATTACTTTATTATGATATCCTACCCGGTGCATTAACCTTTACTATCAGCAGTTTGCTAATCTTCAAAGGAATAAAGCAATTTTTAAAGAAAGTCCCGTTGCAATCGATATTACCTAATTCACTCTTGTGGGGAATAATTATTATTGGCTTTTGGGGCGGTTGTATCCTTCAACCCGGTACGAATTCTGCTGGGATCGTTGGAGAAAGTATGACTCCTATCGTTTTTGTCATGCTCTTAGTTGCTACAGAATACTTGTACACTTTACCAGTTCAATTCAAACAATTTATTTTGCTAATGGTTGCTGGAGAATTTCTAGATTCTCGTGGAATTCACTTAGCTTTTTTAGCGATGGGATCTCCTATCGTCTGGGATGAGAATATAGTGCTAAAAGTGAGCCATAATCTAGTGTTTTCTAGAGATTTAATCGGTAATTCTTGGGCAATCTTAATAGTGGTTGTCGGAATTTTAATTTCATTAATGATGGGGTTGAAAGATTGTTTAAGCTATTCGGAAAATCTTGATTCTGCAAACAAATCTTCTTAGAATTATTAATTGATGAAAAATTAAGGGATAGCATGAAATACAGAAAATTGGGTAACAGTGAATTGCATATTTCTGAAATCAGTCTTGGTTCTTGGGGTGTTAATGAGGGTGTAGAACGGCAAAATGCAGAGGCTTGCATTTACAAAGCCTTTGACCTTGGTATTAACTTCATTGACACTTCTAATTCTTATGCGGCTGGTGGCGCTGAGTCATTTTTGGGGGAAGTCTTACAAGGAATTGAACGCTCGTCGTATATCCTAGCAACTAAGGTCTTCTTTCCTACGTCACCTAGCGATCGCGGACTGTCAGCAGCCCAAATCAAAAAACAAATTGATGCTTCCTTAAACCGATTGCGTACCGATTATGTTGACCTGTATCAATGCCATCGCTACGACCCGGATACACCTTTAGAGGAAACAATGAGGGCACTAACTGAGGTCGTGCGTCAGGGAAAAGCTCGTTACATTGGCTTTAGCGAGTGGAGTCCAGAGCAAATTGAGTCTGCATTCCGTATTGCTGATGTTGAACCCTTTGTTTCCAGTCAGCCTCAGTATTCTATGTTGTGGCGCAAACCGGAAGCTGAGGTATTTCCGTTGTGTGCATCTCGTGGTATCGGTCAAATTGTTTGGTCGCCCTTAGCGCAGGGTGTACTTGCAGGCAAATACCAGCCAGGACAAGTTCCACCTCCACATTCTCGCGCTGCAAATGAAAAAATGAATTGGTATTTGCTGGAGGAGTTATTTAGCCATGACATTCTCACAGCGGTACAGAAACTGAAACCCATTGCCCAAGACTTAGGGTTGAGTATGGCACAGTTAGCTCTGGCTTGGGTATTAGGTTCTAAGTACGTATCTTCAGCTATTATCGGTGCTA
This sequence comes from Scytonema sp. NUACC21, assembly GCF_054684315.1. Taxonomy (NCBI): domain Bacteria; kingdom Bacillati; phylum Cyanobacteriota; class Cyanophyceae; order Nostocales; family Scytonemataceae; genus Scytonema; species Scytonema sp. NUACC21. The sequence continues at coordinate 46,775 of NZ_BAAFZH010000091.1, read as the reverse complement.
GTCGTCCGGAACAAATTGTTGACAACGCTGCTGCATCAGGAGTCCAACTGGATGCAGACGTATTGGCAGCAATTGACCAGGTACTGGTATCAGTTATTCGCAAATGAAGAAAGTAAGTACAAGACAGAATTTATTACACAAATTTTTCTTGTTCCCCGTTCTTAGTTAAGCTGTTCCTTAATAATTAAGAAATGTATGCAATCGCCCTATAAACTCTAGAGTTTACAATGTTCTAGGCTTCGTGTATGATTGCCATGTCAAGGTAGAAATAAGACTCTATGGATAGCCTGACTAATAAGGAAGTGATTAGACAGTTTTTTGAAATCTATAATACTCAAGATTACGAAATTGCTTATAAATGTGTTGCGCCGAATTATATAGATTATGGGCTACCTCAAGTGCGAAGCGTCGAGGATGCGATTGAGATATTGAAGGCGACTCACACAGCCTTTCCAGATATCAAAGTGGTGATTGACGATCTCATTGAGGAAGATAACAAAGTCGTATTTCGAGGTCACTTTACAGCTACGCACTTGGGTGAGTTTGTTGGTATACCTCCCACCGGAGCAAAAATAGAATTTGAAGCATTAGAGATCTTCAAGATTGAGAGCCAGAAGATTACAGAATCCTGGGGATATTGGCCGCTTTCGGAAATTTTGAGCCAAATTCAGGCTTACAAGAAGGTCTATCCATAATTTCATATGTGTGAAATTATACAAATATTACCACTTTCACAGTTATGGTTCTAGCACAGCAGAGAATTAAAGTTACCTATATCTTCACGCACCATATTCGTTGGGTTCCCTTTGAATTGGTTGCCAAATATATAGACAAGAGTAAGTTTGCAATTGACTATGTCATTCTTAATGAAGGCGATCCAATAATCTCCTTCTTAAGGCAGATGCAGATTCCTTGCAAGGTTACTTCTTATCAGGACTATAGCAATACCCCAGAAATCGTCAAATTTCTTTACGAACACTTAATCGCAAATAAAACCGATATTGTTCATACTCATTGGTTTGCTGGAAGCTTGGCTGGAATGCAAGCTGCTTATTACGCTCATGTTCCAGTACGAGTCTTCACCAGGGAACATCCTTCGATTAAATACTATTCGCGTCATGCGCCAAGCAAGCATCGCTTGATATGGGAATGTTCCACCAATGTTATTGCTGTTACCAACAAAAGCAAGCAAGGCATGATAGAAGACGGCATCCCCGATGATAAAATTACACTTATACCAACGGGATTTGATACCAGTGAATTTGAGAATGTAGACTCTCCGCGCATCAAGCGATTGCGACTTAAGTATCTGGGAAATCATCAAGGCCCTGCGATCGGTGTGGCTGCGAGGTATGTCAGATGGAAAGGAGTTGAATACGTCATTGAAGCACACAAGCGGGTTCTGGAAACTTATCCCAATGCCATCCTAGTTCTGTCTGGGACACATACGAATCGTGCCGACCTGGAGGAGAAAATTCGTAATGCACGTAAAGAAGACATCGTTGCGCCTCAATATGAGGACATTCTCAGCATCACGGACAAGTTGGCACAATTACCCGAACATAGCTATATCGAAATCCCATTTGAAGAAGACCTTTTTGCTTTGTTCAGATTATTTGATGTTTTCGTCCATGTGCCTACCGATTCTATTCAAGAAACCTTTGGACAAGTCTATGTAGAAGCAATGCTTTCTAAAGTTCCATCTGTTGTTACTCTTGCAGGTAGTGCTTTGGACCATGCTGTACATAAGGAGAATGCCTGGGTTGTTGATTACAAGAACAGCGAGCAAATTGCCCAAGGCATTCTAGCACTCTTAAGCGATTCGAGCTTTAGAGAAAAAATAATTAACAACGCTTTTATCAGTGCCCAACGATACGATATAAAAAATCACATACAACAACTTGAAGAATTTTATATCCGCGAGCTTCAGAAGAGAAAGAATGACCCCCTCCCCAATGCAAGATGACCTATATAATCTCCCCTGCTAAACTTTAAAAACTCTCCGGATCTCGTCGTAAGCTTGTTTCTGTATTTCCAGCGCTAACCAGGTTACGTGGACAAAATAAGACGCCAAATTGTCACAGCGTAATGGATTATTATCGTAGGTGTGGGTATAGCAGAATTTGAACGTGCTATCGATATCCATGTTCAACAGACCCAGTTCGGAGTTTTCTAACATGAATCGCGAAATGACACGCTGGTCATTCTGACGGCTATCCATCATATATTTCTCTACGAAATTATTGGCAATATAATTAAGCATACGGGAATAAGCCCATTTGTAGCCAATGATAAAGCCACTGTTGAGATACTTTGCTGGATGCCCTAAATAGTTAGATAAAAAGAAGGGAAGTACATCAGCACTATGATGGCAGAATACAGTTTCGGCACCGAGGATAAGGTCTCTACCTGTAGCCATGAAGTCTGCTGCCAATCCGGCGGGATCGTAACGAATGCACAGCACATCATAGGCATCCGTAAAGACGATAATTGCGTCGTCAGCAATATCGGTATCAGACGCTAAGAAGTCGCGAACCTTGAATATTTTTGAGAGGAGTCCAAGGCGAGGACTGTAAGTCTCAAGGATACGCAAGTTACCCCTTAATGATGAATACAGTGGCTGGACTTGTGGACTATCCGCGTCACACAGGGTAAGGAAAACAGGTTCTTCAAGCATTTGCATAAGTAGTTGGATAATATTGAATTCGTTCGTGAGGGAAGAGGCAACAGGGAACAGGAAAAAATCTGTGTAATTAATTCTGTCTCTTATACTTGGCAGCTAAGGTTTTACGATGAAAGCCATATTGTTGATAAACTTGTTGTGGTGACAAGTATTGCATAAGTAAAATGGAGTTAAATCTTACGGTTAACTCCATTTTACTCCTAATTAAAACTCCCTAAATCGACGGGTCTCGACTCTCTTCATTTGCTCTGCGATCGCTCATGTCATTAACATTAAGCCAGTATCGCACCATATTCCAACCGACAAGGGTCTTAAGCCCCTTGCTTGTAACTCATCGGCTTAAGAAAGCTATACTTTACCAGTCTAAAGCTTGATTCCAAGGCGCACTTCCTTATCAACGCGTATCAACATTGGTCTTGGCACGTCACGGAAGTAGTCATCAGTGGCTTTGCGCGATCCAGCCCAACAGCCATAGTCATCGACAATCAAAACGCCTCCTGTCGAGAGTCGAGGGTAGAGATGCTGAAACTCAGCAGCTGTGGATTCATACCAATCAGTGTCTAGACGCAGAACGGAGATGGTTTCTGGCTTAATCTTTTCCAGTGTCTCAATGACATCTCCTTGAATAAAATCAATCTCAAAATCAAAATTATGGACGGAGAACGCTGCTTGAACCTCTTCCAATAAAGCGTAACACCAACCAATATCGTCCCCATATTGCTCCATCATTTCAAAGCCGGTGCGTCCATATTTATCCACATCAAATTCAGTGGGGGTTGGCATACCCTGAAATGTGTCATACAAATATAGCTTGCGATCGCTAACGTTTCGCGCCTTCAAAATCAAGGCTGCTAGTAAAGCGCTTCCTCCTCTCCAAACGCCGCATTCCACAATGTCACCAGGTATATTGCGATCGAGCACGTAATTCATTGCTGTATACAGTGCAAAGAGTGCCTCTACGCTAGTCATTGTATAGGGTTTTACCTGCTCAAATAAATCCATGAATACCGCATCTTTGCCAATATCTGGTGTGACCTGGTCTTTCATGGTCACTTGATGCTTGGTGGAGAAAACTATCGTGCGCTCGCTAATCATCATAAAAACAAAGAGTGGTAAAAGTTTGACTGGATGGGTCTTGCAAAGCTCTCGCAATTATACATTATTCAACAGATTGATAGGTAGGCTAAGGTCATTACGATTGATATCTACGCTGGATAATCAGACCTTCATGTCCTCGTAGTTCGAGATTGTCTCTCAACAATCCGCCCTGGCGATCCACAAACGTTGAGAGGAGAACTGTTGAGTGGTTACGAAACTCGATCGGTAATATCCATTCCCTATATTCAGAACTGAAGTTCAAGGCTATAACAATATCTGATGTCTGGTTAAAGCGTCGGTAGCAAAAAAGCTGTGGGGGTGAGTATAAAGACATATAGTCTCCAAGCTGTAGTGCTGGTTGTTGACGACGCAAGCGCAACAGTGTCTGTGTCAGTGAAAGAAATGACCGGGAGTTCTGCTTCTGTGCTTTGACATTGATACTGCTGTAGTCATAAGTGATAGGTAACCAGGGCTGGACTGATTCCACACAAAAGCCTGCATTAGCAGAGTCATCCCAAAGCATCGGTGTGCGTTCGGGATCGCGTCCAACTCCAATACCGGGCGCTTTTTTTTCCCAAGGGTCCTGGATATGCTCGGAAGGAATCCAACCGTCCTCCATTCCCAGTTCATCTCCATAGTAAATTGTTGGCGTACCGCGAAGGGTGAGCAGTAGCATCATAGCGATTTTGGCTTGAGAAATCCCAATTCTGCTGGCAACGCGATGCTTGTCATGATTGCCTAACGACCAATTGGGCCATGCACCTTCAGGGAGCAACCTTTCATAGCGTTCGACAATTTCTCGGACGGACTCCGCACTCCATTGACAGTCAGATGACATCAATTCCGAATTAAGTGGTAAATGAAATTCGTCATTCGCTCCATAATGCTTAACAATTTCTTCCAGTGATTTATAGAGTTCAGCAATCAAAAGGCGATCGCCATACCCATCTACAAGCTTCCGCAGCATACGGTTGAAATCATGAATTTCCGGTATATTCTTACTAAAGACTTCAAACAGGCGATCTGATGGTTCCATGCCGGGATGCCAGTTGGGATTTACTGGATTGTCGCGAAACTGCGAATCTTTGTAGGCACGATAGGCGGCATCAACTCGAATTCCATCCACACCCCGGTGTAACCAAAAATTCAGGACATCCAGCATTGCCTGTCTAGCACCGATGCTCCGCCAATTGATATCTGGCTGCTCTTTGAGAAACGAGTGTAGATAGTATTGCTCTGTTTTAGTATCCCATTCCCAGGCAGAAAGCCCATCAAAACGTCCGATCCAATTATTGGGAGGTCCACCATTTGCACTTGGATCTTTCCATATGTACCAGTCTCGCTTGGGATGATTGCGCGAACTACAGGATTCAATAAACCACTGATGGCGATCTGAAGTATGGGCGGCAACAAAGTCAATCAATATCTTGATATTGCGATCGTGCAAATATCCTATCAAATCATCTACATCTGAAAGGGTTCCAAAAATAGGGTCAATATTGGTATGGTCGCTCACATCATAACCAAAATCGGCCATTGGGGAGGGATAGAATGGTGTCACCCAAATGGCATCTATCCCAAGCCATTCTAAATAATCTAGTCGCTTGATAATACCGGGGATGTCGCCAATGCCATCCCCATCAGAGTCCTGAAAGCTACGTAGATAAGTCTGATAAATAACAGCAGGCTTCCACCAAGGAGAATGAGACGTTTCTTCCATGTATAAGTAAAATTAATGAAAAAATGATTTGGATAGCTTCATTCTTGCATATCCTGTACTACGCCCTCTTTAATGCTTACTTTAAACTGAAGTTCCTCCCGTAGAAAGCTCACTAATAATTACAGTCTGAGATGTAAAAATACCAAACCAATAGAATTTAAGAATTTCTTAAAATTGTTAAAGTAAAAAATGCGTCATAATTGTCTATGTAATTAGCGCAGAAGCAGATGATTCGGCTGATTCGTCAGGTGCTAAAGGTGTTTAGTATATTGGAAATGGGGCATCTGTACAAGCCTATAAACCACCCAACTGATGCCGATGTAGTGTGCGCGTGTTCTGTCAGGGTTCTCTTGTGAAAATGTTATTGATTGAGGTGAAATAGTGTTTGAAGTAGGAAAGATATCTTGCTACATGAATCAATCAGATCGAAGGGGTTTATTTTTGGGTCTTGTAAATCAAGGGGTTTGGCAGGAAGTGAATTTTGTCAGAACTCAAGCGGGTCAGATTCGAGGCGGGCATTTCCATACTAGAACCAATGAAGTTATTTTTCTGGTGCGTGGTAAAGTAGAGGTAGAACTGCAAGATTGTGATAACCCTCAACGAAAGCAGCAATTTATTTTGAACCCAGGAGAAGGAGTTCAGATTAAGCCTTATATGCTTCACACTTTGCGCTACCTAGAGGACAGCGAACAAATTGCGCTACTGGATGTTGCTTTCGATCCTGCCGCTCCAGATTTGCACACCCTTACACCAGTTAATTAAATTAACCAGTAATGTAACCGAAAGTGCGCTCAACTACCCAAGATTTTTTTTGAGTCACACAAATTTGTGGTTTGCTCAGGTAACAGAACTACCTGCTGTCTACTATCTATTCACAGCTTATGCTGAGAAAGCTTTGTACAAGCTAACTAACTTTTCAAACATCCTCTCAGACAATTGATATGATCCCTCAAATTCAACCTTGGATTGACGACAGTGAATGGCAAGAGGTTAAGCGTGTGATGGAATCAACCTACTTAACCGAGAATAAGGTGACAGAAGAGTTTGAAGCTGGCATAAGGGCTTTAACGGGAGCAAAGCATACAATTGCTGTTTGCAACGGTACTGCTGCCATATACTGCATCCTCAAGGCTCTGGATATTGGTCATGGAGATGAGGTGATTGTCCCTAACCTGACCTTTGTGGCTTCCTCGAATGCAGTGATTATGGCAGGGGCTAAGCCTGTCTTTTGCCCAGTTAGAGCAGATACCCTGTGCATTGATGTAGAAGCTGCTTCCTCCTTGGTCAATGACAGAACCAAAGCGATTATGCCTGTCCATTTGTACGGTCAAAGTGCAGACATGGATGCGGTACTTTCTTTTGCTAAACGCTTTGAGTTGAAGGTGATTGAAGATGCAGCGCAGGCGATTGGAGTAAAGTTCAACGATCGCCATGTAGGCTATTACGGAGACGCAGGTGCCATTTCCTTCTACGGCAACAAAACCATCACCTGTGGTGAAGGTGGGATTATCCTAACAGACTGTGATATCATTGCCCAGACCTGCCGTCGGCTCAAGAATCATGGGCGAGTGCGTCGTGGCACCTTTGTCCACGAACATATTGGCTTTAATTTTTCTATGACAGAAATGCAGGCAGCCGTTGGTGTTGCCCAGCTCAGAAAATTACCTGCAATTATTAAGCGTAAACAGCAAATTTATGAAGCTTACATGGCTGCTTTAGCAGATGTGATGCAGTTGAAGCCGATCTTTATAGATCCACGCTGTCAACCCGTCCACTGGTTCACCTCTTTCTATGCTGAAAACCGGGCTGAACTCGCTGACTATTTAGCCAATCAGGGAATTCAAACCCGACTCTTTTTCTGTCCGCTTCATCTTCAACCTTGCTATCAAGGCTGGGTCAATCCAAGCATGACCTATCCCGTCAGTACATCTGCTTATGAACGAGGAATTTCTTTGCCGTCATCCTATAGTTTGACTGATGAAGAACTAGATTTTATTATCGCCAAAATTCACCAGTTTTATCAGCTTTGTGAGCAATTGGAAAGTGCCTGAATCTCCTCTATATCAAACATCCGAATATTTTGCCTGTCTTGAGAAGGTAGTTGCATATTTAGCAGATTTGCCCCAGGGTAACGCATTATCTGAGGCGCTGATTGCAGGTCGCGATTTTCTTCACTTGATTCATCCCGATGAGGTAGCAGGCGTGACAAAAATTCAGGTTCGCGAAGGGCATGGTCCTCAAAGCCTCCATGATGAGCCCCTTGACACGCAGTTTCATGCTTACTTAGAAGCTGTGATTAATCCCCAAATTCGTACTGGTCTCCTCACAGATGGCACCAAACCGGGAAGTTATGATGAGCGCAAAGTCCGCTGGTCTGGATCTGGAGTGGCTGGATTCTGGTCTCGCACTCAAGACACCTTCACCCTGGAAGTTGGACCCACTAGCTACCCACATTGTCGTCTGGATTTGACTCGTAGTCCATTGGAAGCACTAAAGCTGATGATGCGTGGTCTGACAAATTACCGCGATCCCTACGCCTATTTTGCCAGAGGAATTGGGGTTGCGGTAGTTCCTCTAACCACGGATGGTAATGTCTACATCGGTAAGCGGTTGAATTCATTGGATCGCACAGGCGTTGCCAATTTTGTGGCGGGTTGGGCTACATTTTCTCCTACAGTTCAAAACATCAATTTTTATCAAGATGCTCAACGGGAGTTGTGGGAAGAAATGAATGTTGCCATGACCTTAAATGAAAAGAATACTCGGTTTGTTGGTATATCTGGCGACCCTATCACAGGAGAAGTTGATTTGGTCTTTGTGGTGCAAACGGAAATGCCCAATCGCCATTTTCAATCAAGTCAGTGGGAAGAGCATTCTTCTTTGGTTGGAATTCGCAGTAAAGCTGAAGCTGTGGCTCTACTGGAAGATGGACTGTTATCAGGAGAGCAAGAACCTTGTTCTCTAATGTTTTCCTCTCGCTTGGGCTTAGAATACTTAGTTCAAGAGCATTGGTGAAGGGCAACAATTCCCATGACCGTCATTGCTAGCACGATGCACTGCTGAGGACGCCATTTTGTGGTTCTTGGCAGATTTTGGTGATGAATTGAAGGTTACGGGTTTTAAGGCACAAACAGACCTGCGATCGCACGCCATACCCTATTTGGAAACGAAGTGGATTTGGCTTTAGAAATTTTCGCAATGCGTGAAATTAGAGCTTTACTTTCTTGGCACTATGATATTAATTTAGCACCCTAAGTACGCAAGAACCATATTTCTGCTTGAGTCTAATACCAACTAAGTTGGAAATAGCCATTCAACTACGTCATCAAACGCTGACTTATCCCTGTTTTGTCAACTCAAGTTGACTGTGCAACGTACAAAGTGTTGTTTACAACAAATTACTCTTTGTCTCTAAAACTTTTACGCAGTATAGGTTTTGAGCTTTTAGCATTCATCGCCAGATTTTGCATTCTTTCCTGTGCAAGCCTTTCCCTTTCTTCTCGCTTGGCTTTTTCCTTAATTTTCAAGTATTCCTTGATATGGTTTGGTAGCTTTTGGTCGAAACCGAAGTAATCTGCATACGCGATTAAATCAGCGTCCGATAGATCTCCGTAGAATGCCCGCATTTTCGTTTGAAATTTGGGGTTGAGCGCGATGAGTTGACGCCGAAAACCTAGGTACCCTTGCCAGTCTCTAGCGATAATCGTAAGTTTCATTGCTTCGAGTAATTCTTGTTCCGTCATTTGACTTATGGCTTGCAACTAGGAAGCTCTATCGATTCCTCATTTTATACTGCTTTCGTCTCACTACTCTCAAGAAGCCAACAATACTCAAGAGCAGCAATGTGAGGTATTAAGTTTTTCGGTAAATGCTCCCTTCCCGATCTGGTTTTCGTTTTAAATCAACAAAACTAGCATCTAGTAAGTATAACATATTATTAAATGTTTGTACAGCACTACTACTCCCGCAATGCATACCCCACACCACGCACCGTATGAATCAAACGCTTTTCATGATTTTCTTCCAGCTTCAGGCGCAGGTAGCGAACATAAACTTCGATAATATTAGAATCGCCCATGAAATCGTAACCCCAAACTTTCTCTAGAATTTGGTCTCTAGTAAATACCTGACGGGGATGTGAAAGAAGATATTCTAATAAATCAAACTCTTTTGCTGTGAGCTCGATGGCTCGTTTGCCTCGAAACACTTCACGAGTGCTGCGATTTAGGCTCAAATCTTCAAATTGCAACAAATCTTCATCGGTTTCTTGAGTGCGGCGCAAATGGGCGCGAATTCTAGCTAATAATTCCTCAATACTAAAGGGTTTAACCACATAATCATCAGCACCTGCGTCTAAACCCGCAACGCGATCGCTCACTTCATCTTTTGCTGTTAACAAAATCACTGGCACTTTGTTTCCAGTTGCACGCAAGCGACGACAAAGTTCCAAGCCCGACAAACCGGGCAACATCCAATCTAAAACTGCTAAATCTGGGGAAGATTCCCGTGCTAAGGTCAAACCAGTGATGCCATCATGGGCAACACTGACTTTGTAACCTTCACTATTGAGTTCCAATTCCACAAACCGTGCCAGTTTGACTTCATCTTCAACCAGGAGGATATGCGCTGTCATATTTTTTCTCCTAATGCAGGTAATCTTAAAATAAAGGTGCTGCCATGACCGGGTTCTGACCAAATTTCAACCTTGCCCCCCATGCGTTCCACAAGGCGTTTTACTATAGATAGACCCAAGCCAGTTCCCCCAGTCAAACGGGTACGGGATGGATCTACCCGATAAAAGGGTTCAAAAATGCGGGACTGTTCTGACAGGGGAATGCCACAGCCCTTGTCGCTGACTTGAATGACTGCCCAATTATCAACCTGAGCCAGCTGCATTGTCACTGGTTTATCCACATCGGAGTATTGAAAAGCATTGTCAATTAAATGATTTAACACTTGCATTAACTGATTGCGTTCCGCCTTTACTTTAATAGGAAACGAGGCAACTTTAAGCTGGATTGCCCGATGGTCAAATTTTTCTGTCATCTGTACCATGTCTGCAATCACATCATTTAATATAAGTGGTTCAGTTTGCAAGGGCAATGCACTGTTACCTGCCCGTGCTAATTCTAGTAAGTCTTGCAAGATATAAATCATTCGTTCTGCGTCAGAAAAAGCCATCTCTAAAGCCTCTTTTTGTGGTGCTGGCAGATTCTGACTGCGTTGCAAAGTTCTTTGTAAATACGCATACACCATACTAAGGGGGGTGCGTAACTCGTGAGCCAAGTCATTGGTAAACTGTTGCTGCTGTGCTTTCACTTCTGAAAGCCTGATTAACAATTCATTCCAAGTTTGGGCTAGTGCTTTCACTTCGCTCGGTGTCCAACTTAACCGCGATGGATATGGGCTCAGTTGGGTAGCGTAAGTTACTGCCCACTGATTCATCTGTTGTAACGGCAAGAGCGATCGCCTGACAAATATAAACGCGAGAACTGTAGTAGTCACAAGCAACAGAACGCTCACAGTTCCCAAACTTTGCATCATAATCAATAGCCTACGATCGTCATTTAACACACCATATTGTTGATAAGTTGTGATGAGAAACCGTCTTATTTCCCAACCTATCCATATTGTAAAACTACTGAATCCAAGTGTAAAGATAACAATGATTTCAACCGTTAGGCGAAATTGTAGCGACGAGGGTTCGATTCTACGATCAATGACTCTAGCTAATTTTCTCTTTAACTTGTGTAAAAAAAACATTGGAATAACTCATCTTTCTCTATTTTCATCAGAACTTTATAAGTCAATCTGAGATAAATCTATTTTTGGCTTACATTTAAAATCTAATATCTTTCTTAAGAAACAAGATGAGTTTTTCCTGAACAAATTTTAAGCTTTGGCTGAGGAGATAAGTAAATCGGCACAATAAAACATAACTATGTGGACTTTTATGAAGAGCCTTAAAGCCTAGTAACTACTAACCACTAACCACTAACAGCCCTAACTCCTAGTTTTATTTATTGACGCCGACCTACTTACAGCAATTCCTTGTAAATGAGGATGAAAGCCTGAAAATAACAACGAACTACCTTCATATTCCCTTAAATCCCATAGTAGTTTCCACCTTTTGTTCTGCTTGAGTAGAATCGACCTTGGAAAACGCACTTCTGCGAGATGCCTGACGACGAGTACCAACTTGACTTAAGAAAATACCAATTAAAATAACACTACCACCGATATATTGAGCTAGGGTAGGAGCTTCACCTAAAATTAAATAAGCTGCTAAAATACCTGCTATGGGAGTAAAGGAGCCAATTAAAGAAGCCATAGACACTGTTGAGCTTCTCAAGCCTTTGAGCCAAAATGACTGACCTACTACCACAATCAACCCACCATAAAGGAACATCCACTTCCATAGAAAAGGTGAGAGTACATCAGCAAAATGGTCTTGACCATAAAGCACCAAAGCAAAAAAGAAAAATATGACAGTGCCCAGGGCAGTACGAAAGATACTGTAAATTCCTAAGGGTATCTGAGAGAGGTATTTTTTGCCAATAATTGTGGAAACAGCTACAGCCACAGATCCTGCGGCTACTAGAAGTTCTCCTACACCCACTTGCAAACCTCCCATATTCATCATCACTTCCCCAGGTGGCTGAAGGAGAATAGTGAGAGTAACCCCCACAAACGCGGCGATCGCCCCCATCAATTCCCAAAGATTTACCCGTTCCTTTAATAACCAGACTGATAAAGCCAGAGTGAGAGGCGGTTCCAAGCGTCCAACCAAGATGACATTATTAACCCCCGTGAGCGCCAATGCCTGGAAAATTAAGCCAGGGGCTAGCGCTCCTGATAAAATAGCTACTGCTGTTAAACTAACCCAATCCTTCTTTGATATTTGCCTGAAAGTAGCTTTGTTCCAGTCTCGCCCGTAGATGAGGAGCATAACTATCAAGGCACAAAGGTTTCCTACGAATAAAACATTACATAAAGAAATTGGATTGCGACCATCTATGAAATGTTGTGCTCCAATTTCTGTGAGTTTGCGGGTTACTGCACTAGATGCTCCAAAAATGAGGATTGCCAGCCAGAGATATGTTTGTCCGGAAATTCTGTAGATTAAGCGATGCGGTTTTCTAAGTTTAGTCATAGTATTAACACCACCGCCATAAAAAAATTAGTCATTATATAGGACTCTTATCTGATGCGTAGGGTGGGCATTGCCCACCAAAAGTGAATATGAATCTGGTTGGCAAAATCGACCCTAAACTTGATGTAGGATTCCTAATATTAGCTTTTTATCATTCTGTTATAGATGAGTTTTTGCTGAGAAAATACTTAAATTCAATTGTGAATTGGAGTGACTCAACTTATCTGAGAAAATGCTGAGAATATCCTAAATTAGCTTAAAGAATAAATTCATGAAAATGATGGTTTGGTTTCAGATTGGCTTCAGTAGCTACTGAGAAGCTTTGAATGTCCGGGATAACAGGAGACACAAATGAAATTCGCCCCCTTAGTCGCTACAGTTGCCTTGACTGGTTTTTTAACAGTATGGGAAGCACCATTGAAAGCCATAAATCCTTTATTGGTTCAGGCATCAGCCCAGGAATTATCTGTACAGGAGAAAGTCACTTTACTGACTAAAAATAAGGGTCAGATTGGTAGTGGCGATCAGCTACGTCGTTTCTTTTTTGGAGATTTGGAGCCAATCGGTATTCAGCCCGGAGGAGCAGGTCAGGTCGTTAACCTTTATAACAAAGCCAACGATACCACATTTTCTTACTGTTCAACCTATGATGTTGTAGTCGCTGTTAAAAAAGGTAAAGTCGCTAAGTTTGAACCCAATGAAGTGAAATAACTTCAGGTGAATACATAACATATGTTGCCATCGTCTCAATGTCGTGTAACATAAATTCACTAATTGTAGAGACGCCCCATGGTGCGTCTTTACCTGTCTTAAATTTACATACAGCAACTCGTACATCTATGCAGCAAGCGTCCCATCCCACAGTCATCTTAGGTGGTGGCTTTGCTGGGCTGTTTACGGCTCTACACTTAAGCCATCAGAATTATTCACATCCTATCATTCTCATTGAGCAACGCGATCGCTTCAGTTTCAAACCATTGTTATATGAGCTACTCAGCGGCGAATTACATAGCGACCAGGTTTATCCACGTTACAAAGATCTTCTAGCAGGAAGCCGTGTCACCTTTGTGCAAGACACGGTGAAAGTGATATCGTAAACCACGCGGTTGACGCCTTTTACCTCATTGACAATGCGATTGGAAATCACTTCGAGAACATCATAAGGTACACGCGCCCAATCTGCTGTCATACCATCTTCACTGGTAATAATTCGCAGGACGATGGGGTAAGCATAGGTACGTTGGTCGCCCATGACACCCACACTGCGGATTGGTAATAAAACAGCAAAAGCTTGCCAGTACTCGTGATATAGACCTCGTTGGTTTATTTCTTGACGCACTATCAAATCGGCATCGCGTAAAATGTTTAAGCGTTCGGCAGTAACTTCACCGAGAATGCGAATTGCCAAACCCGGTCCTGGGAAAGGATGCCTTTGTACAATCTCTTCAGGCAAACCAATAGCACGCCCAACTTTGCGGACTTCATCCTTAAATAGTTTTCGTAAGGGTTCTACGAGTTTGAATCGTAAGTCTTTGGGCAATCCCCCAACATTGTGATGGCTCTTGATTTTCACTGCTACACGTTCCCCAGTTTGGGGATCGACGTTGGTATCAGCAGATTCAATGACGTCTGGATAAAGAGTTCCCTGTGCGAGGTAATCAAAGGGGCCAAGTTTTTTGGAAGTTTCCTCAAATGCAGCAATAAACTCGTGTCCGATGATACGACGTTTCTCTTCTGGATCGGTGACACCTTTGAGGGCGGAAATAAAACGCTCTCTGGCGTTAACGTATTCTACGGGAATGTGGAACTGCTCTTGGAACAATTTTAACAACCGTTCCGGCTCGTACTTCCGCATAAAACCCTGGTCAATGAACACGCAAGTAAGTTGGTCGCCAATTGCTTTATGCAATAAAAATGCCAAAGTTGAAGAATCCACTCCCCCAGAGAGAGCTAAGAGTACCCGTTTGGTACCAACCTTAGCGCGAATTTCTCGAATTGCTTCTTCAACAAAAGCAGCAGTTGTCCAAGTGGGTTCGCATTCGCAGATGTGGTAAACAAAGTTACTAATTAAAGCTAAACCACCGATAGAATGAACCACTTCTGGATGAAATTGAACTCCATAGAGTTTTTTCTGATGCTCGGCGATAGCTGCACAAGGTGTATTGTCTGTGTGTGCCAGCAATTCAAATCCGGGTGGCATGTTGATGACTGAGTCTCCGTGACTCATCCACATAGTTGTGCCATCCTCAACATTGGTTAGCAAATCTGTGGGGTCATCTATATAAAGAGATGCTTTGCCATACTCACCTCGATCTGCCTTTGCGACTTCTCCACCCATCTGTTGAACCATGAGTTGCATGCCGTAGCACACACCTAAAATTGGAATGCCTAAATTCCATATTTCTGGATCGCAATGGGGGGCACCACTGTCATAAACTGAATTGGGACCGCCAGATAGGATTATTCCTTTGGGATTGAGTTGACGTAATGCATCAGCTGTCGTGCGATAGGAAAGGACTTCTGAATAAACCTGTGTTTCACGAATTCGACGAGCAATCAGTTCAGAGTACTGAGAACCGAAATCGAGAATCACAATGATTTGGCGATTGATTTGCCCCAAAGTGTCTTCTGTTTGAGGCGCTTGTTGTGTTGGTAGACTCACCGCAGTATTCATGACAGGGATGGTGTAAATAGAATGAAAGATTTTGAGCGATCGGGTCTTGGTTAGTACCACTCTCTGCCTTACCAACTTGTGATGGTAAGACATATCCTCTCCAAAGGCGACTCTGTTGCGCCACTGCACAGACCCTATACTTATTAATAGTATTGTGCGGGAACACTTACCCTAGGGTGGTAAAAAATTGGTAAAAAATATTGTGCGTTAGTGTTTAAGATTATTCATATTAAATTAACATAATTTTCCCATTAGCGTATGTGCAGTTTTACTTTTTACAAAAACTTCGCGATCGCGAGCAAAGAGGACAGAACCAACAGACGGCAAGGTACCTGATTCACCGACATGGTCTTTTATATACTTTCTCGAACGAGAATCGATTTCTTCAACAATGGAAGTGTAAACCCGATTTACCCAATCACTACCACCAGATCCATCTAAAGAACGCAGGTAAATTAATGCTGCTTCTGCGGTGGCGCTGCTAAACACAGCTTGTAAATCTGGAGTAGGTAAACCAACGTTAGCACAATGCGCTACTAGAATTTCCCGACGACCATCAGCAATATGGTGATGGGTATGAAAAATTCCACCTGCAAGTTTAATCAGCTTGCCATGATATCCAAATAATAGGATCTGCTTAATATTTTGTAAAGCCGCTTCTACTAGCATTGGACCGAGCCAATTGGCTGTTTTGACCAATTGTTCCTGGTTTATCCCTAGTTTTTGCGCTAAATCTAACCCATTTTCACCAACACAAAAAACCAAACAATCAAAATGATTTGCTTTGTGACGCAATTCTTCTCGAAAAGCTTCTAGTTGTCCGGGAGCGCTTAAAGGTTGAGAAATGCCTGTTGTCCCCAGTAGAGAAAGACCATTTACGACACCAAAGGCAGCATTAGAAGTTCTAAGAGCAAGTGCTTTGCCTTCTGGCAAAATAATCGTCACAATGATTTGTTCCTCTGTTTCAAGCATTTGCTGCAAATTCTCTTGCAACAACCGTTGAGCGTAACCATAAATAGCAGGTTTATCCCCAACTTCAACTATCCGCCCAATCCCCGAACCTCCTTTAATAGTTACCTGCTCGCTCCTTTCCCCGCTGCCCCCAACCCCAAAGGGAACCTCTACCCCCGACTCCTTCCCTCCTCTCCCCCATTCCACCAAAGCCCAAACAGGGGTATTTCGCGTAATGTCCAGATTATCCCCTGGTTCACTACGGGTAATTGCCAGAGCCATATTTTCTGACAATCCTGCAACCTGTTCCACAGGTATTTCTACCACTTGATTTGGTTCAATCAAGTTCACTGAGACAGAAAGTATGGGTTGGCGATGACGCAACCAATGCAAAGCCGCAACAGCAGATGCACAAGCGAAGACGGGAAGAGTGTATCCAGATTGAGACATTTTTCAAAATTGGTTCTTCGGTAGTTTTTATTGGTAGTTCACACTCCTAATTGAGATAATAAAGATTGCATATTTTCCCAAGATATGTCTTGCTGAATATAACGGGGAGCTTCTGGATTGTAGGGGCTTGCCGCTCTATCAATTTTAATAATTTTTGCTTCATCTTGTAGTACGGGAACTTCAGGATCGAAGGCAGTTGAACGCACTAAGGAGCTAGAAAAACCTTTAAAAATGGCAATTTGGTCTTCCTCGCCAGCAATTTCCACTGTTACCAATAGGACTTCTTGAGGACGTTTTATAGTGTATTGTTCGAGTCGCTTGCCAATAGAATTATTCATAAATCGACACTTAAGTATATCGGTACAAAGAAAGTGAAAGGATTAAGAGAGGAAAGATTGATAATTCGTAATTTAAAATTACGAATTACAAAGATTTACTGTGGAGTAGCTGAACGTCCTTGTTTGCCTAGCTTAATCAGAACAAAGTAGCTTAAATAAAGTACGTAAACGATGAGACCAATAATGCCAAGAAAACCGAGAAAACCTGGTTTGGTATCGTGATGGAAATAATCTTTATACATGAGGGGTGCTTCAAACCAAACGCGACAATATGAATTGGCGATCGCCATTTCGGAAAAAGCACAATTCACAAAAGGTATCAAGGCAAGTGCGCCTAAGATAGAATAGATAGTTATAGCCCAACGCCATGAAGTAAAAACTAACTTTAAAGGTCCTCTTGACTGATACTCTATTTCATCGTTGAGATCCACCCAGAACCACAATGAAATAGGAATCAGGATACGAGCCATTAATCCCGATATAAAACTAACCCCGAATCCACCAATCATGAGATAAATTGTGATTGCCAGTAAACTTGATACTCGCCAGTAAATAATCAGCAAATGTTGGATTGGTTCTGCTTTTTGTGCAAATGCCCATATCAGTAAAATGACGGGCATAATAACCGCGAACAACAATGCCAATCGATAGTCTATCCAGACTAAGGGACGAAACCATACGTCATTCATAGTTTTTCCTCAAATCATTGACCGGTGAAATAGCAATCGGTTATCAATTACCAGTAATAACCGAGCGACTAATTACAGTCTAAGTTCCCCTTACATTTCTTCAATCTCTCACTAGTAAGTTAACTGACTCTTCACTGGTCATTGTTAAATGAAAATCCCACTCTTTACCCTCATCTCCCGTTTTTAACACAGGATGACAAAAGGATGGAGTGAGATTTCAGGTACAAGTGCTGCTATGGCACAGCATTGTTAGTAAACAGTCTTTAGTAACTTGCCCACCGGTCATAAACAGAGGTGGTCGAGTTAACTTTTACTCTTCGTAAACTCTGCACTCATCAGCCTCTGGATTAGCATCACAATACTGCTCAAGGGAGGTTTTGCGCTTTGCTTGGCGTTGGTCAGAAGCTTCAGCTTGTAATTCTTCCACTGCATCCCAAGCTGCTGCACATTCAGCAGAGTTACTACCTGAAGTGTCACAGGTAGCACGAGCTTGTGCGATTTCTTGTTCGATTTTGTCTTGGATGTTGCTCATTGTCTTAGTCTTGTTGCGTGTTTTCAATACAAGTATAGAAAAATTTCAAAAATGACAGTTTTGAGTACTATCACTCCCCATTCTACTGTTCTGTGTATTCAGTTTGCCCAGTCAATAGGGATATGCTTCATAACTATTACAGCTTGTCATTACAGTAAGGTTGTATTCATCTATATCTTTTAAGATTTGACAAGGACTATAATGAGAAAATAAATTATACAGTACCTTGTCTTGCAAATAAACGAAAAGCCTAAAAAAAAGTAGAGCCCAAAATTCATGGCAGACCAAATGCAGTGGGCAAATGCCCTGTCTACCCGCCCTTCCTTAGAAGCAGCTGTTTCAGATGTAGTACAGCGGACTGTCTCGTCGTTAACAGCACCTGCTGATTTAGGGCTGGTCTTTATTTCGTCTGCTTTTACAAGTGAATATTCTCGACTTTTACCTCTACTTGCAGAAAAACTTTCAGTACCTGTAGTTATAGGTTGTAGTGGTGGAGGTGTAATCGGTACAACTCAGTGGGGGAAAACACAAGAATTAGAAGCAGAACCCGCCCTCAGCTTGACTTTGGCACACCTTCCGGAAGTGAATATCAAACCATTCCATATCGAGCCTGAGGAATTACCAGATTTGGACGATCCACCAGATGCTTGGATAGATTTAATAGGTGTACCACCATCACCCATGCCCCAATTTATCTTGCTGTCTGGGTCGTTTTCCTCTGGAATCAACGATCTCTTACAAGGATTGGATTTTGCCTATCCCGGTTCAGTAACAGTGGGAGGACAGGCAAGTGGGGGCGGTTTGGGAGGTCGTATCTCCCTTTTTTACAATGACAGTGTCTATAGAGAAGGAACAATTGGCGTTGCTTTGAGTGGCAATATCGTGTTAGAAACGATTGTGGCGCAAGGATGTCGGCCAATTGGGAAACCGTATCAGGTGACAAAGAGCGATCGCAACATCATCCTAGAACTCAACGAGCAAGTACCGCTAATGGCGTTGCGAGATTTGATTGCTAGTTTGAACGAAGAAGATCGGATGCTGGCACAACATTCCTTATTTGTTGGTTTAGCAATGGATGAGTTCAAACAAGATTTGCACCCAGGAGACTTTTTAATTCGCAGCATTTTGGGGGTAGAACCATCTGCTGGGGCGATTGCCATTGCCGATTACGTTCGTTCCGGACAGCGCCTGCAATTCCATTTACGTGATGCCCAAGCTTCGGCTGAAGACCTGGAATTCTTACTACAGCGTTATCAAACAAAACATTCTTTTGACTCAACTTCAATCGGTGCCCTTATGTTTGCTTGCGTGGGTCGAGGTGAAGGGCTTTATGGAAAACCTAACTTTGACTCCCAATTATTCCAGCGCTACCTCAAAAATATACCCCTTGGAGGCTTCTTTTGTGGTGGCGAAATTGGCCCTGTAGGTGGTAGTACTATGTTACATAATTACACCTCAGTATTTGGAATTTGCCGTTCATTAAATGCTTAGTAGATAGTAGTTAGTAGTTGGTAGTTGGATTAAATTAACCACTAACCACTAACCACTACCCACTACCCACTACCCAATAGCAATGTAGTATTGTTATCAACGAAAGACGGTGTGCCGCTTGGATCGGTTGCGCCATACTTCTCAAAGTAGCGACGCACTTTTAGTGGAAAATTAGGATAGTCAAATACAGCATCTCCATCAGCCATATTTGCCCAAAAATCTCGGAGGTCGGGAGCTAGTTCCTGTGCCTGAGCTATGGGAAGATTTAGAGGGGGCAAAGTCAGCAGCTTCATGAGGAAGGGAAAACTGCGATCGCCCATCCATTTGCGCGAGGCAAACTGTAGATTGGGGAAATCAGGTACCGAGCCCACCCGGTAGGACAAAATTTGCAGCCTGTCCTGACCAAAATCATTCCTGTGAAACTCTAAAATACGATAGGGGTGTGGGTAGCTTACCATAGAACCCGTTGTTATGTCATATACACCCTGTGAGCAAGCAACATCCTGAACGTGCAAATGACCGGTAAAAACTAATTTAACGCCGTAATGTTGTAACACCCGCAATAGCTCTGGTGCGTTGTTGAGCATATAGCGATTTGCCATTGGGTGGCTTAACTGATTGGGCAGGTGTTCAACAACGTTGTGATGCACCATAACCAGCACTAATTCATCAACAGATGCCGCCAATACCGCTTCCAACCAACGCAGTTGCTTGCTATCTAAATAGCCCACCTGCTGACCTTGGTCATTAAAAAAGTTAGAATTTAGTCCAATGAGCCTCACTCCTGGTAGTAACTGACAAGTATAGTAAAGCTGGTCGGTATCACTATATCCAAACTTACGATAATAATGTGGGAAATCAACAAAGGCAATTGATTGACCGTCTGCCATCAATACAGGAACATCATGATTGCCGGGAACAACATAGACAGGAAAGGGTAACTGTGATAGACGTTCCTGCACCCAAGCATGGTTTTCTGGTTCACCATGTTGAGTTAAGTCCCCAGGTAGCAAAAGAAAATCTAAATCAAGTTGTGTTAGATGTTCTAAAACACTATCAAATGCTGGAATGCTAACTTCTACCAAATGAAAACGATTTGGATGATTCCAGATGGTATGAGGAAGTGCAATGTGCAAGTCGCTGACTATAGCAAAACGAAATTTTAGAGTCATTGACGTAGTAACAGTGTTAAAAATGGATCTAAAAAGTCTTTTTACAATGAGTATAACCTGTAACGAGATGTGGCTGTATTAATCTGTATATTAGCGATCCCAGTTAATATTTGTATACATAAATAGTTAATGACTTGTTATTCTACTAATCACTAACTACTAACCACTAACTAAGGAGAGAGTATTTTGGCAGTTGTTCGAGTCCGTCAACACGTTAACCCACTAGCAAACAAGTATCAAACACCCCTCAGCCCACTCGATTGGGAAAAAGTATATGGCAAGCCAAACCAACCTCTACACTTAGATATTGGCTGTGCTAAAGGACGGTTTGTGTTGAATATGGCACAAGTAGAACCCAATTGGAATTTCTTGGGTTTGGAAATTCGCGAACCGTTAGTGGTAGAAGCAAATAAGCTGCGAGAGGAGTTGGGGCTGGTTAACCTTCACTATTTGTTTTGCAACGTAAATAACTCGTTGCGTCCCCTTTTATCTGGGCTACCCCAAGGAACTTTACAACGGGTTACAATTCAATTTCCCGATCCTTGGTTTAAAAACCGCCATGCTAAACGGCGAGTGGTGCAGCCAGAATTAGTGACAGAGTTAGCAGAATTTCTGGCTCCTGGAGGTATTGTTTTTTTGCAATCCGATATTGAGTTGTTGGCTGTGGAAATGTGCTTGCGCTTTGCTGCAAATTCAGCTTTTCAAAGACATGGCGCGGGAGAATGGCTGGCAGAAAATCCCCTCTCAGTTCCTACAGAAAGGGAAACATATACGATTAACAAAAGGCAACCTGTTTATCGGGCTGTGTTTGAAAAAGTCAAATCTTAGGACAATGAGATGAAGCAAAAATTTTGAGTGGAGAGCAAATTAAAGGAAAATCAACGGTTAATTAAAGTTGCTACCAAAATTCGCATCACTTGCTCTACATCTTCGGGAACTCGATAGCTGTTAATCCCCTGTTCAAAATGTTTTGCAATACGGTCGAGTCTAGCAAATTGCCAAATTGTTCCTGTTGAAACAGATCCCACCAAGATTGGCTGTTCTGAAACCGTTGGTGTTTTCTCCCATTGGTCAAGTGCGGCTAACTCAGCCACAAGTTGTGTGAAGCCTCTAGTCAAATCTTCATACTTAGCCTCAATCACTAACAATTGATTGATTGTATTGGCACGCAGCAAATAATCTAAATTTCCTTGAAGCCAATTAGAAACTTTTAGCCCATACTCAATGCGTAGTTCTGCTTGAGTATAGTGAATTAGTTCTGTGACAACTCTTGAAATAAGAATTTCCCGTCTGGCAAATTCGCTAGTTAAAGGAACAAATGGCAGTACTTCTTCAATACGAGATTTTAACTCTTGTATGCGATCGAGTTCACCTGAGAATTGAGGTAAGTTGAAAGTTTTTCGGGTGAGAGTGTAGCCAAATTCTTGAGCCAGTTCGCTGGCTTCAAAACCAAGCTCGAAGTATCGGCTGAAGGTATAGTTTTGATTTAGATCAAGCAGCGGCATTGTACAAGCCATTCATTATTATGACTTAAGATAATACTGAGAGCAAGCATTTGCGATCTTGGGTTAGGATTAAAAAGATTGTTAACCTTCATTAAAAAAAGGTAAAAATAACAACAATCCTGTTTTCAGAGGACGCTGTATGACAAATAATGCTCAAGAAGCTTTTACTCGAATAGTTCTTGCTTTGCCTCCAGTTGAACGGTTGCGTTTAGCTGCCCTCATTCTAGATGACTTAACTCGTTCTAATCCGTCTGTTGTGACTCAAGATGATACCTGGAGAGAGCAGGATCAACATGATATTATTGCTTTCTCCTTACAGTATGCTGCCACACTGTACCCGGAGGACGAAGAACTTGTTTAATCCAGGTGATGTGGTAGCAGTTGATTTCCCAGGCGTCAGTGGTATCAAACGCAGACCTGCTGTAGTGCTTTCATCTGAAACATACCATACCTCACGACCTGACATAATAGTTGGGCTAATTACTAGTCAAACCACTGCTGCACTTAGTTCCACGGATTGTGCACTTCAGGATGGGGCAGCCGCAGGGCTACGGTTACCATCTGCATTCCGTAGCTTTTTGGTTACTTTGCCTCCATCAGCTAATCCCGTCTTCATAGGTAGACTATCTGAACGTGACTGGCAAGCAGTGTGTACTTGCGTCAAAACATCTCTTGCTTCATTAGATTGAGTTAGTGGTAGGTTAATTAAAAGTTTTGCTCGTTTTAGGTTGGGGTGAGAGTACCAATATTTAACCATGATTATGAGAGGTAGGCAGTGCCCACCCTACTTTGGATTCAATTCTTGTATTATGGGTAGGGTAACAGCAAAAGTCGTACCTATGCCAACTTTACTGTGAACGGAAATTTCACCTTCAAGAGTTTCTACACACTTTTTGACAATAGATAGACCCAAACCAGTACCGGGAACTAAACCTACATTTGAAGCCCGATGGAAAGGTTGAAATAGTTGTTGTTGCTCTTCTATAGGAATACCAATACCCTCATCGTGAATTTGAAAAATAACTTTTTTTGCCTGTCCAATAAGTTCAAATCTTACTGTACCGCCTTCTAGTGAATATTTAATAGCATTACTTAGCAAATTGCCAAAAATATGGCGTAATAAGCTTTCATCCCACAATGCCTCGTCCAATTCCCCGACACTGGTATAAATAAGAGAAAGATTTTTCTCTCGTATACTTAGTTGAGCTTCTTCAATCAGTTGATGGCAGAAATCTTCTAAGTTTAGTAGTGTAAATTCACACAAAAGTTTACCGGAATCAGCTTTGCCTATCAAAGACACCTCATCTAGTAATTGAGCCACGTTTTTAATTGCGGAACGAATTAACTGGTAATGAGAAGTTTTTTTCTCCTTGGGCAATTTGTCACCATTGTTTTGCAGCAACCCGGCAATTAACTGAATGGTATTTAAGGGGCTGCGGATGTCATGAGACAGCATTGAGACAAATTCAGATTTAAACTGACTGATTTCTTGAACTTTAACTAGCTCGGCTGTTCGTTCTTGAACCCGGATTTCTAATGCTTCATTGACTGCACGTAATGATTCCATTGCGTGTTTGCGCTCAATTGCATAGTACAGGGAACGAATCAGGACTCCTAAATTAACCTGTCGCTTGACAAGATAATCTTGCGCTCCTCTCCTGACTGCCTCAAGAGCTAGTCGATCGTCGTTGGTATTAGTCAGTACAACGATAGGCAAATTCGGTGCCAGGCTCATCAAAGGTGAGAGGGATGCCAATCCTTGACTGTCCGGTAGTGTGAGATCCAACAAGATGACATCATAAGCAGCCCTAGTCAATTCTTGAAGGGCATCCCCCAATCGCTTCACATGAACCAATTCAAATTCTTTGGACTCGGCTTCTTTGAGGAATTCTTGCAACAACCTTGCTTCTGCCAGATTGTCCTCAACTAACAATATTTTCACCGAGGTCGCAGCCATAATCTTTTAGTTTCACCCCCCCGTTTCTCCAAATTGTTATTACTGTTATTGAGAGCCGGGAGATAAGGTATCCTCCTTGTCCCCCTTGTCTCCCTTGTCCTCCTTGTCCCCTTATTCCGCAGGCAAAGTTACGGTTTCCAGCCAAAACTCTTCTATTCCTTTGACAATTTTAAAAAGCTGGCTGAGATTGCGGGATTTGGTAATGTAGCAATTCACGTGCAAATCGTAACTGTGGAAAATATCATCCTCATTATGTGAGGTGGTCAGAACGACTACAGGAATGCGTTTTAGGCTGGGGTCGGCTTTAATTTCAGCCAAGACTTCCCTACCATCTTTCCTGGGTAAGTTTAAATCCAGCAGGATGATGTCGGGACGAGGTGCATCAACATACTCCCCTTCTTGGCGCAAATACGCCATAGCGTCCATACCATCCCTAACTGTAATGACCTGATGTGGTACTACACTATTTTTTAATGCTTCCTGGATAAGACGAACATCAGCTTTATTGTCCTCGACCAAAAAGATTGTTTTGTACTTTTCTTCCGTTTCTGCGCTCACGATCGCGGCCTCCCACTGGAATCGTAAAGTAGAATGTTGCTCCCTCTCCTAATTGTGACTCTACCCAAATGCGTCCTCGATGGCACTCGACGATCTTTTTGCAGATGGCTAAACCCATACCGGTACCTACATACTCATCTCGGGTATGCAGGCGTTGAAAGATGACGAAGATGCGATCGCTAAACTGCGGGTCAATACCAATACCATTGTCCCGAACAGAAAATAGCCACTCATCTTCTAGCCGAGTTGCACCCACATGAATTTCTGGGGTTTTGTCACTGCGGAATTTGATAGCATTACCAATCAGATTCTGGAACAACTGCATTAACTGGGTGCTATCAGCCATTACAGTTGGCAAGTCATCATGAGTAATCACAGCCCCAGTTTCCGAAATGCGTTTCCGCAAATTCGTCAGGGCACGTTCTAAGGCTGTTTCCACTTCTGAAAGTTCAAACTCAATTGCCTGCATATCTACTTTAGAGTAAGCCAGCACGTCATCAATCAGCGTTTGCATAAGGCTGACTCCCTCGACAACGTAGCCGATAAACTCCTTAGCGTCTTCATCAAGTTGCTGGTCGTAGCGCATTTCCAATAACTGCGCGTAGTTTGCCACTTGATTCAACGGTTCTTGCAAATCGTGAGAGGCTACGTAGGCAAACTTTTTCAACTCAGCGTTGGAACGTTCCAAATCGTGTGCAAGCTGGGCGAGTTCATCTGCCTGACGCAGTACAATATTGACAATTGCTTTTCGCAGTTCCAGTGCCGCTTTTATTTCTACATATCGCCACGGTAAAGAGGTTAAGCGAACTGTTTCTTTCCACAGTTCAAATGATTTACGCGGGCGCAGGTGTAAATTCCCTTCTGATTGGCTTAACTCAAATGCCTTATTGGGGTCGCCTCCCCAATTCACAGTTTGAATGACTTCTGGTCTAAACCACAAAACGTAATTTCGCTTGGATATAGGAATAGCTAACAACCCACTAGCGACGTTTTTGAACCTTTCGGCATCAGGATAAATGCGTGGTAGAGAATCCGTGTAGAAGACTTCTTCTTGTACGTTATTCGATAGCCATTGAACTAAGAAATTCAAGTCTTCTTCTTTGGGAGTTTCACCAATCAACGTATAGTTTCCACTAAAACATATAGCTGCACCTTGGGCACTTGTTAACTCAAGGATATTTGGTTGGTGTTTAACTAACCCATCTATAAAATTTTCTTCTTGGGACATATACTCAACCAATGCCGATTGTATATATGTCAATTGCATGCGATAGTCATAATCTTCCGTTTCTTCTCTAGCGGAAAGTTCTGCAAATATGACTCGACCCAAAAATTCGCAGGCTTTTCGCAATTCATAGGAAACATATTTGGGTGTCAGATGATGACAAGCAATCAGCCCCCAAAGTTTGCCTTCTTTAATCAAAGAAATCGTCAAAGAAGCTGCCACACCCATATTATGCAAGTACTGTATATGGCAGGAAGCAGCACTTCTGAGACTGGAGTTTGTTAAGTCAAGGGGACGCTGAGTAACTGGATTATTAATTGGGAAAATTTCTACAGGTTCGGCATTAGTATCCGGTATAATTCTAATCCAATTAGAAGCAAATAATTTTCTGGCTGGCTTGGGAATATCTGATTCTGGGTAATGCAAACCCAAATAAGGTTCCAGGTGCTCCAGTTTTTCCTCAGCAATGACAGAACCATGCCCATCATCATCAAATTTATAGAGCATTACCCTATCAAATCCAGTCACTTTTCGGACTTCTTGGACAATAATTTGGCAAAAATCCCGAATATTTGCCGTTTCTTCCAGTTGATTGATAGACGCTCTAGCGAGATGATAAAAACTTAAAAATGGGATATTATCCTGAGATATAGCAGGTTCTAATTCCAAAATTAGAAATCCCTCTGTATTTCGATGAAACACTGCGTCAAAAACTAAATATTCATCCCCTTTTTTTCTGATCCAAATTTTTGTAGGGTTGATGAAATCTAGACTTTCCTCCAACAGACCCGCTTTAATTCTTTCTATTTGAAAAGAGTCAAGTAAGTCTTCCAGTTTTTGGTGCAACAAATTTATAGGGGCAATGCCAAAGACAGAAGACACATTGCTGCTAACTTGTAATATTGTTAAATCAGGTTCTTTCAGGAGGAAAAGTACCCCGTGAGGCTGAATTTGACCGTGAATGTGAATTGGTGCTTCTTTTAAGCTAGTCACATTAATGTCTTGTAAATCCTTAACCACTATAAGCCTCCTGTGTTTCCAGGATCGTAAACAATAATTTTTTTACAATGAACGCCATCAATTTATTTTCCATGTTCAATCAATTAGCGAAATTATTGATAGACTTTTATAGCCTATCAATCTCATTTATGCACCACTTAAATACAATTTTTTACGTTCTATAAATTTACTTGCAGATATTTTAGAATAACCTTAAAGCGATACAATTTTTCCTGCATTGGCAGGGTCAAAAACAATCCTTGCTAATACTGACAATTTTCTCCTTAAATGACCTTTTAGAATGTCTTGCGATCGCTCTAAACTTAATTACACTCTACACTAGTCTAACCATCAGCAAACTCACAATTTTGATAATAAATGTTAACGATATGCGATCGTGCCTGCAATATATGTGTAGCTCTGTTAAGTAGAGGACTGAATCTCCGTCTGTGGGAGGGTGGAGAGGTTGCAACAACCCTCGTATTGACTACCAACCAACCTTTTAAATCCAAGAGTTAAACCACATCCGCATGGGTTTATATTCAAAATTTAGTAGGGGTAAACCTAAATAAATAGGCATCCAATAAATAAAAGCTATCACAATTATAAAGGTAACAGTAACACCGAGGGCACGTAGCTTAGTATGATAACTGTGCAGGCACCGATCCACAAGCCAAGCAATTGCTAGAAAGATAAACCCCAAAGCTGTCATATAGTGGTAGGTAAAAATACAACGAGTGACCTTTGCCCAAGGTAACAAGTTAACAGCATAATTAACTACTAAGTACAGGGCAATCCAAGTATCATTACTTAGTACTGTAGGCAGGGAAAAACGCTTTTGTTTAATCCAAGGGTTAGCAAATTGCCACACTAACATTCCTAATAAGAATAAAAGGGCTGCAGCACCAAACCACCATAAAAAAGGATTGCCCATTGCATGAACATCATAAATGACTTTTCCAGTACCGGAAGGTAAAGGGGGTCCTATGACAGGTATGGGATCTTTGAGACTTCTTGCAGTTTGGTAAAAGTAAGCCATTGGGCGAATCATGAAAGGCCAAGTATACCAAGCAGCACAGTAAGGATGGATTTTAGAGTTATTGCCACCAAGACGTTCGTGAAACCCTAAAATCTGCTTGTGTACTTCTATAAATCCATAGCGGGTATCTAGTTGTAAATGGGGAATCCAAATTAGGCTATAAACAATAACAGGAATAATTCCTAAAAAAAATAAAATTTGAAAAATATTGAGTTGAGATAAGTTTTTCAGTGGTAGCAACGGATATTTAGTAGTGGATTGACTGTGGATGGGAACTTCTACAATCCTTTGCCAAACCCAAGCCATAATCCACATAATATAAACACCTAGTAGGAACCACAAACCATTCCATTTAGTAGCACAAGAAGCACCAAAAGCGATACCTGCAAGTCCCAACCAGAAGCCCCGCCATTTCCCTTTGTTAGATAGTGCTAGTAAGAAAAACCACTGTCCTAACAACCCAAAGATAACAATATATTGGTTGATGAGAGCATAACGGGATTCTACTAAAAATAAGCCATCACAAGCTGTAAACAAACCAGCAAGTAAAGCAAAGCTATGACGGTAACTGATTTGATAGGCAGCCGCAGCGACAATCAAGGGAATAAATGAGCCAGAAAAGGCATTGATCCATCGGTAACTCATGGGTGACATCACCGAACCTGTCAACCCATTCACCTCATTTTGCCAAAAGCTAATGTGACTGCCAATCCAAATGCCGATTGCAATAATGTACTTACCTAGGGGTGGATGACCATCAAAAAATGGTGTGTGGGTTAGATAATTGTTGCCAAATTTAGCATAGTAAACTTCGTCAAAGACAAAGGTGTTAAATCTTGCCAGTCCCCAAAATCGTAAGGCGAGTGATAGCAAAAACACACCCGCCATGCCAAGCCAAAACAATTTTTTCGTCATTAGTCAAGAGTCATTGGTCAAAAGTTAAAAGTTATTTGTCCCTTGTCCTTTGTCATTTGCAAAGAACAAAGGACAGAGGACTATTGACTATTTTCGACTTTAGCTACTTCCAGCAGCGTCTTTAAAACAGAATCGGGGTTGAGACTGATAGAGTCAATGCCCTGCTCAACTAAAAACTGAGCAAATTCGGGATAGTCACTAGGTGCTTGCCCGCAGATACCAATTTTTCGATTGTACTTTTTGGCCGCGGCGATCGCTAACTTGACCATTTGCTTGACCCCTTCACCTCGTTCATCAAACAACCGTGACACTAGGGCGGAATCCCTATCCAAACCTAGGGTGAGTTGAGTCAGGTCATTGGAACCGATGGAGAAACCGTCAAAAATTTGTGCAAAATCCTCAGCTAAAATGACATTATTGGGTAACTCGCACATCACATAAACCTGCAAGTCATTAACACCCCGTTTTAAACCATTTTTTTCCATCTCTTCCAACACCAAACGCCCTTCATTGGGAGTACGGCAGAAGGGAATCATTGGAATAACATTTGTCAATCCCATCTCATCCCTAACGTGCTTCATAGCTTGACACTCCAGGGCAAAAGCCGCCTTGTAGCCTTCATCATAGTAACGTGCTGCACCCCGCCAACCCAACATCGGATTTTCTTCTTCAGGTTCAAACTGTCTGCCACCCAACAAGTTTGCGTACTCATTACTCTTGAAATCTGACATTCGCACTATAACTGGTTTGGGGTAAAACGCGGCAGCAATCCTACCAATACCTTGGGCGAGCTTCTCAACAAAGTACTGGGGTTTATCATCATAGAGTGCAGTGATTGCAGCAATTTTATCTTTTACAAATTCATCATCTAGCTCATCGTAGCGAATCAGTGCCATTGGATGGGTTTGGATATGGTTAGCGATAATAAACTCCGTTCTTGCCAAACCAACCCCATCGTTGGGAATTGCAGACAAACTAAATGCTTCTTGAGGATTGCCTACATTCATTAATATTTGAGTACGGGTGCGGGGTAAAGTCTCTAAAGGAACTTCTTGTATTTCAAAAGGTAATAATCCCGCGTAAACTGTTCCTTCTTCTCCTTCAGCACAAGATACACAGAGCGCCTTGCAGCCCTTGAATTAGTAGTTCATTTGTTCGCATTGAAAGGGCTGGGTGGGCACTGCCCACCATGTTTTAATTGCATGAAGTACATATAGCGGTTTTCATATGCCAGAGGTACACCCAATTGTAAGGGTTCATTCTTCATCCTTGATACTTCATACTTGAAATGTTGGGTTTCGTTCCTCAACCCAACCTACGTTATTGGTTTATATGCGGAACTTAAGGTGATATAGCTGTATCTTCATAAGATATCCACAAAGTTTACGGATAATAGTAACTACTATCTTACGAATTTTATTGTTATAAAGTTATGTTGCGACTCTATCACCTCTTTCTTGGAGCTCTTGTGATTGCAGTGTTAACGCCACTGGGGTTAATGCAAGCTTTCTCTAAATTGTCTTTAAATCATAAATCGCAACGCCCTCCTACCGTACAAACCAGTGCGCCTCAGAAACAGGGTCAAACCACGGCTACTAACTCACAGCCCGCTCAAGTTAATATCTGGAAAAGTATCTTAGGAAAAACGGCTGCGCCCTCTGGGTGGGCTGTTGCTGCTTGCGAAGGAAGTGCGCCCTTGCTATGCGTAACCTCTCAAGGAAAACTTTTGGGTACGGTTGAGATGGGAATTTACCCCTTAGAAAAACAACCAAATTTTCAAAATATGCTGGCACAGTCTGGTATTCCCACAGGTTCAAACATAGACTACCAAAGCCCCAAGTACCAAACCCAGGTTGCATCAGCACTGAAACTTTGGATTGCCGACCATTATAGTGTTTTAGCAAAAGACCGTCAGGGAGAGTACAGCGACAAAGTCACCTTTTCATCTCAACCCCCACATAAACTAGAGGTTGGTAAACTTCAGGGTATGCGTTACGGGTTTGCAGGGCTGAAGAAACAAGGTGGAGTTCATGAAGAGCATCGCGGCTATGTTGCCTTTGATGGTAAAGCTCTTTACGTTATTAAAACAGCCTTTGACACAGCCTCTGAAACGGGTAGGTTTGAGAAACTGGAAAATTTCCAAAGTTTTGAGCCTCACCTATCTGCAATAGTCAAGGATGTGAAATTACCGTAGGTACTAAAAGAAAAATAAATACTAGTTTGTAGATTTTTCTGGAATTATGTTACTGGATCTGTAAAACTAAATATACACCTCAATACACAGTAGATTTTAGTACTAGTTACTAATTTCTACCGGGTTAAATGGTATCCGTAAATAGGACTTTAAGTAAGGGCACGGCAGTGCCGTGCCTTCACGGAAAAAGAACAAGCACATCACCTGTATCAATATACGTAACTTTTGGGGTTCTAAAAACCAGCCATTAGGTTGATTTCGATGTGCATGTTCTCAAAAATTAAATCTCAGCCACTGCTCGCTCAATGAGACGGCGTGCTAGAGTTTGGGTGCCTGTGTGTTCGTAGTAATTTGTGGAAACATCCAGGAACGCGGCTAGATAATCCAAGTTATCATCAGCAACATCAAGAAAACTTTGCAAGTTGTTGGCGACTTTTTGTGGTGTTAACCCACGAGAGGCAACTAAACCGCTCATCCAACCTGTCACTGAATCAAAGCTTTGCCCAATAAAGTTGAGTTTGCCATGAGAATCGCCACCAGGAATTGCATCTTGGATGTTTTGGTAAGTTGAATTTTTTTCTAATTCCTGCGGGCTGGTATTACTGATGCTGGATAATGCTTTGCTGATAAAATCAGGTCCAAGAGGTAACAAACCATCTACGCAAACTAAGGCAGCCATGCGGATGAATGATTCACCGCTGTATTCACCTAAGGAGCCAACAAAATCTCCAATACTGTCTCCGGGAATACCGTTAATTTGACAGAAGGCTACCAACTCAGCAACTAATTTCAAGCACAAATCAATGGTTTGTGCTTTATCGGATTTGGGAGTGATTTTGTTGAAAAAGCCAAAAAGAGGAATTTTCTCACCTACTTTATTTGCTAATGCTGCTGCACCTAGTGCTCTATCTGTGCTGTCAACAGTTTGATAAAGCCACATCGCCCGTTGGTAACCTTGAGAGCGATCGTTATACAGATAAATTGCTCTTTCTCCAATGGCTTGAATCAGGCTGTCATCAGTTTCGCCAGTTACGGTTTTAATGGTGTTGACAAAACCAACCACATTGTGCCACTCACCGGGAGCCACAAAATCAAGGGAGTTCAACATTGACACGGTTAAACCGCCAGTTGGTAGTTCATCAACCAACTCAAAAATAGGTTTGCTCACAACAAACTCCTTATTGTTAAGGGTTATTAGTTATTGGTTATTCATCATTGGCAAAGAACTTTTAACCAATGATGAATATTTTCAAAAGCATTAAACTATTTCAGTTTTGCTAAACCATTTAGGTTAAATTTCTCTATCCAAGCTTGGCGATCGCTAGCTGTAAATGAAGGAGATCGGGAAATCACTTTAACTTGGTAGCGATTGTTCACCAGTACTGATGTTTGAGTATTGCCCAGTTCTCGTGCGGGATAACCAGCAATTTGCTTGGTACTGTTCGAGTAGCTAGCTGCTGTTCCAGGGACACTCGTTGTGTCAGAAATAGCTAACATGGCTACATCTTTGCCATCTTGTTTCAACTTTGCTTCAGCAAAGCCTTTTTTCTCTTGGGTAAATACCCGTTGATACCCATCCCCAGCAGTAGGGAAGAATTTGTTAAACTCGCTTCCCTGGGTTGCTTCTTTAGCGACTGCTTGACCGCTTTTCTGTTTGGTGCTTTCTTGCTGTACTTGATCGAAACGTCCGGGTGCTTTTGTGGCACAACCCGTGGTAATGAGTAACAAACATAACAATAAAGCTACTAAAACTCTACGGGCACGAGGGAAAATCATTTTTGCCTCCTCTTGATGCTTGATCTGCAGGCAATTAATTATCGGCGCTTCTGCAGTCTTTACCCGGAAAATTTACTTTCTAATAACTTTTGAGTACAACTATCCAAGGTAGGGCTTGTGCCCCACCAATCCCTAACTCTTACGATGTGCTATCACAGCGTAGAACGGATCTCCCCCACCAAGACCCAACCATTGCAAAACATTGGGAACCGATGACTGACGTACAATAACTTCTGGAGGCGAAAATCCCGGTACAGAGGAGAAATAACTTTTTACCAGTTCAACTCGGCTTGTCTCAGTGCCTTCCCGCCATACTTGAATCGCCTTTTGGAAAAACATTCTGTTAGAAAAGCTGATAATTGCCAAACCACCTGGTTTGAGGATGCGGTGAATTTCCGAAAACACCGCCTCTGGATATTGCAAGTACTGAACTGAAACACAGTTGAGGACAGCATCAAAATCCCGGTCCTTTAGAGGTAGCTGAGGATTGTCGTTGAGATTTTGCACGAAATAATGATTGAATCTTGGATTGCGTTCTAGTTCCTGAAGATTCAGCCCGTGCCCTTCAACATGGTCAAACTCCATCTCTTCTGGTAAATGAGATACCCAACTGCTCATCATATCAAAGATGCGGGTATTGGGCTTGAGACGCTCGCGATACAAATCTGTCAGTTGTTGAATAAAACCTTCGTCTACATGAGTGACAAAGCGGGGATATTCATAAAATAGCTTGTCGTCTGTAGGGTCTAGCTTATTGCGTTGCTCTGGTTTTAGCGGCATAAGTTAAGTAAGGGTAATTTAGGCTGCTGATTGGTGGAACAATTTTGATACCTCCATACGTATTCTATAAAGAGACACAAAAATTAAATGAGCCAAACAAAGGTTTGGGCGGTCTAGACGCAATGTTATATAAAGCACAATCTATTTCTCGAAGTAAGCCTTTCTCCAGCCTTTTATCGGTTTTTCCTTACATAAGTTTGTTGCTTTGGATACTTCCATTACTGCTGTTTAATTCCGGTCAAGACAGCTTAATGGCACATGATGAAGGGCTTTATGCTTGGCGATCGCGCTTTATGGTAGAGTCTGGAGATTGGATACACCCCTGGCCAACCCTCCATCACAAGACCCCCGGACCCTACTGGTTAATTGCCATTTCTTACACGTTGTTTGATATCAATGAAACTAGCGTGCGACTGCCAAGCGCGATCGCGGGCACCCTAAGCGTACTACTTGTATACGAAATAGGTAGAATTCTCCTCGGGAAAAAAGCCGCTTGGCTAGCTGCTGCCATTATGAGCGTGCAATTTCTGTGGTTGCAATACTGTCGGCTGGGCACACCTGATGTACCTATGATTTTCTTGGTACTTTTAGCTATTTGGTCTTTATTAAAAGCCGAACTTCATCCCAAATATCGCTACCCTTGGAGCTTTCTTGCAGGCTTAAGTTTTGGTTTGGGCTTCCTCGTCAGAAGTTTCATGATTGTTTTACCCATCGTGGCTTTGCTACCTTATCTAATTTGGGAGCATCGCCGCCACCGTCATTTGACAAACCCAATCTTGTATCTGGGGTTTGCAGTAGGTTTAATTCCCACTGGTATTTGGCTTTGGCTGAACTTTCTGCACTATGAACAAAACAGTTTTGCGGAATTAGTCAATTTCGTTATCAACTTAAGTTCTGGTGAACGCGATAACAACGGCTTAGAGTTTTATTTCTGGAATTTACCCATCAAAGTCTTTCCTTGGTCTTTCCTGAGTCTCTTAGGCTTGGGTTTGGTTATCCGTCGCCCCCTTCCTCGCTATCATCTCATTCTAGTTGGCTGTCCTCTCACCTTATTTGTCGAACTGACTCTTTTCCCCACTCGCCTACCTCACTACAGTCTCATTCTCTGTCCATTTATTGCTTTACTTGCTGGTGTCGGGTTAAATTGGTTGGCTTTGCAAATGCGGGTACAAGGAGATGAGACAAGAACACAAGGGAAGTTCTCCCCCTCACGCCCTCCCCGTGTCCCTTTGTCCTCCTTACCCCGCAATCTCAGTTATGGCTTTGGTGTACTTGGCGTTTTCCTCTTGCTAGCAGGTGCAATTGCTTTTGTTGTAGGTGGTGTGGAACTCCGCAAGTACACAATGGTAGGATTGGTATTGGGAGCAGGTTGGCTAATCTTACCTGTGGTTTGGATTGCTCGTTACCAATTTGGGCAAAAGTCTCTCACAGTTCGCTATTGGATAGCAGGTTGGTTAGTTTCTGCTTGGCTAGCTTTGGCTGTAACTGGTGGCAGTGGTATTATCGGCAACTATAACCCCGATCTGAAAGCTT
The DNA here is from genome assembly GCF_054684315.1 of Scytonema sp. NUACC21. Classification (NCBI taxonomy): domain Bacteria; kingdom Bacillati; phylum Cyanobacteriota; class Cyanophyceae; order Nostocales; family Scytonemataceae; genus Scytonema; species Scytonema sp. NUACC21. Next base: position 11,343 of record NZ_BAAFZH010000091.1, on the reverse strand, counting down.
TTATTCAACAGCCTGAAGTTGCTCAAGTCTTAAACTCATCTCCAGTTCACTTTGTTCAAGTTGGTAGAAAAATCGGAGTTCTGCTCAATTTCTACACTCCCCATCACGGTCACCGGGTACAAGAAGTTTCCGAACTTCCCTCCTCTAGCTATGCTTGGGTTCCCAAGCAAAAAATGGCTGGAGTCACCCAGCCCCATCGCGTTCTAGGCACTGTACAAAAGGTGAATTTAATTCAGTTGAAGTAAATTCAACTGAATCAGAGATAAGCTAGAAGAAAAATAGATATTTTAGTTGTTGAAGCCAACCTATGCAGCAGTCTAACTTTCGCTTAGACAGTGATTTTCTTCGGCAGCTGATTACCCTAGCTGCGATCGCTGTAGCTTTTTTCGTAAATGTTATATCTAATATATTTCCATTAAACGGGCTCAACATAGGTGAAATCTCTAATACATTATTCAGAAATATTCTGATTATTCCTGCTAATTATGCCTTTGCAATTTGGGGATTAATTTACCTGGGGTTATTTGCCTTTGGAGTTTACCAATTCCTTCCCAATCAGAAGCAAGATTCCGATTTACGCAGTATTGGTTACTTGTTGGTCATTGCTAGTTTGGCTCAAAGTATCTGGGTGTATTTTTTTCTAGCTCGGCTTTTTTCACTGTCAGTCATCGCAATCCTGGGAATTTTGCTACCGTTAATTGCTGCTTATTTGCGTTTGGGAATCGGTAAACATCCCGTACATCGAATCAAAAAGTGGTGCGTTCACTTTCCGCTTAGTATTTACTTGGGATGGATTAGTGTAGCCACGATTGTGAACGTGGCGTGTGCTTTGTACGCTCAAAATTGGAATGGTTGGGGCATTTCTGCTGAAGTATGGACAAGTATCATGCTGTTAGTAGCAGCATTTGTGACTGTGGCGATCGCGATTCAGCATCAAGACATTGCTTACACCGGAGTCACAGTTTGGGCATTCATTGCGGTTGCTATAAAACAGTGGGACAAGGTAACTCTCAGAAATCTGGCACTGATTTTGGCGATCGCGTTAGCTATTGTTATTGCTACTAGAATTGCACGCAATCGAGCTTCAGCTTAATTGAACTAACATTCTCTGACGTTACCCTTGCGTCAGATTTTCCCCATCAATATGGTTTTTATATAAGATTCTAAGAAAATTCTTATTTATTTTACTTAAAGTAAATGTAAAGATTTCATTAAAAACAATACAGATATCAAAGTTTTCACGTGTTAAGTCGTCATAATAAATTCTTGATGAGAGCTTAGGAAATATTTTTGTATAGCCATGAAGAAAAAGCTGGAAAAAAATATTGCTAAAGAATATATATTAAATCGCGGTGCATCTCAAATCCCGATTGAATAGCTCTGTCAAATACTTGAGTCAGGCGGGAAGCAAGGGCATCTGCTATTCGTGAACGGAGAGAATTTGAGTAAGTGTTGAAGATTTTATTTAACGTTTTTTCTTACCAACCTACTTAACTGGGAGAAAAACCTTCTTTAGATATTAACCCAAAAGACTTACTTGCTCCGCCTAAAACATTCATTTAGCCTCGTTAAACTTAGTTAACGAGTGAACTGTCTTGCTTGGCAAAAGTCAGTAGAAAAAAATAAATAGAACTGTTGCACGAAATATAAATCTACCAAAAATCACCGCCATAGCTCAAACTATCGCCCTAAACAAAGCTGAAAATCCGGAGGATAAACAATGGAAAATATCAACAAGAATATTGCCTTTGTATCGGCAGAAAGAAAGGGAATATTAGAGATAGAACCTAAGAGCAAAAGTACTCATGTCTACCAACAGCAGATAATTCCTAAAAGTACCGAAGGAGAATTGGCGACCCTCTCTTTTGCCCAGCAACGGCTATGGTTTTTGACACAGTTGGATCGGAACAGTTCTACATATCATGTTATCAAAGCTTTGCAGTTGCATGGAAACCTTAATGTGTCAGTACTGCAACAGTCTTTAGATGCTATTGTTGCCCATCATGAAGCCTTACGAACAAACTTCAGATTACTGGATGGCAATCCTATGCAGGTCATTGAGCAACCTCGGACAGTTGAACTAAAAGTCATCGATATCAAGAATTCTCCTCAAAAAAGTCAGACCGCCTTTTTACAAAATTTGCTAGAGGATGAGGCGCACCGTCCCTTCAACTTAACATCAGATTTGATGCTACGTGCCTGCTTGATACAACTATCGCCACAAGAGCACATCCTGCTGTTAACCATACACCAGATTGCTGCCGATAACTGGTCGATGAATGTTGTCCTTGAGCAATTGGCAAAACTCTACGAAGCCTTCCTATATAAAAAACTCAATCCTCTATCAGAATTACCCATCCGTTATGTTGATTTTGTAATTTGGCAGCACCAATGTCTTTCGGGGAAGGTGCTGGAAAAGCAACTCAATTATTGGAAACAAAAGCTAAGCAATGCTACTCCAGTACTGGAATTACCTGCAGATAGACCGCGACCTGCCGTTCAAACCTACCAAGGTGCAAAGGAAGCTTTTGTCATTCCGCACAATCTATCACGAGCACTGTATGTACTATCACAACAAGAAGGTGTCACCCTTTTCATGACATTGTTGGCAGTGTACCAAACTCTGCTGTATCGCTATACCGGACAACAAGATATCTTGGTCGGTTCTCCCGTTGCAGGTCGCAATCTACCAGAGATAGAACAATTAATCGGATGTTTTGTCAATACTCTAGTACTACGCACTGCTGTGTCTGGAAATCTGAGTTTTCGGGAACTGTTGCAGAGGGTGCGCTCGGTGGTAATGTCGGCTTATACTAACCAAGATCTGCCTATTGACAGGCTGATAGATGAACTTCAACCGGAGCGATCGCTCTCTTATCATCCTCTGTTTCAAGTGATGTTTGTTTTAGAGAATCTATCGAGTCAAACATTAAATTTACCAGAAATCACTTCAACTTCCTTTGATTGGAATAAAGTCACTACTAGGCTTGATTTAACACTGTCTATATCTGAAACAGAACAGGGATTGCAAGGACTGTGGGAGTACAACACTGATTTGTTTGATGCTCCCAGAATTAGGCGGATGAGTGGGCATTTCCAGACACTACTAGAGGCAGTTGCTGCTAACCCAGACAAGCCCCTGAACGAATTACCACTGCTAACACCAGCCGAGCGTCATCAGTTACTCGTTGAATGGAATGGGACTCAGGCAAATTGTTTCCAAGAGCGATGCATACACGAGTTATTTGAACAAAGAGTAGAGCAGAATCCCGATGCGATCGCGGTGATGTTTGAAAACCAACAGCTCACCTATCGGGAATTAAATAGTCGAGCCAATCAGTTAGCACATTACTTAAAAACTTTGGATGTGGGGACAGAGGTACGAGTTGCAATCTATCTAGAACGCTCTTTAGAGATGGTTGTGGGGCTGTTGGGAATTCTGAAAGCTGGTGGCGCTTATGTACCTTTAGATCCAACATATCCTAAAGATCGGTTAGCTTTCATGTTGGAAAATTCTCAGCCCCTAGTGTTGTTAACTCAGGAACCTCTGAAAGCGGAACTACCCGATGTTGCAGCCCAAGTGATTTGCCTTGATAGCGATTGGCACATTGCCCAACAACCAGAAGAAAACTTAAACCAGACAGCATCACCTGCAAACCTAGCCTATGTGATTTATACTTCTGGTTCAACGGGAAAACCCAAGGGTGTTCAGGTCACCCATGCTAATTTGTGTCACTACGCACAGGCAATGGGACAAGCCCTAGGAATAGTAGCAGAGGATGTGTATTTGCACACAGCATCAATTGCATTTTCCTCCTCTGTTAGGCAGTTAATGGTACCACTGGCTCAAGGGGCAACTGTCAAAATTGCGACATCCGAACAAAGAAGAGACCCGAGGGCGCTATTTGAGGCAATTAAACAAGATGATGTCACAGTCATAGATATAGTCCCCTCGTACTGGCGCAACTGCATTCACACACTGACAGGTTTAGAACCAGAGAAAAAACAATTTTTACTCGATAACAAATTACGATTGATTGTCTCTGCCAGCGAACCGCTACTGTCTGACATTCCCTCTCAATGGATGTTTGGTTGCCAACATAAAGCACAATTAATAAATATGTTTGGTCAAACGGAAACTTGCGGGATTGTTGCAACCTATCAGATTCCAGCACAACAGCATGAGCAGATAAAAATTGTTCCTCTTGGTCGCCCAATCGCTAATACGCAAATTTATTTGCTTGATGAGCATATGCAACTAGTTCCTGTTGGCGTGCCAGGAGAAATGTATATTGGTGGTTCAGGTCTAGCACGAGGCTACCTGAACCGACCAGAACTGACAGATGAAAAATTTATTTCCGACCCCTTTAATCAAAAAGAGGGAGCACGCCTGTACAAAACTGGAGACTTGGCTTACTACTTAGAAGATGGGAGTATTCAATTTCTCGGACGCAAAGACTACCAAGTAAAAATACGAGGTTTTCGTATAGAATTGGGAGAAATCGAGGCTGTACTCAGCCAACATCCTGGTGTCCTTCAGACTGCAGTTATTACCTTTGAGGATGCTAGAAATGATACAAAATTAGTAGCTTACGTTGTGCCAAACAACGAGTCACCTGCTGCGATCGGTGACTTCCGTAGCTACTTGAGGAAAAAGCTACCTGAGTATATGATACCGTCAGCTTTTGTATTCTTAGAAGCTCTACCTCTAACTCCTACTGGAAAAGTCAATCGCCGTGCCCTTCCAGTACACGACTTCTCAACACCAGAGTTGGAAGGAAATTTTCTTTCTCCCCGTAATGAGTTGGAACAACAGCTAACGCAAATTTGGGAAGAAGTTTTATGCCGTCAGCCAATTGGTATTAGAGATAATTTCTTTGATTTGGGAGGGCATTCGCTGCTAGCTGTCAAGTTATTCGCACAAATTGAGAAACAGTTCGGCAAAAAACTTCCCCTGGCGACCCTTTTTCAATCGGGTACAGTAGAAGCTGTTGCTAAATTGCTTCAAGAAGAACAGACAACTGGTTATCAAGGTTTGGAGTTAGCAGGAGAAGACATATCAGACGTTGGTTGGTCATCTTTGGTAGCAATTCAACCCAACGGTTCCAAACCACCTTTATTTTTAGTCCACCCACTAGGTGGAGAAACTCTGTGTTATCGCTCTTTAGCTATGCATTTGGGATCGGATCGACCAGTCTATGGGCTGCAACCACGAGGGCTAGATGGAAAACAACCTCTTAATACGGGGATTGAAGATATGGCTGCCCATTACATTCAAGAGATTAAGAGGATTCAACCCAATAGCCCCTATTACATAGGAGGCTACTCCTTTGGAGGTATAGTTGCTTTTGAGATGGCTCAGCAACTTCACAAGTCAGGTGAAAAAGTGGCTGTCCTTGCTATGCTTGATACCGTCCGTCCGGGTTGCGAGCAACGATTGTCTTTCTTCCACCGAGTCCTGGAACACATAGATAATTTTTTACAGAAAGGGATTGTCTATCTTCAGCATAAGCTTGTGGGTTGGCGCGAGTGGATTATGTTTTATATCCGACACACATACACGAAGTTGTTAGGAATTTCTGAGCCTTCTGCCAAAAATAACAAATATTTAGAAATCATGGGCACCAATGCTCAAGCTCTTAGCCAGTATACTTTCCAAGTCTACCCCGGTCATATGACCCTTTTGCGGACTTCAGATAAAGATCGGGACGAAGCTACAGGTATGCAGTACGATCCCCAATTTGGTTGGAGCGACTTAGTGACCGGAGGAATAGATACTTATCACGTTCCCGGTTCTCACTACTCTTTGCTAGAAGAACCTCATGTACAGGTGCTAGCTGACCAATTAAAAAGTTCTCTGGAGAAGGCACATCGCTCAGATTCTAGTACCTAATCCGCTTTCTCATATCTTGCCTGTTATTTCGTTGGCACTGCCCACCACCCGCTTATTAAGTTATTGCGTAGGGTGGGCACTGCCCACCACCCCCTTAGGGACTTACTTGCGGCGACAAAACCACTGCATGATATTAAACTCGCCGCGCATTCTTTCTAGTTCTTGGCGGTGTTGTTCTGCTGTTTTGTGATACCATTCACAATGACGTTTAAACTCCTCTCTAATCTGAACTTCATGATAAAACTGGTAAGTTGTTTGGTATGAAGCAAAGGTTTCCTCAACTTCAGGTTGAGGAGCAGGAATAATATGTGGTAAATCTTTATGCATTATTTTAAATGAGTGCGGAGTGGAGAGGAATTCTACTGTTGTTATTCCAATCTATTATTACCAAGATTTATAACCAACCGCGCAAACGATAGGCAAAAAGACCAACGTACTCTTTTAAAGCCGATGTAAACGATTGTAAGTTGTCTGCACTCGGTAGTATGTTTAAGATTGCTGATTTAGGGCTGCTAGTGAGTTCTTGTATTTCACCCTCACTGACAAGGAAGTCAGTGGGTGCAGGAATGGCATCAATACCCTGACGCTTAAAAATAAGAAGCGAACGAGGCATATGTATTGCTGAAGTGACTAACAATACACGACGAATCCCCCGAGACTCTAGAATTTTTTTTACATTGACTGCATTTTGATAGGTATTCAGGGAATCGGGCTCCTGTATAATTGCTGACTTTGGTACACCAATAGATGTCAGAATTATTTCCATATCCCCTGACTCCGACGAACCCCTACCTCTCCAATCAATACGCCCACCACTCAGAACAACGAGCGGGGCTTTTTTTTGCAGGTAGAGTTGAGCAGCGTAGATAACGCGATCGCCGGATTCATTTAAATCTACAGATGGGCGGGGCGGAACAGCAGATTTCGTTGCACCACCCAAAACCACAATCGCTTCTGCATTAGGTATTTCAACAGCAGGAAGATTTTGCCATTCTAAAGAACGTACAAGAAAACGAGCCGTCCAGCTATTGCTGCTCACTAACAATACTACAAATGCCAGCCCAATTAAAAAAGCTGCTACACGCGGTCGTTTCCATAATAAAACCAACGCTATGAGCAAACATACGCAAGCTACCCCCAGTGGGTAGAAAAACAGCGGTAGCAATTTGGAAAGATATAAGAACATAAGAGTTAGTGGTTAGTGGTTAGTGGTTAGTGGTTAGTTATTAATAGTTAGTTTTCACCAATAGCTACTAACTACTAACTAAGAACTACTAACTCATTCCACTATCGTTGCCAAAATCGTAAATTTATGCTTCCACCAGTACGGCGGCGGAAACGGCGGGCAGATTTTCTGACTTGCCGTCTGCGTGGTTTATCATTGGTAGCGAGTTCAGCTTCGATTTCTTCAGCATCGTCAACAGGTAGCTGAGTTCTTGAGGTTTCCTTGGTTTCCCACCAAGCAATAATCCATCCGCCACCTATACCAGCGATCGCACCTAGCAAAATCCCCATAGGAGGGTTATAACCGACAAACACAAAACCCAGTAAGAAAAATAACCAATATTTCAGTCCGGCATCAATCCCCTCAGAAACCCCTATATCGGGTTGCTTGGGACCAGTTTTTTGTGCTGATGTCATCCATCCCAAGGCTATACCACCAAGTACGCCCAGGAAAACACTTAATGCTGGTTGATACCCCGTACTTAGAAATATTAATGTTAAAAACAACCCAAATAGGGTTTGAGTAATGAAGTTTCCAGAGAAGCTTAACTTTGGTGGTGCCATGAGGGATAGCCTATAGGCGAGTAACTTCCTTTAATTGTGCCTCTAATGGTTGGATTGTGTCCAAAATTTTCACGAAAGGTTTTTCTTTCTCCGTAAAAGGCTCAGATTGCTGAATTTGTGACGCTAATAAATCAGGAGTGGCATCAGCAATATCACCAGTACGTTCTGAGAGGCGCTTTTGCAGAACTTCCAGAGGTGCCGTGCATTGGATAATCTGTATTGGGAGTTGATGTTCTTGAGCTTGGGCTAGCACTTGGGATCGAAACTGCTGTCGGTCATATTTAGCGTCTAAAATCACTGTATAGCCTTGAGTCGCTAACAAAATTCCCAATTCTAACAGCCGTGCGTAGGTTTTCTGAGTCATCTCGGCTGTATACACATCATCTCCGCCGCGTTCTGACAGTGGAATTCCTGCTAAATGTTTCCGAACTGCATCAGAACGAATGTGAATGGCTCCTAAATGACGAGCTAAATACCGTGCTGTTGTAGATTTGCCAGAACCCGAAACTCCGGACATCAAAATCACCTGTCCTTGACGGGGTTTTGTGTAATCCCAAGCTAGCTTGTAGTAGGTTGCGGCTGTTTTTGTCACCTCCTCTTTTACTTCTGGAGGTACACTTGGGTCGTCCAATAAGAACGAAGTCACCTTGGCGCGGACATAGGATTGACGGCTTAAGTATATGGGTAATACTTGCAACCCCTCCCAATCACCAGTCATTTCCAGGTAAGTATTGAGATACGCATTACTTAAATCTATCCGCTGTTGGGCTTCCAAATCCATGACAGCATAGGCAATGTCGAACATCACATCGACAAAGCGAAACGGTTCATTAAATTCAATACAGTCAAAAAGCCATAGTTTGTCTTGCCACAAACAAATATTTCCTAAGTGCAAGTCCCCATGACATTCGCGAATCTGGTTATTTTGAATTCTGTTTTGAAAAAGTTCGCGACGTTCTATAAAAAAGGCGTCTGTATAACGCTTTGTTTCCTCAAATTGCTCCCTTGTTTGAGGACCACCAATATACTTCTCAGTTTGCTCGTAATTTTCATCAAAAGCAGCTCGCACTTGCTCCACTTCACCAAAAGAACGAATATAGTCATTTGTGACCGTTTTGGTTGCATGGTATTGAGCTACTACCCGTCCCAACTCTTCTACGAGTTCTTCAGTTAACTTACCCTGTTTAAACATTTTGCTCAACAGAGTTTCTTCAGGAAACTGAAGCATCTTCAACACGTATTCTACAGGTTCTCCTGTTCCCCCTAAACGGTACTCCTCATCTACTAGAGTGACAGGGAATACCTCCAAATACAGTTCTGCTGCTGCCCTTTGATTCAAGCGCAACTCTTCGTAACAAAAATGCTGCCGCTTCTCTAAGGTTGAATAATCTAAAAAGCCAAAATTCATTGGCTTCTTTACCTTATAAGCATATTTACCCGTCAATAACACATAAGAAATGTGCGTCTGAATCAATTGAATGGGTTCGGTTACCTCATGCGGATAAAACCCAGGCTTTAACATTTGCTGAATTAAAGGGGGAATCGAAGCCTCTGTCATTGTTTCTTCGTGCTCTTAGGGTTTTGGTAGTTTATATAACATAAACCAGAGGTAATATCCCCTGGTTTCCACGGTAACTATAACAAAAATTTGGCTCTGTTAAGTTCAAGATTAGGCTTCTGACTCAGAACCCCTTTGTGGAGGTAGAACTGTAAGAACAGACTGTCCGGGCTCACCCATATATTTCACACCTGCAGGCAAAGACAGTTGATCTACTGACAAGCTATCTCCCACTAGCAAGTTCGTGACATCAACGTCAATGGCTTCAGGAATAATGTCTGGTGGGCAACGCAGTGCTAAGTTAGTTATGTGTACGTCTAATACACCACCGTCTCGCTTCACCCCAACTGGTTCTCCCACAAAATGCAGCCGTACTTCCACATCAGTGTCACCATGACCTGCAACAGCAAAGAAACTGAGGTGATAGAGGGTACCTTTTGCTGGATGAGATTGAACTTCCCGCAACAAAGTTTTCCCACGCCAAGGAATGTCAGTTACGTTAAGGTCAACGATGGAGTTGTTGATAGAGATTTTGCTGAGAAGGCGTTCAGCGGTTTTGGCATCCAGGACGATCGCAACCGACTCGGTTCCATTATGACCGTATAAGTTGGCAGGGATTTTGCCAGAATGACGCAACGCGTTAGGCTTGCTACCTTCTGGTCGCTTTTGACATTCAACTACTAGTTCCATACAATTTGTTAGTGGTTAGTGATTAGTGGTTAGTGGTTAGTGGTTAGTGGTTAGTTTTGGCTACTAACTACTAACTACTCGCCGCTAACTTATTTCAGCACTCAGTGCTGAGAACGAAGAAGGTGTACCCTCTGGGTGTAACAAAGCACGTTTTGGTCCGTGGATGGGGTCTTCTACAATAATAGTTTGGTCGCGGCTAGCCCCCAAAGACACGATCGCGATCGGAACTTCCATCAACTCTGCCAAGAATTTTAAATAATCCAATGCTTGCTTTGGCAGGTCTTCTAAAGAACGGCAGTCAGTTGTTGAGGTGCGCCATCCCGGCATGGTTTTGTAGATGGGACGACACCGTGCAAATTTACGGCTGCTAGTTGGGAAATGCTCGCAACGTTCTCCATCTATTTCATAAGCAACACAAACTTTAATTTCCTCCATTTCATCGAGGACATCTAGTTTGGTGATTGCCAAACAATCCATACCGTTGATTCGGACGGCATAGCGACCGATCACGGCATCAAACCAACCACAACGTCTTTTACGTCCAGTTGTTGTACCAAATTCAGCACCGCGATCGCACAATACTTCCCCCATTTCCCCGTGTATTTCTGTGGGGAACGGTCCTTCACCTACTCGAGTGGTGTAAGCTTTGGCTACTCCAATCACTCGGTCAATCATTGTTGGTCCTAACCCCGTACCTACACAAGCTCCGCCTGCGACTGGATTAGAGGACGTGACATAAGGATAAGTTCCATGATCTAGGTCAAGGAGCGTGCCTTGTGCTCCTTCAAATAAGATATTGCGTCGCCGCTGAATTGCGTCGTATATTTTCAAGGAAGTATCAACAACATAGGGTCGCAAACGCTCTGCATATCCCAGGTACTCCTCTATGACCTGTTTGGGATCTAGGGGTGGAAGGTTGTAGAGCTTTTCTAGAATGACGTTCTTATAATTGATTGTCCATTCTAGCTGGTCGCGCAGACCCTGTGGGTCCATTAAATCTAGAACCCTGATTCCCGTCCGTTCAGATTTGTCAGCATATGTCGGACCAATTCCCCGACCAGTTGTACCAATTTTATGGCTTCCTCGCCGATCCTCCGATGCCTTATCAATCAGCCGATGGTAAGGCATTGTCACGTGAGCTGTTTCAGAAATCAGCAGGTTTCGCGTGGAAACACCTACTTTTTCCAGTTGGTCAAGTTCTGCTATCAAAACCTGCGGATCTATGACTGTTCCACAGCCGATTATGCACTCGGTATCTGGATACAATATACCAGAGGGAATCAAGTGCAGCTTGAAGGTTTGACCCTTGACTACAATTGTGTGTCCAGCATTGACACCCCCTTGGTAACGTACAACTACATCTGCGGAGCGGCTGAGCAAGTCAGTTATTTTTCCTTTTCCTTCGTCGCCCCAC
>NZ_BAAFZH010000090.1:0-163595 GCF_054684315.1 Scytonema sp. NUACC21 | reverse complement strand
AAAACCCTTACTAATGACCCTCCGGGTTCGCCAGTCCACTCTTGTTGGGAAACCCGCCTACTTTCTCTGGACTCACCAATGACAAATGACTAAGGACGACCCTCACCAGTTACTTTTTTTCTTACCGACCTACTTATTTGTGTCATCCTAACTTATCGTTAGTTCTATCACAAGTTGCGCTCTTCATAAAATTTATTAGTTTCAAAAATAGCGCATCGTCTGATGCTATGAGACTCAGATTAGCTAGAGATAGGCTGGCTAAATACTATATTCATGAATGTAGATTTGTTACAAAATGTTAAATAAGTGATGCTTGTACACTAATTGAAAAATTTCGCAATCAAAATCCATTGCAGATAAGAGAACAAGGTTTAAGATCCCCGTTGAATGGGAGTAGGGCGGTTCGCTTCCTAGAGGTGTCGGAATACCTTCTTTACACCTAGCTTTTACTTCCTAAAAAGGAACATTAAAATAAATATACAAAAACCTCTGCCTAAAGATAGAGTAAAAAGAATTGCCATGAGATAGTCAGTCATAATAAATCTATCTAAAGTTAGATGATTGAATGTTGTTTGTGATACTAAACTACGCAGTGAAGGTAATAGCTGGCACTTTTAATAGTTCCTTAAGGCTCTCTAGGGCAAGATATGAGGTAAAATACAGGCTGCACGTAGTAAGAAAAGGGTTTTTAGAACGCCCCTCAATCGGCAGCCTACATAAGATTTAAGTCTCCTCGCCACAATCTTTGAGGCGGTCTTTAATCTTGCCGGGGTCACCAATCCCCATCTCACTTGCCTTCTCCATAGCTTCCTTCTTCAAGCGGCTCCTAGTGTTTTTAGGGAAAAACCCTAACGATTTGGCTATTTTCTAATTTCAATATTCACCTGATTTCTTGAAGGTCATTTACGAGGTTATTTATGTCTATCAATACTCTTGAGCAACCTTCTGCAAACTACCTTGAGCAACTGTTGCAGCGAGCAGCGACTGATGCAGAGTTTCGCAATGAATTGGAAAGCAACCCCACATCTTTTGGCATTTCATCTGAAACAACACTCGTGTTGCCAAAATCAGTTGCTATACAGGAGCAATCCGGTATGGAACTGGGTGATGATGTTGAAGGAGAATTGGGAATAGTTGTAGCTTGCCAAAGCACCTGTACTAGTGGTCCTTACACCATCATTTGTGATGGGACAACAAAGTAGATAGTTCATTTTTCTGTTTTAGGAGCCGCGCAGAAATAACGTATTGGTTTTGAAAAAGAAAAGCCTTGGTAATCAAGGCTTTTAGTGATTAAAAAATGAACTTATTTCAGGTTTGCTCCCTAACAGCGATCTTGTCCTAAGCTAGCAAACAGACTGGCTCTTTCAGCGTTATTGAGCAGTGGCAAAACTACGCCTTAGCAGCACATAATTTTCTAAAGAGGCTAGCAGCTAAATCTCTTTTATATAAGGAACTTCTGTAGAAAAAGTTTAATAATTTTTTGTAGTATAAACGTTCTTGGCGATCGTTGGAGTTCCCGACAATTTTAGCCTTGCATCATCATAATTAAAATAGAGACTACAATGCTCGATCGTTCTTCACTCCTTGAAATTGCTAGCCGAGCTAGCAATCTATCTGAGCGCACTATCATTGTTAAGCAACTAGCTGAGCGTAATCTTCAAGCAAAGTGTGTTACTCAAATTAGTCCTCTTGATACCTGGATTGTAGAAAAAATAGCAGGCAAATTAGCTGCAAAGTTCATAAAGAGGAACTCCAATCAGCAAGAAATAACTCAGCTCCCGAAAACTGCTGATATCAAAGAATTACTAATTAACTATAAGTTGTATGAATTGAATTTAGCTAATTTATCTGAATTGGATAGGTTAGAGTTCATCAAACCCCATGAAAAATGGTTAAACACGTATCAAGCAGCTCTCGCAACACTAGACTTACCAAAAAATGAGTTTTTGACAAACGTTTGGTATCAAGAGGACATTTACTACGGAAAATTTGCGAAAGTTTGCGAGCCATTTCTGCGGTTACTAGACCAAACATTGCGATCGCTATGCCATGCAATTAGTGTATCTGTTGCTGGTAGCTATACAATTAATCCCCAAGTAGTGAATGACATTCAGCTTCACCTGTTAAAGCGCTTTGAAATTTCTTTAGCTTGGGCGCTGGAAGCAGATATAAATGTTTACTGCTCTAAAAATAATATCGCCAAAACACCCGATTCTCGCGATGCTTACATCGCTTATCTTGAACAAACCTTTGATAGCGAGCAAAATTACCATCGCTTTTATTGCAAATTTCCCATACTAGGACGTTGGTTAGCTCAAATCACCAGTTTTCTCTGCACAGCTGGTGAAGAACTGCTCCAACATTTGACTATCGACCGCCAGGAAATCAGTTCTAATTTCTTTGACGGTAGAGAAATTTTGCAAATCAAATCTTTGAAATTGGGACAGTCGGATCACCATGCTGAGGGAAGAAGCGTCATCATTGTTGAACTAGAGCTAATCAACTCTGAAACTGCAACTATAGTATATAAACCCCGGTGTCTCAAATCTGAAGCAGCAATGCAAGGGTTACTAGAAGCTTTGAGTCAAGCTAAAATCATCGACTTTGCCACCTATAAGGTACTTTGCAAGGAAGGCTATGGTTATGCAGAGTTTATTCCCTCTGGTAAAAATTATGTCTCAAGCGAGGAGGAGATTAAGAGATTTTACAGTCAATTAGGTGGATATTTAGCCATATTCTACATCCTAGGTGGGGGGGATATGCATCATGAAAACATTCTTGTCGCTCGGGGTAATGCTTTTATTTGCGACTGTGAAACTGTCCTGGAAGCCCAACCGTACAAACGGGAAAAATTACCAGATACAGTATTTGATTCGGTATTTAAAACCGTTATGCTTGATTGGCCCCGCCCCAAATCTGCTGATAAAAATATAAGTATCAGTGGTTATAGTGGTGGTGAATCCTACGAATCCCCATTTGCTGTATCCAAAATTAATGACCACCGCATGTCATTAGCTTTGGCTGTGGAACAAAAGATAGGGGAGCGTGTTGAGAACCAAGCTACGAATCGCATATATTACAACGGAGAACTAGTCAACCCGCACGATTATAAAGACTTTATTGTGGGTGGGTTTAACAAGGTTTATAGTTGGTTCCAACAAAATACAGATTTAGGAATACAGCAGATTAAAAAACTATTCGCGCCCTCATCAGTACGCTTTATCAATTTAGGAACACAAGCTTATGTTAAATTGATTGCTACAGCACAGCATCCTAAATGTTTGGCTGACCCGCTAGAAGTAGATTTGATTTTTAACACTTTAATTGAACACCCTAGGAAGTGGGATGATACTAATCGGCTAGCAAATTGCGAAATTAACGCCCTGTGGCAATTAGATGTTCCCCTCTTTACTGCAAAAGCGACTGATGATAATCAATTAATTTATAACTATCAGCATCCACTGCCAGACACTTTAGCACTTTCCCCGTTGGATAATGCAGCCAAGCGAATTCAGAAGTTAACCACAGAAAACCAAATTCGACAAAATCAATATATTTATACTAGCTTCTCCACCGAGGAAATTAATAACCAATATTTTATAGATTCAGCCGTTAATTATGCTCAGCAAATAGGCTGGCAGTTGTGCGAGTTACTCCAGCCGTCTTCAAGCGAAGCTCCGTGGAAAAATTATGAATTTACGGGTACTGGTAAAGAACTCGTGGATATTAGAGCCGATATTTATGCTGGATCGGCAGGCATTTGCTTATTTTTGGCTTACCTAGATCGCATTCAACCACAACCTCAATTTCGTCAAGCGGCAGAAAGAGCTTTAGAGTATTCCATTAAGCAACGCGATCGGACAATGATTGGGGCATTCCAGGGGGTAGGGGGCTTAATTTACCTACTAACACACCTAGCTCGGCTATGGAATAAACCAACACTGCTCGATTTGGCAAACGAATTCATTGATGAAATCATACCTTGTATTAGTCAAGATCGATACCTAGACGTGTTGCAAGGTGTTGCTGGGGTTATTCCTGTCATGCTGATTTTGGCGGAAGCTGGATATGATAAAGCCCTTAATTGTGCTAGCAAGTGTGGAGAGCACTTACTTGAGCAAGCCATTTGCGAGAATGGTACGCACAGTTGGCCTTGTAACCGTTCAGAGTTAGCACAAGGTAACTTAACTGGCTTCTCCCACGGGGCTAGCGGTATTGGCTGGGCGTTAATTTTACTTGGTAGTTACATGAAAGACGACCGATACATTACTGCTGGTCGTCAAGCTTTTGCCTATGAAGCAACCAAATTTGATATCACCCAACGCGATTGGTATGACTTGCGAACATCAGTGATGAAACTAAGTGGAAAACAGCCCCATTTTGCTAACGCTTGGTGTAACGGTGCGGCGGGAATTGGTTTGAGCCGGATTGCAAGTTGGGCAGCTTTAGGCAGAAATGACGATGATTTACTGCGAGACGCTTATACGGCGCTTAGTGCAACATTACGTAACTTTCATAAGTTAGGCAATGACTCGTTATGTCATGGGAGAACAGGGAATGCCGAACTTTTACTGCGGGTTGCCAAGTTGAGGGATGAACCTTATTTGCAGATGGAAGCGAATGTACTCGCTCAAGCGCAGTGGCGGAATTTTGAGAAGACCCATTATTGGATTTGTGGTGGTGGTGGTAACGATGTTCTTCCCGATCTCATGCTTGGATTGGCAGGTATTGGAATGCACTTTTTGCGCCTAGCCTATCCGGAACGAATTCCTTCACCCCTATTATTAGATCCGCCACCAAATATCGAAAGCTATTAATTAGGTAAGAAAAAATGCAATTGATAAGGGTCGTCCTCAGTCATTTGTCATTAGGAGCCACTGCGTTGCGGTGAACCCAGCCCTGTCGGCGGGTTTCCCGCGACCACCGGGACTGGTGTATAGCCCTGCGGACATAGCTTCGCATCACAAAGCGTGTACGAAGGACACAGGAGATACCCGGAGGGGGTTTCCCCCGTTAAAGCAAGTGGCGTTCATTGGTAAGGGTTTTAGATGCATTTACGTTTTGTAATGTAGTTCTGTTTATTCCCGCCTACGACTCATTAGTTAAATTTTAAGGAAAGAACAGTTATGCCCAAAGAAAGTATCCAACAATTCCACGAAGAATTTATAAAAAATGAGGAATTAAAGCAGAAGGTAAGGACAATTACAACTTATCGAGAGTTGATTAAGCTTGGAGAAAATTACGGCTACTCTTTCACAGCAGAAGATATAGCAGAGGCAAATGCTGCTTACCAAGAGACCGAACAAAAAGTTTCTTTGAATGATGCTGTTCCCAGTTCAGAGAAAAATTCTTACCAAGTATATCACTATGATTTTAAATGGTCAGAGCTTCAAAAGTTTGCGGAAATTATTCCTGAGTTTGAAAAACTGAAAATCAAGCCGAGTACGGTAGATATCAAACATTTTGAGAGCCTTTTTCGAGAGGATGATTTTAATTTCAACTCTATCTCTCCAGCTTCACCTGAATTCAAACCTTATCATGACGCAGTTACCAAGTCAGATATGGAGTCAAAAGAGTTTGAGCCTCTTCCTGAATACATTAAGCGCTCATTTCATTTAATAAATTTGGATCTTCATGTCACACATCAGCTTTATAAAGATTATTTTTTTTCTAAGTTTAAAATCATTAAATTTATGGAAAATCTTTTTGAAGAAGAAGTTAGGTTTTCAGGAAGCTTATGGTATCCTCCAAATGCATACAGGCTATGGCATACCAATGAAACCCAGCCCGGATGGCGAATGTACTGGATTGATTTTGACAATTTTGATTCCAACACAAGTCAGACATCTTTCTTTCGCTATATGAATCCCGAAACTAAGGAATTGGTCACACTTTACGAACAACCCAAGATAGTGAGATTTTTTAAAGTCGAAAATAGTAAAGATAAATTATTTTGGCATTGTATAGCCAACCCAACAAAATTTAACAGGTGGAGTTTCGGATTTGCAATTTCCGATCGATGGATGGAGAAATTACTCCCTGGTTAATAGAAGAATACTAAGTAGGTGACAAATGACAAATGACTAAGGACGAGCCTTACCAGTTATGTTTTTTGTTACCGACCTACTTAACTCCGCAGGAGAACCAAGATGAATATATTGGACAGTCAGCTGTGGAATGCATTTTTAGCAATTGCTAAGCCTTACTGGTTTCCATCCTCAGAAGGAGGAAGGACATTACCACAGGTTTTGCGGTCATGGTCTATGTTAGCTTTAGTGCTGTTATTGCTATTGTCATTTAATAGCATAAATGCATACAACAGCTATATCAATAGAGATTTGCTGGACTTACTTGAACAAAGAGATGCTCCCAACTTTTTCCGTCTATTATTTATTTATGCTAGTACTTTTGTAGTTCTGACACCGCTGATAGTTTTGTCTGAATATTTTAGCAGAAGACTTGCGATCGACTGGTATGATTGGCTAAGCAATTATATTTTGGATAAATATTTCCATAATCGAGCTTATTATCAAATTAACTTTCAATCGGACATTGAAAACCCCGATCAACGTATATCCCAAGAAATCGAGCCAATACCGAGGATGGCTCTAGATTCTTTATGCATTGTTATCGAAAAAATTATTGCAATCATTGCTTTCATTGGCATTCTCTGGTCTATTTCTAAACTGGTAGTATTTGTTCTCATTCTTTATTCTGTCTTTGGCAATGCTGTTACAACTTTCCTAAGTAGGGAAGGACCTCAGCTGAATTCCGATAAACTCGAATCCGAAGCTGACTACCGCTATAGCTTGACTCACGTCCGCGACAATGCTGAATCTATTGCTTTTTTTCGGGGGGAAGCCCAGGAATCACGTATAGTTAAGAAAAAATTTACTCAACTGGTGGAGAAATTAATTAGAATCACTGATTGGCAGCGGAATCTACAATTATTCGCCAATGGGTATCAGTCTTTTCTCTACGTAGTTCCTTTTTTGACGGTAGCACCTTTGTATTTTATAGATGGAATTGAGTTGGGAGAGGTTTCCCAAGCAACAATCGCTTGTGCTCAGGTTGCGGGAGCAGTGTCAGCGATTATATCTCAGTTTGGATCTCTCGGTTCATTTGCCACTTTGACTAATCGCGCAGCTACTTTCTTAGACACTTTAGCAGAAGCAACAATACAAAAGCCTGGTAGTACTGTTGAGACAGTGGAAGAAGACCGTCTGGCGCTGGAACAGCTGACATTACAGACTCCCAACTATGAGCGAACTTTAGTCCAAGACTTGTCAGTTTCGGTCGAACCTGGTGGTCTGCTGATAGTAGGTCCGAGTGGCGCGGGCAAAAGTTCTCTGCTACGACTCATTGCTGGGTTATGGAACTCTGGTACAGGTCGTCTAGTGCGACCAAACCCAGAAGAAATGTTATTTTTGCCCCAAAGTCCTTACCTGATTCTGGGAACTCTGCGCGAACAGCTACTATACCCGAACATAAATAATCAAGTGACGGATCGAGAGCTTGAGCAAGTGTTGGAACAAGTCAACCTCCAAAATTTGCTTGCAAGAGTCGGTGGCTTTGATGCAGAAGTCTACTGGGAAAATATTTTATCTTTAGGAGAACAACAACGTCTTGCATTTGCACGCTTCTTAGTGACTCGTCCACGCTACGTTATTTTGGATGAAGCAACGAGTGCTTTGGATTTGGGAAACGAGGAGAATCTCTATCGGCAACTGCAACAAACTGAAACAACTTTTATTAGTGTTGGTCACCGGGAGAGCTTGTTAAATTATCATCGCCATGCCCTAGAACTATCAGGGGATTTAACTTGGCGGATTGTTCCATCTCAAGACTATCAATATGATTCTAGTTGGGAATAGTATTGCTACTTAAGGATTGCCTTACCTTGACAGTTTGTGTCAGTTCGAGGATTTTAAATTTGGTAGCAATGATTCTGTTGACAGATCTAATTCAGTAGTTTATTTAGATAATTGGAAAGAAAAATGCAAAGTTTTAAAAAGATCGCTTTAGCCGCCCTATTAACAGTCGCACTACTTATATGGGTTCCAGAACCTGCTTTGGCTTTTAAGGTTCCGATACATGAAGAAATCACTAGAGAAGCACTTGCTGATACCAACGTTGTCATTGATGGTGCGACGCTCCAATTTTCAACGCGAGCCATCCAACAGATTGTGGATGCCAATAAGGATACCGATCAGCCAGTGAATCAGTTTAACACCGAGAAGCATTTCGACGGCGAGGACTTCCCTGGTGGAAGTCAACGGCTCGTCAATCTTAAGGAACGAACCATCACTAAAGTGATCGGCGAAGAGCCAGTAGCGTCCTCGGCTCGTAAGGATCTAGGTGGAGCCTTGCATACTCTTCAAGACTTCTATGCCCATAGTAATTGGGTAGAACTTGGACATAGCAGCCCTAATATCAACACTCAATTAGGACGTTCGGAATTCTCTGGAGCTGGGAAAGACACGCCAACTTGTCCTACAGATCCGGCGACTCTCGCTGATGCGGGCTTAAATCAATTAACCTCTGGGTATTTCCTCTTCACCGGTGCTGTCGTTCCATCATGCTCTTTTCCAACTGGAAAATGCCGACATGGGATTCCTGTAGTATGCCCTTCAGGAATTAATAAGGATGATGATAGCCGAACTGGATTTTCAACCGCACGCAGCTTGGCTGTTGATGCTACGAAGGACTTTCTCAATCAGATTTTCACTGATTCTCGCATGACGGGCAATGCCGGGGCCACTAAACAGCTAATGGGAATCAATTAGAAAGGCAAACAAATTGACAAATTAAGGTAGATTTGCATGAGTCAGGATGTATTAGAGTCTTCTCCGATCGCTTCACGAAATTGGCAATCCGTGTTAGAAGCATACAAATCTTCTGCGCCATACAACTATGCAGTGATGGACGATTTCCTCCAACCTCATGTTTGCAAGCAACTTCATCAAGAGCTGCTGAATCACTTGGGATGGCGCTATCAGGACAAGATAGAGCAGCCGATTCTTAGTAATATGAAACCTGAGATCGAGACAATTTTTAGCATTGCGGAATCACTGAAAGCCCATTGTGCTTCTTTGTTTTCTAACTACGAATTGGTGGAATACTGGGCGCTTATGTATCCCAAGAATGGGTTTGGGAAAGTGCATTCTGATATTGGCGCTTTAACCTTGAATATCTGGCTGACACCAGAACAGTACAATCTAGATTCTTCGGGAGGGGGTCTGATTTTTTTTGATGTCAAGCGTGAGTCGGAAGTTTCCTCTAATCAGTCCCCATCATATCTTTGGTCAGAGCAGTATGTGAAAGATTTTACGAGAGGACAAAAAGTCAGAGTCAGTTACAAATGTAACCGCGCACTTCTGTTTGATGCGAAAACTTTTCATCAAACTGATGCTTTTTGCTTTGCGAATACCAAACCAGAGTCTCACCGCATCAATCTTTCTTTGGCGTTCGATAGTTCTGGGATTTATCGCGATCGCGTTGATTCGTTTAGAAAAACATTGAACAACTGACAGAGATAAGCACGACAAAAAATAATTTTCTACCTGATTTATTTCTTGAGATGTGCGATCCCCGACAAAATGTTGAACTTCTGACAGAGAAGAGCATTCTCTCTGTCAGCTAAAACGTTAACTAATGTCGTGAGGATGGATGATGTTTTATTTGGGATATAGTATTTTTTGTGTGATGCTGTTGTTAGCTTTGTTTGGGGCAATGATTCAAATGAGCCTTGCCTTAGATGAAGCTGATATTCAGGGCTTTTCTGTTTGGACAAGTATTGCTTGTGTCATTGCTGGGTTACCAGTGATGTTGTGGTAGTTACACTGCTGTTGCAAAGGACACTCAGAACAAAGGGGATTCCTCGCTCTACAAACTGCTGCCCCAAAGTCAAATAGTGTTAAGTTCCATGCTCCAACTTTTGTTTTGGGTGCTGCTTGTTCTGCTGCTTTCCAAAGTAAAGGGCAGCGCGATTTTACCCGACCACCCTCCAATCCAAAAAATCGCTCTAAAATACGGGCAACGTTGGTATCAATAACTGCTTTGGATTGTCCAAAAGCATTGGCGCAGACAGACCGGGCGATATATTTGCCAACTCCCGGTAGTCTTAGCAGCTGAGCTTCTTGTTCGGGGATTTTCCCTTCACAATCTTTAACAACTATCTGTGCTGACTTGTGCAGTCGTTCTGCTCGAAAGGCAAGACCCAAAGGTTGCAAAAAATTGGCTATCTCGGCAAGTGATGCATCAGCTAAGGCGCTGACTGTAGGATATCGCTCCAGAAAACTTTGGTACAAGGAAGCGACGGAAGGTGCATTTGTTTTTTGCAAGAGAAATTCTGCCACTAGGATGGCATATGGGTCTTGAGTGTTCCGCCAAGGAAATTCTCTACGATGTAACTTTGCCCAAGTTAGCAGTTGGCAACGAAACCATTTAAGTTTTGCTTCATCAAGATGCATGAAATTTGCCCTTCTTTTTAGTGGGCGAGCGCTAAGGCTGTGCGGTAGGAATCCTTATCCACCCATATGTTAGCAACCCGGTTTCATAAAAGTTACCGGGTTGCTCAGCTTATGCTCCGCGACTAAACTGAAAGCTACGCTGCTTGAGAACTTCAGTATAAAGTTCTACCAATCTTTCAATGTTGTTATTGAGAGTATAGCGCTCCAACACTCTCTGTCTGGCTTTTTGCCCTAACAAAGTTGTTAATTCTGGATGGTCTTGGAAGAGTGGTAGGAGAGTTTTCAATTGGGAGCGTACTGTTTTAGTATTCAAAACAACTCCCGCTCCTTTTTCCAGCACTTCTCCATCTGCACCTACATCCGTTGCTATACAAGCAATTCCACAAGCCATTGCTTCTAGTAAAGATAGGGATAAACCTTCTACTAATGATGGTAAAATAAAGACATCAGCACCTCGAAGAATCTCAATGCGGCGTTGTTCATCCGCAACAAAACCCAACCAGGTTATGTTGTACTCATCGCCATAAAACGTTTCTAGAGATGCTTTTAACGGTCCATTGCCAACCACAAGCAATCTGCTATCCGGACCCATATCCGCCTGTTTCCACGCACGAAGTAGGGCTTCAACATTTTTTTCTGGGGCTATGCGCCCTTGATAGACAAATAAGCGATTGGCTCGAAATTCCGCTTTAACGCGAGAAGGACCGGGAGAATACTTTGCGACATCTACACCATTAGGAATAACAGCGATATTTTCTTCTGGTACTCCTAAGCGTGCTAACAATTCTCGCTGAATTTGGGAAAACACTATGACGCGATCGTAGTTACCCAGAAAAGGAGCGTAAAGTTGATAAGCCAAAAGTTGTGTTCCCGATACAAGTTTCGCCCCTTTCCCAGCAAACGGAGTGTGAAAAGTAGCAATCAGGGGTAAGCCCAGTCGTTCACAAATTTCCGGTAGAACAAAGTCTAGCGGAGATAGAGTGAGCGAAGCATGAACTATATCTGGTTTGATACGTCGCAGGGACTGCGTTAAAACCTTAGTCGCGTTGAAAGTCGGAATTGTGTAAACTTGGGATTTGTAAATGAAGGGTAGAGTTACCTCTGGGCAATTAGGCCAGTTATCCGGGTCTGATTCTTCTTGGGCAAAATGAAGAAAGCTAACTTGATGTCCCCCGTCTAGCAATGCGTTGGTAATTTCTCTGCTATAGGTGACATTGCCGCAAAATGGTGATTTTTTTCCAATCCAGGCTATACGCATTCTTTGTTAGCTATCAGGAAAGCGAATTAATTATATTAACTTTTTGTCTTTTTTTATCGGCGCTTTGCTGTAATGCACTTGCTAGGTTTTCATTAGTCACAAAGCAGCACAATTATCTGCCACTGAGGAAAAACATGACATTTTTCCCGGTAGTGAAAAGTTTACTTTACTTATTCTCTCAAAATTGTTAATTCCCAGACTTTACAAAACAACTTGTCCAGACACCAATAATAATACCCAGCCGAAGTCTCTTCGATCCCCAGCAAGTATGAGAGAATTTATCACTGTGGTAAGTTTACCATGAAAAGACAAGCTTTCAGTCAATAAACAATTGCTAGAAGCTAAATATTAACCAAAATACTGTCAAAAGATAAAGAATGAAGGATGAAAAACTTGCCACTAGGTAGATAGTGTTGACTTCATACTTCACGCTTCACGCTTCATAGTTTAGGTGACTCCTTTCATTGAATAGCTACTTAGAAGAGTTATACCAGGTTAATATACCACCTGAAAAGACAATTGCAGCTAATCCCAAAAAGACTGCCTGCAATCCAATAAAGGTTTCTGCCATTCCTGCCAATGCTAAGGGTAAAGTAAGAGCAATGTTAATGACGTTATTTTGCAGACCAAAGACTTTTCCACGCATTTCTGCTGGGGTTTCTGTTTGAATAGCAGTTTGCATGGGAATACCTATCAATGCGCCAAAGGCACCTACCATCGTTACCAAAGCCAGAACAACCAAAAGTTGTTTAGTGAAGACTGACAAACCAATGAGAGATGCTGCCATGCCCAAACAGCCAAATAAACTGAGCTGAGTATATGAGAAGCGCTGACAAAACAAACCTAAAATTGTTGCCCCCAAGGCAATGCCAACTCCACCAGCTGCAAGTAAAAAGCCAAATTGAGATGCTTTTAAATTAGGAATGAGTTCTGCCATACGAACTGCTAGGACGGTTAATGCCGCAAAGACAGAGAACAATATTATAAGTTGAAGCAGGGCATTGCGGAGGCGAGAATTTTCTCCCAAGTACCGAAAACCATCGCGCAAGTCTTCAAGAACATGAGGGGATTCTTGACCGGGTTCGTGAGGTTTTTCGTGAGTTGCAAGGAGCAACAAAATGGTTCCGGCGATCGCATAACTGCCACCAACCACAATTTCTTTACCCAACCCATCAATACCACCAAGCAGCAACCAAATTCGATCTGCTACAGCTAACAGGGGTTCCCCTACAGCAAACCCAACTATCACCGATGCCATCATTGTTGTAGTGTAAAGTGAGTTAGCCGAGAGCAAATGTTGCTCTTGTACTACCAAAGGAATTGCTGCTTGTTCTGCGGGTGCAAAAAATTGTGTCAGTGTGGACACGAAAAAAGTGACTCCTAAAATGATGACAAACCCCACTGGTAAAACTCCAAGGAAGGGTTGCCAATCCTGAGTTAGCCATAAAAGTGGCGGAATGCTCAAAACCAGTATGCCGCGCCAAACATTTGTGGATACCAAAACTGCTTTTTTTGACCAGCGATCCACAAACACACCAGCAACGGAACCAAATAGCACTGCGGGAATGGTAAAAGCCATCATCAGCGCCGAAACCCAACCACTAATAGTTTGGTCGCTGGCTTGGAACTGAGTACTAATGATGGCAATCATTAATACCAAATACACTTTATCTGCCAGTTGGCAAAAAACTTGACCGCCCCAAAGAGCTAGAAAGTTGGCATTTCTCAATATGGGGAAAAAACCCCCGTTTTGATTATCGCCTGATGCTATTTTGTCACTGGAGTCAGATACATCTATATTAGGTGTATTTACAGTAGCGTTTGCCAATGGTGAATGATTGTGCCCGGAACCATTACTTTTGCCATTTGCCTCACTGTCAGTTGATTGGAATTCCGATTTTTTTTCGCGATGGTTTGCGAGGTCGGTTCTGGGTAATTCCGATGAGCTATTTTTCTTGTTGTCGTAAACGTTTTTTGCGGGCTTTTCTTCGAGGTAATCGTGACTAGATACGGGCTTGGAAACACTAGGATGGTTGGTAACTTTATGTACCGAAGCCCTACTCTGTTTTTTGACATGGCTTGGTGACATCGGCTGAGCTTTTCTATCCAAATCAGACGGTTGCATCATGGTTGGCAGCAAAATAAGAATCAATTAAAGCAGCGGAGCGAATAGGGCGACCAAAGTGATATTGAGCATATTGACGCAAAATTTGCTCAACAGAGAACCAGCCATAATTTGTGGCTGTATCTTGCATTATCTCTGGTTGTGATAACTGTTGGAGTATCGCAAGTTCTGTGGCATCCAATCGGCTGGAAATAATTGGTATTTCTTGCTTGTGGACAACAGTTTTGTAGCTAGAAGAATTTTCTTTGACAGTAGCAGGGGCAGAAGAGGCGCTTTGGATGGGGGGACGGGTGGATGGAGTGTTGGTTCTCGCCCCCTCGCCCCCTTGTCTACTCCCCCACTCTTCCTTCAGGCGTTTCCATTGTGTGAGGCAAACTGTTCCCCCAGTTGGAATGCTAAATCCTACCTGCCAGCTGGGGTTTGTAAAATCTGGTGTCAGAGAATTGCCAGTTAAGCAGCAGGTTTGCACTTGGGGTGTGAGCCCTGCTATTGCTAATAGGTGAAATAATCCGTGGGCTAAATATGCTATGACAGCAGATCCCTCTTTGCTTGGCAAAGCTTCTATGCGACTGAGATGTTCGTTAAGTAACTCATAAAGTTCTTCTTGGGGTTGCTCGCTTAACGCCTGACACAGCGCCACTTCTGCTAAATACTGACTGGCTGCGAGTTTGAGCAAGTCTTTGGCAAGCCCTGGATAAGTTTTGAGAGTGTGGGCTTGTGTAATTTTGTCAAGCGATCGCCCTTTAGCAATCAATAACTCATTAACGACAAACATTCCACTCCTACCGCCCAGGCTGGAGTTGTGCTTGCGTGACCCAGGAGCAACTGCGCGAATCAGACCAAACTCTCGTGTCAAAATTGTCACTAGCCTATCTGATTCTCCTATTGCTTGGGTTTTCAAATTAATTCCAGTTGTCTTATAAGTTTTACTCATTTGTCCTCTGTCATTTGTCCTGCGTCACTTGTCCTAGGTTTCACACTAATGACCAATGACTGATGACTAATGACTGCGATCCAGCCTTTCGCGCTGGCGGAGCAACTCAACACTGCGGGAGGTTCCCAATCTGGTAGCACCCGCTAAGATCAAGTCTAGAGCTTGGTCGATGGTACGAATTCCCCCAGCAGCTTTAATTCCTACTCTTTCTCCTACAATTTCCTTTAAAAGTTTGACGTCTGCTACTGTTGCACCACCATTCCAACCGGTACTAGTCTTAAGAAATGCCGCTCCAGCATCCATAGATAGTTCTGCTGCCAGTCTTTTTTCACCATCATTAAGCAGGCTTGTTTCCAAAATGACCTTCACTGTTTGCCCGGTTTCTTCACAAATTTCGGCAATTTCCCTGTGTACATCATCACTTTTGCCAGATTTTAGCCAGCCCAGATTTATTACCACATCCAACTCTGTTGCACCATTTTCCACGGCTGCTTGAGCTTCGTACAGCTTTGTTGCTGAAGTCACTGCTCCCGTAGGAAAGCCAACCACCGTACAAACCTTGGGATTTTTGCCATGCAAAAGCTCTGCTGCTTGCTTTACGTGTACCGGGTATACACAAACTGCCGCAAAGTGAAATTTGTCTGCTTCTTCACACCATTGCTCTACCTGCTCTGAAGTAGCTGTTGGCATCAGCAAAGCATGGTCAATGAATGGCGCAATATCAATGTCTGTATAGTCTGCTGCCATCGCCCTTTCTCAAGTGATTGAATATTAACCTTTATAAAAAAATTTAAAACTTTCTAGATAAATTAAACCATAATTCTTATGAATTTCTGCTGAAATTTGCCGTTCGCCGAGTGTGGAAAATCACCCTTGTGATAGTATAATCCTCATTCTATGTAATTTATTTTACATATCTTTAAGTGAAAGACTACCACAAAGTTCAAAGCTTGCAGACAAAAATTGTATTGTTAAAGCTTCAGCAACTGAGATTTGCCGCATTTTGTAAGGATGTTAATGCACTCCATTGTTGCCATAGGAAGCTGTAGGAGAGTAACGCCATCTGCGAAGGCGTTTGCAAGACTTTTTTGAACTTTCTCCTTTATCAATAATAGCGAATTTTTTGATACCTGACCTTAGTAGAAAAGAATGCCGAGCATTGGGATGGTTCGGAACATGATTTTTCCTAAACGAATACTCGATTGTTAGCTTCTCGGGTATACTCTCAAGGCATGGCAAAATTGAATCTTGTTGAACGGGTTTTGACTGCTTCCTCTTATCAAAAAACACTTTATCTTTGCTGCTTGAAATATATTTTTTCCAAAAATAAGTCCCTATAGGTAGAAAATTTTGACTTACAAAATTTCAACCATAGCTACTTGATTAACTTACTTGGACAACAAATAAGAATGATTATTTCTTCTTTTGTAGGGTGGGCACTGCCCACCACTAGTGGTCTATCGCAAAAGTTTTGAGGAGTGATTAAAAAACCGCAAAAACGAGCCAGTGCGTTGCGGGGGTTCCCCCCGTTGAAGCACCTGGCGTCGCAAAGAGCGCGAAGAAAGAGGAAAAAAAGATGATTTGAAACATCATTTTATATCATGTTCGACTCATTACTTACGATAGACAAATTCAACCCCACCCGCCTAACGGCACCCTCCCCTTACTAAGGTCTGGGTTAGGGAGGGGTATTTATATTACAAGTGTTTAACCGAACATGATTGCTAATATTTGCGATCGCGTTGGTGCTGATGTCACCCAAGTTGCTAAAGGAATTGGTTTGGACTCCCGCATTGGTCACAAATTTTTGCAAGCTGGTATCGGTTGGGGTGGTTCCTGTTTTCCCAAGGATGTCTCTGCTCTGATTCACACTGCTGATGACTATGGCTACGAGGCTCAGTTACTCCAAGCCGGTGTGAGTGTTAACCAGCGTCAGCGTCTCATCGCCGTTGAAAAGCTTCAGCAGGTACTTAAAATCCTTAAAGGCAAAACAGTAGGACTACTCGGTCTGACCTTTAAGCCCGATACAGATGATATGCGCGACGCTCCAGCACTTGATTTAATTGAAAATCTTAACAGACTCGGAGCCAAAGTTAAAGCATATGACCCAATCGTTTCACAAAGTGGGTTACGTGATGGTCTATCAGGTGTACTAGTAGAAACCGATCCAGAGCGTTTAGCCGATAGTTGTGATGCGTTAGTCCTGGTCACCGATTGGCAACAATTCCGGAATTTGGACTACCGTAAAATGGCAACTTTAATGAACAATCCCGTGATGATCGACGGTCGTAACTTCCTCAACCCACAGGAGTTGCAGCTAGCAGGGTTCAATTACGTAGGAATTGGGCGGTAGGCTCATATCTTGCACCATCACCTTATTGCAAAAATCAAAGCCCAAAAAGCTCATTATTTCGTAGGTAGGGCTATGCCGCACACCTCCTCCCACAAAGAAGGTGCAAGATGTCAGTATGGGTGCAAGGTCGCCGCCCCCATACAACAATCTGTACCTCCTCTGCGTTGCAATCTGCTGTAAATAGCATATGAGACTCAAGAAATTAAATGAATTGAGTCTCATATTTCGGGGCTATCACGCTCCCGTGTTATCTAGGTGTTTCTTAAGAAGGTGATGAAAACATAATAATTTTTTTAAGCAAACTATAAGCAAAGATAAGAGTTTTATGGACTGTTAAGGTGTAAACATCGGGGCTAAAATAAGTTTATAATTAAAAAATATTACGTTCCAAATCTGAGTGAAAGTAGCCGAAAGAAAGCGATGGGACTTACACCACCCCAAAATGAATTACACAGGCTAGCGGCTCTTCGCCGATACCAGATTTTGGACACTCCTCGTGAAGCAGCCTTTGATGACCTCACCCGTTTAGCAGCGCAAATTTGTAACACTCCTATAGCTTTGATCACCTTGATTGATGAGTGCCGTCAGTGGTTTAAAGCCAAAGTTGGCTTGGAGATTGAGTCTACTCCACGAAACATAGCATTCTGTAACCACGCCATTCGGCAGCCAAATGACATTTTGATTGTTCCAGATGCACAACTTGACACTAGGTTCGCCAGCAACCCACTAGTCACTTCCCCCCCTTATATTCGGTTCTATGCTGGTGCTCCACTGGTTACACCTGAAGGATTTACATTGGGAACACTCTGTGTCATTGACAGTATTCCACGACAACTGAGTTCCGAACAACTAGATGCATTACGTACTTTGAGCCGTCAAGTCATTGCCCAATTGGAATTAAGACGCAATTTAGAAACATTAGAACGTATAAACACATCTGAACGGCAGCAGATTGAAGATCTCATCTCTGCCCTTTCCCACGATCTCCGTACTCCTTTACTAGCCACTCGCAGCACTTTACTTTCCATGTTGGGTGGAGCATTTGGTTCCATCAATGATATTTGGCGAGGCGTGCTTGAAGATTATTCTCAAGCCAATGAAGAGATCCTTAAGCTTGTGGAAGCCCTCTTAGACATCTCTCGTTATAAAACTAACTTTGGTAAAAACCTCAACTGCGAGCCCCTGAACTGGGACAAAATTTTTGTCCGAGCTATTACTAGGAATAACGTTATTTCTAAACAAAAATGCACAATAACTTACAATATACCTCCATCACTACCCATTGTCTACGGGGATGAGCTTGAAATTCAACGAGTCGTACAGAATCTAGTTGATAATGCTGTAAAAGTAAGCGCTGAGAATCAACAAGTCAGCCTTGAGGTGTCACCACTTGGAGTTAACGAAGTCAAGGTATCAGTACACGACAATGGACAAGGAATGACTCCCCAAGAAAAGGAAAGGCTTTTTCATCGTCTCACTCAAGGACGCGGCAGACTTAGCAGATCTGGTCTAGATCTCTATTTGTGCCGCCAGATTGTAGAGGCTCATGGAGGTACTATTAACGTCGAAAGTAGTCTTGCTAAAGGTAGCACCTTCTGGTTTACTTTGCCTGTCTTCCCAGTTGGCGATCGATTTCATGAGTTTTTTTAAGGTGCAAATCCTAGAGTCAGGTCGTAATGTGGCAAAGTTTAGTTAACTACATAAATATGATGAATTGTCATTTCCGCGTTTCTTTAGGAACAGCTGCTGGTGTTGCTATGCTTGCATTGGCTACTACAACCATAGCACTCGTACCTTTCGAGCCTGGTTGTAGTACTACGTCAAATTATCAATGGAACAATGTTTCCTTAGGGGGAGGTAGTTATGTAACAGGTGTCTACATACATCCCCTCCAACAGGATTTAGTCTACATTAGAACTGACGTAGGAGGGATTTATCGTTGGAATTCAGAAGATAAGAGATGGGTTCCATTAACCGATCGTTTTCGGCTTACTGAAAAAAATTTCTATGGCGGAGAAGCGCTAGCACTTGACCCCAACAACCCAAATATCGTTTACATTGCAACTGGCAAATATACCTCTGCTTCGGTTGGCTTGGGTACAATTTTTAAGTCGAGAGATCGCGGGAACACCTGGACTCAGCTGAACATAAATCTGCCGATGGGCGGTAACGAAACTAAACGATGGACGGGAGAAAGACTCGCCGTCAATCCGTTTGATTCTAATAATATCTTGTTTGGTTCCCGGTTAAATGGGCTATGGAAGTCGTTAGATGGTGGTAAAACGTGGTTTCAAGTTAGTTCCTTTCGTGGAAAGCCGGAAGCCAGGATTGGAATTACAGGCATTCTGTTTGACAAGAACAAACCTGGTTTGGTTTATCTGAGTGCGTATGGAGATGGGATATACAAATCTACCGATACAGGTGTGACTTGGAGCAAAATAGCAGGAAGCCCCTCACAGGTTAATCGAATGGCTCTTGCAAGCAATGGATCTCTGTATGTGACTCACAACTCAGGAGTCAGCAAATATACAAACATGATTTGGAGCTACATCACGCCAGCGAACGCCAAAACTAAATTCAATGCCATTTCTGTAGATCCAAATAACCCCGATCGCATTTTAATTGCTTACGACCAGTACTCTCGCATAAATGATTCTTGTAGAGTTTTTCAATCTAGCAATGGTGGAACTTCTTGGCAAAACATGATGTATAGCTTCAAACCACAAGTGCCTTGGTGGCATGACTGGTATTTTGCCGCCGCAGCCTCAGCTATTGAATTTGACCCGACAACTCCTGGTAGGGTTTGGTTAACAGATTGGTATGGAACATGGCAGACAGACAATATTAACACCCAGAGGTCTGTGTGGTTAAATTATGTAAAAGGACACGAAGGGCTGGTTAGTTTTGCCTTAGCTTCACCTCCAAGAGGGTCTTTGTTATTAAGTGGGACGGCTGATGTGGATGGCTTCAATCACAGTCAAGGATTAAACACTTACCCATCCACAAAGTTTGGTGGCAAGAACGGTCCTCGGTTTCAAGATACTTATAGCATTGCCTATAGTGAAAGCAATCCTTTACGAATGGTGCGCGTTGGCGGCACGCGATGGAAAAGTACCTACTCGGGAGCAACTTCAACGGATGGTGGACACCGATGGACAAAGTTTTCATCATTTCCAAAAAACACAATACCACTGCGTGTAGCTATATCGGCAACTAACCCAAATCTGTTTGTTACTATCGTTAGCCAGAACCAGGCCATACGTACAACTGACGGTGGAAATTCATGGAGTGAAGTATCGGGATTGCCTAATGGACCTAAGGGTACCTGGTACTGGGGTCAACCACTGGCAGCAGACAAAGTGGATGGCAATACATTTTACTACTATAGTGACGGCAAAGTTTACCGCAGTGAAGACGGAGGTGCATCTTTTAAGATTGTGAATTCATCACTTCCTACGGAAGAGTGGTACGGTCTCAAAACGGTACCGGGAATCCAGAGTGAAGTTTGGCTTAGCCTTAACTGGAATGGGCTTTATCGTTCAAAAGATGGTGGTACGACATTTGCAAAGATTCCGGGAGTAGAGAGAGCTTATTTATTTGCATTTGGAAAAGCACTCCCAGGAAGCAAAACAGAGACGTTGTATTTGTATGGTAAGGTTGCAGGCTTGGGTGAAGGTATCTTCAAGTCTCTAGATAATGGAAAAACATGGATAAGTATTAGCAACCCCGAAATACCTATTGGCAACGATCCCAATGTTATGGAAGCTAGCAGACAGCAATTCGGGCTAGTCTTTATTGGTACCAACGGCAGGGGAATCTTCTACGGAACTGAGTCAAGTAAGACACAACGGTAGATATTTCAGTTTCTGTTGTAACGCTAGCCGACTTGTATGAGTTTGTTCGTATCAAGTTGTTTAAACCAACTTTGCATGACAGTGCCTGCTATCAAACCCCTCTCTAGTCTCCCCAATCAATCAAGGGACTACAGGGGGGTAAAAGACATTGCAGCTTCATAAAACAATGATATTAGTAGGAAAAGAAATAAAAGTAATAAAAGTAAGTGAATCATCTCCCTCACCATTAAATCAAAGCCCTTTCCTCTTGAAAAAGGGGTAAAGTATTTCATATCTTGCACCATCGTCTTATTGCAAAAATTAAAGCCCAAAAAGCTATTGTTTCGTAAGGTGGGCACTGCTTACCAGCCCTCCCAATCAAAGGTGCAAGATGTCAGGTATAAAAAATTTATAATTACGAAAAACATTTTCGTTTAAAGATTGGTTACTGATATTAGTAAGAATAAAAATCATACTTTCAGAAAGTATGAAAAGTGAGTTATTTGATTTTTAGGAACAAAAAATGATTTTTGTGTGTGAGTTGTGTTAATTTGCTATATGTTAACTGCCTATGCTCTCATTATCTTAAGAAAAAGTTAAAGGAATCTAAATTGATTGTCAACACAAAGAGAATTGATACGATCGCTTGTATCTTAAGAATTAAAATCATTCATTTAAAAAAAGTAAGAAAAGTAGGTTATTAGAATTTAACTATTAAAAATAAAATCAAACAACTTTTTTAGTTTATAATTATGGGACTTGATTAGAGGAGTTAAATAAATCAAAACAAAACTTGTCTTTCACAAGTATGAGTACACACTTTACGAAAGAGGTAGAAGTTACTTCTATAGGTTGAAATAAATAAATAGTAAATCAAGTATTTTTTTAATGAACATATTTTGCAATCATAAGAATGATATTGATTTTGAGTTGCATGGTTTATAAAATAATCTCCTTTAACACGCTTTGTTCTTTGATTTCCTTGTCTAAGACAGTCAATTTATTATTAACAAAATTAGTTAATATGGAAATCCAAGCCCGTATTTTTACGCCAATACACGTTATGGGCATAACTGAATCTAAAATGAGTGCTGGCGTTCGTATTGAAGTAAAGCAAATTTGTCTTGCCTACAGACGCCGCAAAATGTCAATTGTATTTACACAAGTATAAAGACTGTTTGTAGTGTTAGCCGTTAATTTGATGCAGTTACGTGTGCCATCTACTCTAAAAAATCATTTATTTACGCCCCTGTACCTTAGCTTTTTGGTACTGGTGTTATTAATAATGGGTCAACAAAGCTTGGATCTTTGGATAGAACGCCTTACTCAGACAGCATTTGATAGGTTGACCCATACTCTAGTCGTAGAGCGTGAGGGAGAACGTCTTCTTAATGCTGTCATAGAAGAAGAAAGAGCTACTCTAAAGACTGGCACGAAGGAGGCGATCGCATTTTACAGAAGCTTCAACCGTCTATACACTCTGGTACAGGATAATCCTACTCAACTTCAGCAACTTGGTAAAATCAAATATCTCTATGACCGATGGAAAAGTCAGCTGGCTCAAAAAGCTTTTCCTGCCTCTAGGAACACAAAGGGCTATACTTCCGTATCAAAGCCCTTATTCAATGTATTGCACAATCAAATTTTGAGCCTCCTTGAGAGCGAGCAGATAGTTTTAAGTAAACGTCAGTATCAGGTGCAGCAGCTCCAAGAGATAAATGTCGCTGTAAAGCTCTTCAGCCTCATGGCTATCCTGACAGGAGTATTGTGGAATCTCGATCTTTTACATCGACGCGTTAAGGTTCCTCTGCGTCAACTGACCAAGGTAGGTGAAGTTTGGCGGGCGGGTCAAATGGAAGCTCGGCTTGGTTATTCGTCCTCTGATGAAATTGGTCAATTAGCTGGAGTTCTCAACGAAATGGTAGGAGAAGCTTGTTACCGCCAACAACGCATTCAAGTGCGTAACGAACAGCTTGAAGACTTAATCTCTGCCCTGTCCCACGATTTACGTACTCCTTTACTGGCTACTCGCGCCACTTTAGAGAGTATGCTCAGAGGGGCTTTTGGTTCTGTAAACGACACTTGGAAAGAAGTTTTTGAAGAGTACCATCAAACTAACGAAGATCTCCTCAAACTTGTAGAAACTCTGTTGGATGTTTCTCGCTATGAAAGCGCTCGTGGTGCTTACTTAAGCCATGAGCCCTTGAATTGGAGAAGGATTTTTACTAAAGTTATTACGCAAATAAAAGCGACTTCAAAGCGTGAGTTCGCCCTTACCGATAAAATTGCAGAATCACTCCCAACTGTCTATGGTGATGAGGTAGAAATACGACGAGTTGTGCAAAACTTGCTTGAGAATGCTATACGAGTGAGCGAACCGAACAGGGGAATTGTCCTTGAGGTAGGGCTCCTTGGAGAAGCGCAAGTGAAAGTTTCCGTGCGCGATCGCGGTCCTGGAATTGCAAAGCAGGAAAAGGAACGGCTCTTCCACCGTTTTACTCAAGGGCGAGGGCGATGTGGGCGAGCAGGTCTTGGTCTTTACTTGTGTCGTCAAATCATTGAAGCTCATGGAGGCTGCATCGGCGTCGAAAGCACCCTTGGAAAAGGTAGTACCTTTTGGTTTTCCCTGCCCGTTCCCACAAATAAGGCTGAGTTAGACAATGAAAAGAAGTAGGAGGCGGAATGATAGTGGAAAGTAGCGAACAAAAAACCGTGCAGATTTTACTGGTGGATGACCATGCTTTGATACGCCGAGGCATGAAAGGTCAATTTTCCCTTGAATCTGGCTTTGATGTTGTTGGAGAGGCGGGTGATGGTGTACAAGCTGTTGAATTAGCTGCCCAACTTCAACCAGATGTGGTTTTGATGGACATTGATTTACCAATTATGGATGGAATCACAGCTACCCAACAAATTAAAAGCGATCGCCCAGCCACTCGTATCCTTGCCCTGAGTGCATTTGACAGTGACACTCAGGTCATGGGGATGCTTGCAGCTGGTGCAGACGGTTACTGCCTTAAGAGCATTGAATGGGAACAGCTCGTTGCTGTCATTCAATTGATTCTTCAAGGAGGTGCCTATTTAGATCCTCAAATAGCTCAAAAGGTTGCGCGAATGCTTAAACCTTCTACCGTACACCCCGAAGTTCCTGCATCTGAAGTAACGCAACAACCTATTCTCAGTAATCGTGAGCGTGAGATTTTGAGGTTTATTGCAAGGGGATACTCAAACCAAGAGATTGCTGACGAGCTCTACCTCTCACTCGGAACTGTCAAATCCTATGTCCGTATGCTCCTTAACAAACTTAGCGTTGACGATCGCGTGCAGGCAGCAGCTCTTGCGGTGCGTGAAGGGTTGATTTAAACCTGAAAAATTTCCTGCAGTCGAACATATAGTTTTGTAGAGGTGGTAACCGATGGTAAAGCATCACCCATAGGCTGTTCTGACCACAAAATGTAGGGAAGATGTAAACTTCCACGCAC
This sequence comes from Scytonema sp. NUACC21, assembly GCF_054684315.1. Taxonomy (NCBI): domain Bacteria; kingdom Bacillati; phylum Cyanobacteriota; class Cyanophyceae; order Nostocales; family Scytonemataceae; genus Scytonema; species Scytonema sp. NUACC21. The sequence continues at coordinate 139,138 of NZ_BAAFZH010000090.1, read as the reverse complement.
TAAGTTCTCATGAATAGGCAGACACAGCACTAAGACATGGGGGCTAAACAGAGCCACCTCTTCATCCTCCGGAATACCATAGTAGGGGAACACTTCTGCATTTTGTTTCATGCAGTAGCTGCTGACGCGCTGTACAGCAACAACGTTGCTACCAATGACCATAATTCGATGCCTTTCCATTACAAATATTACTTCAATAGGGAATATTGCACATATCAGCCTATCTTCCGTAGCCTAAAATGTCATTTAGTGAAATTGCTGAGATATGACTCAGCAAAAGTACTGAAATGTATATTTCGTTAGAAAAATTTAGATGATGAGCTTGTACTTCAGTACTCTAGGTATCTCGATAGCAGTAAAAACCGAATGAGCCAGTTGGGCGTAAAGTGTACGGCAAAGTTAACTCATTCTGTAGCTACTTACTTAATACATTTAGCATAAAGCTTGGACTCTGTAAATACTACAACCAAGCGGATAGCTATGTGGACACTTTTATCTTCTCACAAGGATGCTGTATACATCAGATTCTAAGTAGCCAACAGATAGTATTTTTCATCAGTGTTTAAGTCTCAAACTGTAGTAAGACTTATAGATTTATTAAATGACATCAAGCCCTTTTGTTGTATTCACACATAAGCATTTAATGCTTATATACTCCTAAGAACCTTAATAAAGATTAAAGTTTGGGTACAGAAATTGCTCGTCATACAAGCAATTAAACAGACTAGTACAGCACGGCATAAATAAGGCAACCATTAATAACAAGCAAAAAGCTTACATTCAAAACTTTTGCGCCTTCTGCCATCTGCCTCCGGACTTCTGCCTTCATGTACTAGCTACTAACCAACAAGAAACTTATAAGAGTATGTTGTGGTCATAGCACAATGCTCTACAAGCTTTAGAATCCTTCATTTTTCAACTTTAGCGTCTAAGTTTTACACTTTATGCCAAACCGAATTAGTTTCCTTAACACCCGTTTTGATTCCATGTCTCCAGACGAAGCAATTGAGTTATTACTGACGCGGTTATTAAAGCGGAAGGGTGGTCGCGTGTATTATGGTAATGCTCACACTATGGTCACAGCTGCAAGAGACAGGGCACTGGCAGAGGCATTAGAGCATAGTGATTTGTTGTTAGCAGACGGAAGTGGAGTTCGCTGGGGAAGTGCTCTCTTGGGTACACCAATAGTTCATAATCTAAATGGCACCGATCTAGTTCCAGCTTTATGCAAAAATGGTGCTACAAAAGGCTTATCAATCTATCTTCTGGGTGCTAAACCTGGTGTTGCTGAAGAAGCAGCAGCTAATTTAAAGAAAAGCTATCCTGGTCTAGTCATTGCAGGAACTCAAGATGGCTACTTCTCTGAAAGCGAAACGCCACAAATTTTAGAGGCTATCAGAGTAGCCCGCCCACATCTGTTGTTAGTGGCAATGGGCGTACCGCTACAGGAAATTTGGATCGACCGCTATGCCAACCAACTCCCTGGTATTACTTGTATGGGTGTCGGAGGACTCTTCGATTTTGTAGCTGAACGTGTACCCCGTGCCCCCTATTCCATTCGTATGGTTGGCATGGAATGGCTGTGGCGATTGGCAATGGAACCAAAGCGGTTGTGGCGGCGTTATTTTATAGGCAATCTTGTTTTCTTGAGTTTGGTCTTAACCTATGCCTTCAACCAAAATCAAAGTAAACAACCAACGAAAACAAAATTTACAGCCAAATCACAATAGCAGTACCAAATTTCGCAGGCGCGTGCAAACGTTTCTTATAAGCCTATACTCGCATCAACACTGAAGATTAAACAACTGTAAAGCTTATGATTCTTACACAAGAATGCCAACTCATTGTGCTTCAGCCTCAAGGACGCTTAAACTTGCAGCAAGGTCAGGTTTTGAGAGAACAGATAGTTCGTTTAGGGCTTCAACCCAATTATCTTCTAGCAATCGATCTCGCCCAAGTAGATTTTATGGATAGTTCGGGGTTAGCTGCCCTAGTGATGGGTCTTTCCAAAGCACGTTCAATAGGCTGTCGTCTTGTCATTTGTAATTTGCAACCACCTATCCGCATGATTTTTGAGTTGACCCAGCTTGATTCACAGTTTGAAATTTTTGAGAATTACGACGCAGTTATGGCTGCAGTTAATAGTCTCTAAACGCTTCTTTGTTCCCCTTATCTCCCTTGTCTCCTTTGTTTCCCTTGTTTCCAGTAGGCTAGATTCGCGAACCAATTTATCGCAATTGTAATTGCCATGTCTAATCTCTCCACTTCTCCTATTGTTCACACATCGACTCTGGAAAGTAATTACACAACTGAATTTGCTCAGTTTCCCCTTCACCCTTCTGTCATCAGCAAAGTGAAGCGCACGATCGACATTCTAGGTGCAATCGTCGGGTTGGGGATTACAGCATTGTTAATAATTCCCATTGCTATAGCTATTCAATTAGATAATCCCGGTCCTATCTTCTACAGTCAAATTCGCTGTGGTTTGAACGGTCGTTTCTTTCGGATCTGGAAATTCCGCTCTATGGTTGTAAGCGCCGAGCAATTGAAACACCTGGTCAATAATGAAGCCAAAGGACAGTACATCTTCAAAAATGAAAACGATCCTCGCATTACTCGTGTAGGTAAATTTCTTCGCCGGACTAGCTTAGACGAATTCCCCCAGTTTTGGAACGTATTGCGAGGAGAAATGAGTCTAGTTGGTACCCGCCCTCCAACTCCTGATGAAGTCATGCATTACTCTAGCTACCATTGGAAGCGATTAAGTGTTAAACCCGGTATTACTGGTGAATGGCAAGCTAATGGTCGTTCCGGCATCAAAGACTTTGAAGATATTGTGCGTATGGATCTCAAGTATCAACATAATTGGTCTATTGCTTACGATATTGGTTTGATACTAAAAACCCTAAAAGCTGTATTTAGTAAGAGTGGTGCTTGCTGATAACTCAATTTTTGAGTTGCGATCGCGGCAGTGGTAAAATCATCTTTACAAAAAATTCTGAAATAGTGTTTCAATTGTGAGCGGGAACGTTGGTTAGATATCTATAACCAGTGTTCTCGTTTTTGTTTTCTTTTTGTGCATTTGCACAATTGTAATTGTTCAAAGCAAAAAATTCTTTGGTCAAATGCCCAATGAACTCTCATGTGCGGCAGAGTATGTTTATATTAGTCGCCCAGGAGGTATATGCGTGTCACAGGAAAATCGGCTCAGCAAGCATCTACCCATTGCTCGAATAGCCATTGTGCGAGCGCTCCCTGGCTTAGGCGATTTACTTTGTGCTATACCTGCAATGAGAGCAATACGAGCAGCTTTCCCGCAAGCCAGAATAACCTTAATTGGACTTGCGTGGGCGAAAGCTTTCGTAGAGAGGTTTAGTCCTTACTTTGATGATTTTTTGGAGTTCCCTGGCTATCCTGGAATTCCAGAAGTTGCACCACCCATCCACAAAATACCGCAGTTTTTTGCTAACGTGCAGCAGCAACGCTTTGACTTAGCATTGCAAATGCATGGTAGTGGGATTGTCAGCAATTCCTTCAGTGTCTTACTCGGTGCTCGCGTTAATGCTGGTTTTTACTTGCCCGGTCAATACTTGCCAAACCCAGATTATTTTTTGCCTTATCCAACAGACGAACCAGAAATATGGCGTCACCTGCGTCTAATGGAATATTTGGGCATTCCATTACAAGGAGACGAGTTAGAGTTTCCTTTAAGGCAAGAAGATTTTTCAGCATTACACAAAATTGAGAGCATCCACACTCTCAAAAAAAGAAGATACGTCTGTATTCATCCGGGTGCAAGTGTTCCAGAAAGACGTTGGTCAAAGGAATTGTTTGCGGCTATTGCCGATGCCATAGCTGCTCGAGGTTTCCAGGTTGTGCTGACTGGTACTGCTCCAGAGACGAGTTTAACGCAGTCAATTGTAGCGATGATGCGAACAAAACCAATAGATTTAGCTGGGCATACCAGCTTGGGGGCGATGGCGGCGCTTCTTGCTAATGCGGCATTGCTCGTTTGTAATGATACTGGTGTCTCGCATTTAGCAGCGGCGTTACGTGTTAAGAGTGTTGTAATTTTTACAAATTCTGAACCGAATCGTTGGGCACCACTCAATCGCGATCGCCATCGTATTGTCACGAACTCCTCACCCCCCACTCTAGAAATAGTCATGGCACAAGTGGACGAACTACTGCCAAAGGAAGTGTTAAATGCTACTAGATAATTGGCAGAATGTACAAAATCTGCTCGTGATACGGGGTGGCAGCAGTCGAAACCCAGCACCAATTGTTCCTACACTGCAGCAGTTGCGTGAGTCGCTACCAAGTTCTTCTATTACTCTCATGGTATCTTCACACACTAGCGAACTCGACTCCCATTTACCTTGGGTAGATGAGGTATTTGTATACGAGGGACTTGGTACAAAGTTTACAGATGCCGAACGTGAGTTAGCTCTTATTTCTAAACTTTGCCAGTGTGCTTTTGATGCTGCTGTCATTTGCACAGCCCCAGGAGAGTCACCATATCCTCTGGCTTATATTTGCTATTTGGCAGAAATTCCGATACGTATCGGTCATTCACAAGAGTTTGGTGGTGGCGTTCTTTCTAAATGGATAGAGGATAAAGGATAAAGGATAAAAAACTATACTTTATCTTTCATACTTAATACTTTATACTTCCAATGACACCATTACGCATTCTTACTTGGCATATCCACGGTAGTTATCTTTACTACTTAACCCAGAGCCATCATGAATTCTATCTCCCGATCAAACCCGGACGTCCTGAAGGTTATGGTGGTCGTCGTGGTAGTTTTCCTTGGTCAGACAATGTTCGTGACGTTCCAGCCGAAGAGGTTAAAAATCTTAAGTTGGACTGCATTTTATTTCAGTCACGCAAAAACTACATTGAAGACCAGTACGAAATTCTCTCAGAGTCACAGAGACAACTGCCAAAAATTTACTTGGAACACGACCCACCACGAGAACACCCAACTGACACTCGTCATGTCGTGAACGATCCAGAGGTTTTACTCGTTCACGTCACCCATTTTAATCAACTTATGTGGGATAGCGGTCAAACACCTACCCGTGTTATTGAACACGGCGTGACCGTACCAGAAAATGTTCGTTACACGGGTGAGCTAGAGCGAGGGCTAGTGGTAGTCAATGGTTTGCGATCGCGTGGTCGTCGTTTGGGTGTCGATGTATTTGAACGCGTTCGCCAAGAAATTCCCCTAGACTTAGTTGGTATGGGCGCAGAAAAACTGGGTGGGCTTGGTGAGATACCACACTATCAATTACCAGAATTTGCCTCACGCTATCGCTTCTTCTTCAATCCCATCCGCTACACAAGCTTAGGGCTTGCTGTGTGCGAAGCAATGATGGTGGGTTTGCCAATTGTTGGGTTAGCAACTACAGAAATGACAACAGTTGTGGAAAACGGAGTCTCTGGTTATATCAATACCGATGTTGAAAAACTCATTTTCAATATGGGTCAACTTCTAGACAACAAAACACAAGCACAAAAATTGAGCCAAGGAGCAAGAGAGACAGCACAAAATCGTTTTCACATCAATCGATTTACCCGTGACTGGGACACAGTCTTTAAATCAGTCACTGGTCATTTGTCCTTTGTCCTTAGCAATTGACAAATGACTAATGACAAATGACCAATGACAAATAACTCATAACTAATGACTAAGTACATTGCCCTAATTAGCGAACATGCTTCACCGCTTGGCTCCTTTGGAGGTGCAGATAGCGGTGGTCAAAATGTATATGTAGGACAGCTAGCTAAAAATTTAGCTGCATTAGGTTACAAAGTAGATGTTTTTACTAGACGGGATAGTCACGAATTACCAGAAATTATCGAGTGGATGAGTAGTGTTCGGATTATTAACGTTCCCGCAGGACCTCCCATGTACGTGCGAAAAGAAGATATGTTGCCGTATATGGAAGAATTTACAACATATGTTTTGAACTTCTGCCAAAATGCTTCTTATGGAACGAGTCAGATACCTGTTTCCAGAAGTAGATATAAGTACGATCTGATTCATGCCAATTTTTGGATGTCAGCATTAGTAGCAGCAGAAATTAAGCGGGTATTGGGTATTCCTTTTATTGTGACTTTTCACGCCCTTGGTCGAGTACGCCGTTTTTGGCAAGGAGATGCAGACGAATTTCCTGATGAGCGGTTTGCCATTGAAGACCGTATTGTGAAAGAAGCTGACCACATCATAGCTGAGTGCCCGCAAGATGAAGAAGACTTGAGAAAACTGTACTGCGCCAGAAAAGAGAATATTACTATTATTCCTTGTGGCTTTGACGCATCTGAGTTTTGGCAAGTTGACAAAATCGCTGCTCGTAAAAAGCTCGGTCTATCTCCTCATGAAAATCTCATCCTTCAGTTAGGACGTTTGGTGCCTCGTAAGGGTGTAGATACAGCGATTCGAGCTTTTGGGCGCGTCTTGCAGCAGTATCAGATTCCAGCAAGATTGTTGATTGTAGGAGGTGAGTCAGAAGCACCAGATCCAAACATTACACCAGAAATCAGCCGTTTGCAGGCGGTTGCTCTTGAAGAGGGTATTGAGCCACACGTTACATTTGTCGGGCGTCGCGGTCGAGAGATTATTAAATACTATTACTGTGCTTCTGATGTTTTTATAACTACACCTTGGTATGAACCATTTGGAATTACACCTTTAGAGGCGATGGCTTGTGGAACGCCTGTCATTGGTTCTAAGGTTGGCGGAATCAAATTCACAGTCAAAGATTCTGAAACTGGGTATCTTGTACCGCCAAATAATCCAGATGCGATCGCAGAACGAATTGCCTATCTTTTCAAAAATCCTCAAGTTCGCGATCGTTTGAGCCATCAAGCAATACAGCGTGTGAATGAGCTATTTACTTGGAAAAAGGTAACAAACGCAGTTGCTTCCCTCTATGAAAAAGTTCTGAGCCATCAACAAAGAACAATATTTCTTTCCCCCACAGCCCCCCACTCATCCTCTTTTTCTTCCTCCTCCCTCTCACTTATTGACAACAGTTTTGCCGCTGCCATTGCGGTGATGGAACAGTCCAGACAGACTCTGAAAGGAGCAATTCTGGAAGCAGCAGAAGCCCTCTTCTCGTGCTTTTCTTTGGGTGGAAAGGTTTTAGTTTGTGGTAACGGAGGCAGTGCAGCCGATGCTCAACATTTTGCGGCGGAATTTGTTGGTAAATTACGTTGTTCAAAACGTGCGGGATTGCCAGTTATGGCACTGACAGCAGATACAGCTTTTTTGACTGCTTGGGCAAATGATGCGGGATATGAGTACATTTTTGCCCGACAATTAGAAGCATTTGCCCAACCAGGAGATTTATTACTTGGTATCAGCACAAGTGGGCGATCGCGCAATGTCATAGAAGCTTTTAAGACTGCCCGTCACTCTCACATCAAGACAATCGCTCTCTTAGGTAGCGATGGTGGAGAATTATTATCCCTAGCTGATTTAGCAGTGGTTGTACCGGCAAATGATACTCAGCGCATTCAAGAGATACAACATTTTATTCTGCATATTTTATGTGAACTTGTTGAAAACAGAGGACAGGTCACAGGGGAATATATGAAACCTCAATCCCGAATTCCTCACCCCTCATTTCCAATTGTAAATTCCCAACCATTAACAATTTGACTAACAATTTCAGGAGCCCAATAAATTATGCAAGAGCTAACAGGGAAAGTCGTCTTAGTGACAGGAGGCGGACGTGGTTTAGGAGAAGCAACCTGCCATACTTTAGGATTGGCAGGTGCTAGTGTTGTTGTTGCTGATATTCGCAATGACTTAGCAAATAAAGTCAGTGGAGAAATTCAAGCAAATGGTTTTCAAGCTCTGCCATTAGTGTTAGATGTCACTGATGAGGAACAAGTAGAGACAGCTATTCAGAAAATTGTTTCCCAATACGGACGCTTAGATGCTTTAATTAATAATGCAGGTACAGATGTTACTGTCTCAATAGAAGAGCTTTCCATTCAGGATTGGGATAGGATTCTTGCTGTTAACTTACGCGCTCCCTTTATCATATCGAAATTCGCTTTGCCAATCATGAAAGAACAAGGAAGCGGTCACATCATTAACATTTCTTCCACAGCAGCAAAGCGTGCTTGGCCAAATGCATCAGCGTATCATGCAAGCAAATGGGGACTTTTAGGCTTTAGTCACGCGTTGCATGCAGAAGCTCGTCCTTACAATATTAAGGTGACAGCTTTGGTCGCAGGTGGAATGCAAACGCCATTTTTACTAGACCGATTCCCAGATATTGATGTTAATAAACTACAAGACCCCAAGAATGTTGCTGCCACTATTCGGTTCTTGCTATCCACCCCTGAGGGAACTGTCATTCCAGAAATGATGGTTCTGCCAATGGCTGAAAGTTCTTGGCCATAACAGTCATTTGTCAAAAGTCCTTTGTCCTTTGTTAATATCTAGAACCAATGACAAATGACCAACTACCAACGACCCACTACCCACGACTAATGACCCATGACCAATGACCAATGACCACGCATTGAGTTTCGACGAGTCAATTTTAACTATTCGGCTGAGAAAAAAGTATTCCATAACCTTTCTGTCATCATCCAACCGGGAGAGCGTGTGGGGCTGGTAGGCTTCTCTGGTTCCGGCAAATCTACTTTTGTCAATTTAATTTTGCGTCTGTTCGATCCCCAATCTGGTCAAATTCTCATTGATGGAGTTGATATTCAAGATATGACTCAGGATGCTCTCCACGCCCAGATCGGCTTGATTCCCCAAGATCCATCTCTGTTCCATCGCACTTTACTGGAAAATATTCGTTACGGGCGACTGGAAGCAAGCAATGAAGAAGTTATCGAAGCTTCGCGCAAGGCTTATGCTCATGATTTTATCATCTCAATGGCTGAGGGTTATCATTCTCTGGTAGGCGAACGCGGTGTTAAACTATCTGGAGGACAGAGACAGCGCATTGCGATCGCTCGGGTAATCCTGAAAAATGCACCAATCCTGATTTTAGATGAAGCTACTTCAAGCCTCGATTCAATCACCGAAAAAGCGATTCAGGATACTTTAGATTTAGAAATGCATGGAAAAACAGTGATTGTAGTGGCTCATCGGTTGTCCACCATTGCCCATTTAGACCGCATTTTGGTGTTTGACCAAGGTCGCATTGTTGAAGATGGTACCCACACCAAACTCCTAGAACGCGGGGGTGCTTACTATAGGTTGTGGAAAATGCAGGCAGGAGGATTCCTACCTGTAGAAGCCAGCAATCAAAATGTACCCGATTTGCAAACAGGAGTGCTTTGAGCCAGAATCGCTTTGCATTTGAATTTGTTGCCCTTAGAACAATCCCCTCTGGGGCAGTGGTGTACCGTTTATTTCGTAGTCTCCAATCGCACGGGCTTTGAAATGAGCTGGATTGTGCGATGCTAGAGTGCGTGCGTTTCGCCAATGACGATCCAAGTTGTAAGTTTGTTTCGTCGTTGAAGCCCCACCTACTTCAAATAGCAGTGTGGCCGAGCGTAGTGCTAGGTCATCAACAATCAATTTGGCTTTGGCTGCACTTAAAGAAGCTGCTAGTGCTGCTGCCGCCTCGGACTCCTCACCTTGGGCTTGGGCAACATCAAGGCGATCGAGAGCATCGGCTGTTGCAAGCACAACGGCTTCGGCGGCAAAGGCATTAGCGGCAATCTGACCGACCGTTTGCTGCAAGAGGGGATCGTTTGTTGCTTGCTCAGATGCGGCATGGTAGAAAGTTCGAGGTCGGGTATGAACGAGAACCTTCGCATCCCGGAGAACGCTGCGAATTATACCAGCATTAATTGCAGTTAGAAACAATTGCGGGACAATATTATAGGGTAAATTATCTTTGTCTACGTCTGTATCCAAAATGACCTCATCTGGCTCTACGCGAACATTTGTGAACGTAGTCGTTCCCGTACCCGTTAGCCTTTGCCCGAAGCCGTCCCAGTCGTCCACAAGCTCAATTCCCTCACGTTTAGTTGGCAAAAGTGCCATCGCTGTTGTGCCATCAGGTGCCAGTAGCCGCACGAAAATCAAGTCTGCATAAAGGCTACCAGTACTGTAATACTTCGTCCCGTTTAAACGATATCCGTCGTTATCACGTGTTAATTTTGTATTGACCACTACGCCTCCACCTGCTCGCTTGGCTTCAAGTTCGGTCGAAGCAAGTCCGATAATTGCCCCATCAACTATAGCTTTTAGCCATCGGCGATTTCTCTCACTGCGTCTAGAACGCAAGATTCGCTCTGTCACGGAGAAATGATTCCGCACAATGTGAGCAACGTTTGGATCGGCATCTCCCAGTCCAATGACGACCTCGAACAGTTCGCGTGCTGTACTCCCACCACCACCTTCGGCAACGGGAATTCGCAATGCTCCCAGCCGCGAACGACGGATCAGTTCGACTACATCAAAAGGAAGGATACGGTTGCGATCGCGCTCGGCAGCCCCCAAAGCTATAAAATCGAAAAGCTGCTGGAGTTCGGGCGAGTTTGCTGTTACAGGAGCCGAAAATTGAATTGTGGGTTCTAGAAATTTTTGGGCAATCTTGTTCATTGTTTGTCTCTATAGATATATGGTTCTAAAAATTGATATTAAAATGTAGGTGCTGGAGGTACAATTGGTAAGAACAATGGATGCGATCGCTAAGCTCTCTTGCTAAAAGAAATATAGGACGATCTTGTTTTGAACTTGTACCTATAAAATCTTTAACAAGGCTGAGGTATGAAGGATAAAGTATGAAACTAACAGGCTTATACTGCAAGCTTTACAACAATTTGTAATGGTAGCTTTATTTTCTTCGATGTGTACTAGTGCAATGAAAAGTCAGGCTGTTTTTCGCTCAAAGTCTCGGACTAACCCACGCACTAAGGGGATGACATCACGACCGTATGCGATCGCATCTTCTACCGGCTCGAAACCGCGAATTAATAAAGTTGTTACCCCTGCTTGATAATAATCAAATAAAGACTCTGCTACCTGTTCTGGTGTCCCAACGAGAGCAGTCGTATTGCCATAAGCACCTGTAGCTGCGGCGATGGGAGTCCACAAACGCTTATCGTGAACTTCACTTTCTTGAGCAAATTCTAGTAAACGCTGCGAACCAACAGATTGAGGTCTTGCTGAAACACCAACAGGCAATTTTAACCCTGCATCTGCACGAGTTTGTTTAATCCGCGACAAAATATAACGTGCCTTCTCCCATGCTTTTTCCTCCGTTTCACCCAAGATAGGACGTAAAGAAACACTAAATCGCAAAGGCTTTTCTATTGGCGCTACAGCTTTCACATCCGCTATTCGTTGTTTGATTGCAGCTAGAGGTTCTCCCCAGAAAGCGTAGACATTACTGTGTTTTGCACCAATACTAACAGCTGCACTAGAGGCACCACCAAAATATATTGGTATATAGGGTTTCTGTAGCGGTTTTACCTCAGAAAAAGCGTTCTTCAGGTTGTAAAACTCACCTTTATAATCGAAGGGTGAATCACTCGTCCAAACGCGTCGCAAAATTTCCAAATATTCATCTGTACGATAATAGCGGGTATCGCGATCCAGCCAATCTCCATCCTTGTGCTGTTCATCATCGCTACCACCTGTAATGATGTGAACGGCAATTCGACCATTGGTAAAGTGGTCAAGGGTTGCCAGTTTGCGTGCTGCTAGTGTGGGAGCCACAAAACCGGGTCGATGAGCGAGCAGAAACTTTAGTTTATCCGTAACCGCAGCAGCATAACTGACCACACCAAAACCGTCAGGGCCAGATGAACTATACCCTACTAGAACTTTGTCAAAACCGCCGTCTTCGTGAACTTTTGCAAACTGACGAACATAATCTGGATTAACAGTTCCACCGGTGAGGGTGACAGTGGGACTTTGCAACTCTGAAGCAGGACGTGTTCCAATCATTCCAATGAATTCAACTGGCATAAATTTCGCTCCTAGAAATTTGGTTAGTCGTCAGCGCTTGTTACGAATTTGTATAATTAGGTATCAAGTGGACATACTGCAGCAGCAATATCAACTCGTTGTGGAATAATTTTTTGCTCTAATAACCAATCAGCAGTTTTTTGAAGATTGGCAATATCTTCCGCAGTGGGAAAACTGTATGATTCTGAACCTCGATTCTTGGTTGCTTGCTTAGCAACGGCATTAGAAACTTTAAGTTCCTTAACCATAAAATCGGCTGCAGCTGTGGTGTTTTGATTGAGCCACTCACCATCTTTACTTAAAGCAGTCAGAGCAGATTTTACAGCAGTTGGATTTTCACTAACAGATCCATTCCGCACAACCATAATGCCGTAGGTAGGAGCTGGATGAGTCGTGGTAATTCTTCTTGCGCCATGTTCTAGTTCAGCAATGGAAACATAGGGTTCCCAAACTGCCCAAGCATCAACAGAGTTATGGTAGAGAGCAGGTGCAGCGTCATTGGGTGATAAGTAGACGCGCTGGACTTTTTCTTTAGGGATATTCTCTTTTTCCAAAACTTTTAATAACAAATATTCACCTGCACCTCCTTGATTGACTGCTACTTTTTTACCAATCAAATCAGCAGGTTTACGGATAGATGAATTTCCACGAACTAGGATGGCATTGCTTAAAGCATTTGGATTGGGGCGTTGTATGGAGCCAATGCAAAGTGGCTGTTTAGCAGCAATTCCAGAGATAGAAGGGATATCACCACATCCACCAATATCAGCCCGGTTACCATTGAGAGCTTGGAGGAGTGTGGCACATCGGTCAAATGGACCGCTCCATTCGACTTTGATATTTTGAGCCTCTAGCTCGCGTTCTAATTCTCCTCGTTGACGTGCGATTGGGATAATCCCACCTTTTTGATAGCCTAACCGAATTACGTTATTTTTTCCTTGAGTTTGACTGTTAACTGGTTTGGTAGAAGAATTTACAGATTGAGCAGCACCATTGACAGCAGTTTGGGTGCAACCAGATGCCATAAAGCTGATACAAAAAATTGCGAATGACAAGGTGCTGTGCTGAAAGCGGCGCTGTTGCAAAGGAAGCATGACAATTCACTCCTCAATATCAATAGTTAGGAGTTCAACTAGCCAAAGCACTTAATATTACCAATCTGGATAAGATAAAAGGTTTGATTATTGTACTTTAACTCTATAGATATACCGTATTTTATTTCAACAAAACTTTTGCATAAATAGCTAGAAAAATCAAGTCGAGTTTCGTTGAGTGTTGCAAGTGTTTATTTTTAGGTTAATACATTTTTATACAAACAACTAGCCTATTTGCCTCCATAAGATAGGGGCGCAACATCTGATACCTATGCATACTTAGTTATGCAACTTTAAATCCAAAATTTAAAATCCGGTAATTTGATAGGTTTATTGTATTATAATATGGAAGTTGTTTATTCCTAGCAATTATTTAATAGGAGAATCAGCAACCGTGAGTGCTCATGATTTAGAGCTAGCATCTACCCTCGGTTTGCACCAAGATTTGGAGGCAGATGTCCTCGTTATTGGAGGTGGACCAGCAGGCACTTGGGCAGCATGGAGTGCTGCAACTCAAGGAGCAAAAGTTATTCTTGCAGATAAAGGCTACTGTGGGACTAGTGGAGCCACAGCAGCGGCTGGCACAACAGTTTGGTATATTTCAAATCCTGCCAACCGCGAAGCAGAGTTGTCTAAAAGAGAAACACAGGGCGGCTTTTTGAGCGATCGCAACTGGATGAACCGTGTCTTAGATCGAGCCAGGATGAACCTAAATAGGCTGGTAGACTGGGGCTACCCCTTTTCTCAAGATCGTAATGGGCAGCCCTATCTTCCTTCACTGCATCAAGGCGCAGAGTATATGCGGTTGATGCGAAAACAAGTGAAAAAGGTAGGGGTAAAAATCCTCGACCACAGCCCCGCGCTGGAACTCTTAGTGGATGCAGACGGTGCTGTAGCAGGGGCAAAAGGGATGAGTCGGCAAACAGGGGAGCACTGGACAATCCGCGCAGCAGCTGTCATTCTTGCGACTGGGGGATGCGCCTTCCTTAGCAAAACCCTAGGATGCAATGTCCTAACAGGAGATGGGTATCTTATGGCAGCTGAAGTTGGTGCTCAATTATCAGGTATGGAGTTTTCTAATGCCTACGCCCTAACTCCCGCTTTTGCTTCCGTTACTAAGGGTGCATACTATCGCTATGCTACTTTTACTTATGAGGATGGCACTGTTATTGAGGGAAAAGATCGCCGAGATATTGCCCGTATATTGCTGAGCCAACCTGTGTATGCTTGTATCAATAAAGCTTCTGAAGAAGAAAAAAGCTGGATGCGAACGATTCAACATAACTTCTTCTTACCATTTGAGCGGGTTGGGATCGATCCCTTTACGCAACGATTCCCCGTGACGTTACGTTTAGAAGGGACTGTCCGAGGTACGGGTGGATTGCGAATAGTTGATGAAACTTGTGCTACATCTGTTCCCGGTCTTTATGCCGTTGGAGACGCTGCAACACGAGAACTCATTTGCGGTGGTGGATCGGGAGGTGGTAGCCCTAACGCAGCGTGGGCAATGGCTTCTGGTGATTGGGCGGGTGAAGCAGCTGCCCTCTATGCCCGTCAATTAGGGAGTAAAGTGAATAGGCGATCGCTACATAGAATTAATGGAGCAACACTCCGTCCTAGCAATCGTACTTTTGAGCCAACAGAGATAATTCGTGCAGTCCAAGCAGAGGTAATTCCATACGATCGCAACCTATTCCGTACAGAACAAGTTTTATCAGAATCACTCAAACGACTGCACGAGTTGTGGAGTGAAATTTGCAACGCATCAATTCAGTCAGAGCAACAAACAATCCAAGCGAGAGAAACTGCAGCAATGGTTGCAACGGCGAGATGGATGTATGCCACTGCTTTAGAACGAAGAGAATCTCGCGGTATGCACAAACATGAAGACTATTCCCAAACTCATGCAAAACAACAACACCGTTTGTTGAGTGGTGGACTAGATCGTGTTTGGGTCAAACCAGAAAAAGATATTGCATATCAAAGTTGTCAAGAAAGTATTGTTTGCCAAAGTTGAAATAGTCTTATTAATCCAAAATCAATGATTGAATTAGTCAGTGAATCTCGGTGTATAAAGTGCAATATTTGTGTTGCTGTTTGCCCTACTAACGTCTTTGACAAAGTGCCTAACTTCCCTCCCACAATTGCCCGTAAAAGTGATTGTCAAACCTGTTACGTTTGCGAATTGTATTGCCCAGTTGATGCTTTGTATGTTGCTCCTCAGGCAGATGAATCTGTTGCAGTTGACGAGGAGTTTTTAGTGGAGTCGGGATTGCTGGGAACATATCGTAAAAAGTTGGGATGGGGACGAGGACGCACCCCATCTGCCCAAATGGAACAGTCTGCTAAATTTTTCAAATACTCTCCCTAACTGCAGTTCACGCTCACGATTTCTTATAGAAAAAGGTAAAATATGCTACTTCAAGAATCAATATCTACTTGGGATCATCTCTTAGAAATTGCTCGAAAAAATACCCCGGCTCGGCGGATACGCAGACCGGGGCAATCACCTTCTACAGCTCCCATTCCCAGTGGTCTTCATAAACTAAGCTTTTATACACCACCAGTACTGCTTTACCGCGATACCAATTCTTGGTGTCCTTTTTGCGAACGAGTTTGGTTTGCCTTGGAAGAGAAGGAAATCCCCTTTGAAACAGAATTTATAGATTTGAGTAACAAACCTAAGTGGTACACCGATCTGGTGCCCACAACACTTGTCCCGGCTGCAAAAATTGAGGGCAAATTAGTTTACGAATCTAAAGATATTCTCTTAGCTTTGGAAGAGCGATTTAGTACTCCGTCTTTGCTTCCTGAAGAGCCAGAAGAAAACGCGGTTGCAAGACAGTGGATTGAGAATGCCGAAACCAGTGGTTTTCTGGGTGCTAGTTACAAATTTTTAAGGCAACAGACTTCTGATGCTAACGAGCTAGCCCATTTCCAAGCAGAGTTGGAAGCTAAATTAGACGCACTAGAAGAATCCTTAGGGAAATACCCAGGTCCTTACTTTTTGTCAACGTTTAGTTTGGTAGATATTATGTATAGCCCTCATTTGGATCGATTGGCTGCTAATCTACCAGTATACCGAGGATATCATATCAAGGGAAATGCACGCTTCCCTCGACTGAACGCTTGGTTTGAGGCAATCAAACAACGTCCTGCTTATCACCGAGTTAGATCGGACAGTACAACCAACAATTTACTTTTGCGTCGCCGATTCGGTTTGCAACCAGTTGGGAATTCATTGCCTCTAGACACAACAGACAGTGAAGCTCTTGAGTATCGAGCAGAAGCGGCTGAAAGACTGAGTGATAACCGGGAAGCTGCGATCGCAGACATTTTGAAAAACTCTGGAGTGCAAGCATTAGCGGCAGATGGAGACATTTCAGCAGTCAAAGAAGCGGTTGAGTGGCATCTTAAACTGCTAGCAGAGTATCTCCTTCGTGAAAATGCCTCACCCTTACTAGGTGGACGGACAGGAGGTAAAGAAAATACCATCGAGCCGACTGTAGCAGCGATCGGAGCCATCACACTTGCCTATGTGAGAAATCGTATTTGTGCTCCTCGCGATATGAGTGCGGGTGCTGCCACAGCATTCCGAGCCGCATCTGATAAAGTCTTAGCGTCGCTCTATTAAGAAGGATGAAGTATGAAGGATAAAGGATGAAACTATGTTATTCACCCTTGTTCTTAGATGAAGACTGTAGGTTGGTTTGAGCAACAGCGAAACCCAACAAATGTAGAGTATTGTTAAGTTTCATTCCGTAAGCCAACCGTTGAGCGACAGCGAAACCCAGCAAATGTAGAGTGTGTTGGGTTTCGTTCCTCAACCCAACCTACAAAACTTGACTAAATTGGTGTATTTACCGGAGAATAATATCAATCTTAATTAGTTAGTTTATCTAACAGTTTGTTTGTTATCAAAAAAATGAGTACAAGAAAACAACTGAAATTAGGCGCATTCTTGCCCGGTTGCGGACATCATGTAGCAGCTTGGCGACACCCCAATGCACAAGCAGATGGAGGGCTGAACTTCCAGCATTATAAGCGTCTGGCCCAGACAGCTGAACGAGGCAAATTTGACATGATTTTCCTTGCTGACGGTGTGGCTGTAAGGGAACGGGGACAGGGAAAGGAAGCGCTTAGCCGAACCACAGTTGTTCAGTTTGAACCCCTGACCTTGCTATCAGCCCTGTCAGTCGTGACAGAACATATCGGGTTAACAGCAACGGTATCAACGACTTACAACGAACCTTATCACCTAGCCCGTAAATTTGCATCATTAGACTATTTAAGTGGCGGTCGTGCTGGATGGAATCTCGTAACTTCTGCAACAGAAGTTGAGGCAAAAAACTTCAACCGCGACCAGCATATGGAGCATACTTTACGTTATGAGCGTGCGAAAGAGTTTGTAGATGTGGTTACTAAACTCTGGGATAGTTGGGAAGATGACGCTTTCTTACGCGACAAAGAATCAGGCATTTACTTCGATCCAGACAAATTACACATTCCCAATCACAAGGGCGAGCATTTTTCGGTAAAAGGACCTCTCAATGTGGCTCGTCCAGTACAAGGATATCCAGTTATCATTCAAGCTGGGTCTTCTGAAGATGGTAAGAATTTAGCCGCACAAACGGCAGAAGTAATTTTTACTGCACAACAAACACTGGAAGAAGCTCAGGCATTTTATACAGATGTCAAGAGTAGATTAGCAAAGTACGGGCGTTCTCCCGACAGCCTCAAAATTATGCCCGGAATCTTTCCAGCGATCGGCAAAACCCAGCAAGAAGCTAAGGATAAATTCGAGCAACTTCAGGAATTAATCGATCCAAAGGTAGGATTGGGTTTGCTTGGAGGGATGATAGGTGGGTTTGATTTGTCTAAATATCCAATAGATGGTCCACTTCCAGAACTACCAGAGACCAACGGTGGTAAAAGCCGTCAAAAACTACTGACCGATCTTGCCCATCGAGAAAATTTAACCATCCGGCAATTGTATTTGTGGATTGCTGGCGCACGCGGACATCGCCAGATTGTGGGAACACCAGAACAAATCGCAGATCTGCTAGAAGACTGGTTTGTGAATGGTGGGGCTGATGGATTTAATATCATGCCACCTTACCTACCAGGTGGTTTAGATGATTTTGTGGATTTAGTGATTCCTGAATTGCAACGCCGAGGATTATTTCGGACTGAGTACGAAGGTCGAACCTTACGCGAGAATCTCGGTTTACCCCGTCCGGTAAACCAATTCACTACTCTTGCAGTATCTCCAGAACTGATAACAGCAGGTGCTTCTAAGTAATCACAAATTTTACTTGTGTGAATTCACAGTGTAAATGCTCCTTAACCCCTAACCCTTTAATTAAACATATGAGTTTTCAAAACTTTGACATTCAACTAATCGCAGGACGTATCGGTGCTGAAATTATCGGTGTTGACTTGAATGCTGACCTCAGCAAGGATATTATCAGCGAGATCCGTCAGGCACTTGTTCAATATAAAGTTATTTTTTTCCGTCGCCAACAGCTAGAAGCCAACGGGCAAGTTGCTTTTGCTCGCCGATTTGGTGAAGTGACAACAGCACATCCCACCGTACCATCATTCCCAGGGCACCCAGAAGTTCTAGACCTCAATTACGGGCGAACTGTTACCCGTGCCAATAACTGGCACACTGATGTTACCTTCATAGATCGTCCTCCGCTTGGTTCTATTTTACGAGCGATTGTTATTCCTTCAGCCGGAGGAGATACAATTTGGGCAAACTCTGTCACTGCATACCAAGACTTACCAGCCCATCTGCGTAATCTTGCAGACCAACTCTGGGCTATACATAGCAATGCTTTTGACTATGCTGTTACCCCGATTGACCTTTCTGAGGAGGTTAAGGCGTACCGAGATGTCTTCACATCCACTGTATACGAAACCCTTCATCCAGTTGTACGCGTTCATCCTGAATCGGGTGAGCGCGGTCTGTTCATTGGTGGTTTCGTGCGTCAAATCCGTGGCCTATCATCATCTGAATCGGCAGATCTTATCCGGCTTTTACAGTCCTATGTGACTCGTCCGGAAAATACTGTTCGTTGGCGTTGGCAAGTCGGTGATGTGGCATTTTGGGATAATCGCGCTACTCAACATTACGCGATCGCTGATTATGGTGACCAGCCCCGCCACGTTCAGCGAGTAACTCTCGTTGGCGATATCCCTGTTGGTATCGATGGTAGACAAAGTGAGGCAATCAAGGGAGACTCTTCTGCTTACAACCAACAAGTATCGGTTGCTGCCTAATACTGAGAAGGACAGACCTGTGTAAGGACCTTGGTCTGTCTCATCCGGAACAATTTCTGTAAAAGTCGTATACAAGTCGTTTCAAAAAAGCAATATCTCTAATAATAATGAAAAGAAAACAAGTTTTTAGCTTCTTCTCTACAGCCACTGTTAGCTTGCTTTTAGCGGTTAGCCTTCGAGTAACGGGTTCCTCTGTTGTTGTGGCGCAATCAAGCAACAACTTAGTGATTTCTGCTGCAGGTAGTTTAAAAGATGCGCTGGAAGAAATTAAAACGCTCTATCAACAAACTCAACCCAATATAAATATTACTTATAGCTTTGGAGCTTCAGGTGCATTGGCTAAACAAATTGAAGAGGGTAAACAATCTGATATTTTTATTTCTACTAGTAAAAAGCAAGTAGATGGTTTGGAGGAAAAGGGGCTACTAGTTCCAAAAACGCGAGGTATTTTAGCAGATAACCGTCTGGTTTTGATAGTGCCCAAAAATAATTCTGTCGGTATCAGGAGCTTCTATACTTTAGCAAATTCTAAGGTTAAGAAAATTGCAATTGGAGACCCTAAAAGTGTTCCTGCTGGTCAGTACGCACAGGATGTTTTTAAAAAATTAGGCATTCTCGATAAAGTCAAGTCTAAATTTGTTTATGAAAAAAATGCCAATCAAGTTTTAGCATCAGTCGAAAATGGTACTGCTGATGCAGGTCTCGGTTATTCTACTGATGCAAAAATTTCCAACAAAGTAAAAGTTACTGTTGCTACTGACGGCAAATATTATTCTCCCATTATTTATCCTATGGCAGTTCTCAAACGCAGCCAAAATATCGAAGCTGCCAAAGGATTTGTCAAGTTTTTATCTAGCGACCAAGCTAAGGCTGTACTCAAAAAATATGGATTTATTGTGAAATAATGCTGAGCTTTAGATAAGAGTTATCATACAATGGCTATTGGCAAAAAGTAGACAATCCAGTAACCAACTGTATTGATTCTTAAATCGAGGAATGTCGGCAAATGACAACTACTGCATTGATTGTTGGCGCTGGTAGTGGACTCAGTGCGTCCTTAGCCCGCCTATTTGCAGCCGAAGGCATAACAGTTGCTTTAGCAGCACGGCAAATTGATAAGCTCAGTGCATTATCTCAGGAAATTGGAGCTGTTAGTTTTGCCTGTGATGCTTCAAAACCCGATCGAGTCAACCAACTCTTTAGTGATGTCGAACAAAAGTTGGGAACACCAACGGTAGTTATTTATAATCCTAGCTTGCGAATTGCGGCTCCATTCATTGAACTCGATCCAATTGAGGTAGCTAAATCCTTAGAGATTACAGCATATGGAGGTTTTTTAGTAGCACAGGCGGCTGCGAAACGAATGTTGGCTTTGGGTGGTGGCGCTATTTTCTTTACGGGTGCTTCCGCTAGTGTGAAAGGTTATCCTAGGTCTGCACCTTTTGCGATGGGTAAATTTGCCTTACGAGGTTTAGCTCAAAGCATTGCTCGTGAATTAGCTCCTCAAAACATCCATGTGGCTCATTTTATCATTGATGGTTCAATTCGTTCTGATAGTCGTCAGGAACCAGATGACAAGCCTGATAGCTTACTCGATCCCGATGCAATTGCTCAAACATATCTCAATATTCTCCGTCAACCCCGTAATGCCTGGACATGGGAAGTTGAATTGCGACCTTGGGTTGAGCGGTTTTAATGCGAAAATCAAAGCCTAAAAAGCTTATCTCGATCGTAGGTGGGGATAAAGCCCACCACCTCTCCTATAAATAAGATGCAAAATATAAGCCAACGGTGAGGAGTTTGAATACAAGTATCTAACCGAACATGATATTGCGATTTTACTTGTGACCGATTTTTGTTAGACATCCTGAAATTTAGTAAAGCAGAAATTTAATATTCTTACTATTTGAACGCAAAAAACTTGACCATACATAAATGCTGGCAATCTTTTAGCTAAATATTTCTATCTTCTATAGAACGGTAAGTTAGTAGAACTTTAGTAGTATTTCGAGCCAAAAGCTCCAAAACTTATCTTTAAATTGTTTTGACAGCACGATCGCAGAAAGTCCAGACAGGGCTGGCTATTCAGCGTCTAGCAAATGAGTGGGTTTCAGGAGCAAATTGAGCGCGATAAGAGGGAAGCATTGTCAATTGCCAAAGCAAGCGATCGCTGAATTTGCTGAATTGTCCGTTGAGCATAAAGTACAATATCTGAGATAATCAAGCAAAATAGCAGTAAACCAGCGAGTAAGGAGATCGTGCAAACAGTACAGGAATTATCCTTAGCTTAGAGTGAGAAGAAAGCCTTCCTGGGCACAAGGCAACAGTGTTTCTCAGCGTTCTTTATGAAAATTTTGTTAGTTGAGGATGAACAAGCAACAGCAGAGCTTCTCTGTGCAACTCTCACTGAACATCGCTATGCCGTCGATTTAGCAGGCGATGGGCAATTGGGATTGGAGTTGTTAATGCAGTGGGATTACGATCTGATTTTGCTTGATGTATTAATTCCTAAACTAGATGGACTTAGCCTCTGCCGTCAACTACGCTCACTCGGCAATTGGACTCCGATTCTGATGCTCACTGCTCAAAATTCCCATGAGGATGTCATTACAGGCTTGGATGCTGGAGCAGACGATTATGTCATCAAACCATTTAATCATAATGAGATCTTAGCACGGATACGGGCATTGTTGCGTCGGGGGAATAGTGCTACTGCGACGGTTTTGAGTTGGGGGTCTTTGTGTTTAGATCCAACCCTGATGCAAGTGACCTACAAGCAGCAGGAAATCTCCTTCAGACCGAAAGAGTACACTCTGCTCGAACTATTTCTGCGACATCCTCAGCGTATTTTTAGCCGCAATGCCATTATTGAGCGGCTTTGGTCCGTCGATCGCTCGCCAACGGATGCAGCGGTAACAACTTTGATCAAAGACCTGCGAAGTCGGTTAAAGGCAGCAGGAATTACTGAAGAAGTGATTGAGACAGTTCATGGGTTGGGATATCGGCTGAAAGCAGCACCCACGGTTGAAAAGAGCTCACACGTGCAGGGGAGCAAAGGGGAGAAGCGCTCTCAAATCCACGAGAGAGTATTAGTTTCAACGGGTGCTGTGGAAGAGCGCTTTAGACTGTCCTTAGAACAGAGAGTTAGAGTTTTGGAGGAAACGGAAGCCGCGCTACAGACACAGCAGATCAATCCAGAGCAACAGGAGCGTACAAGAGTTGAAGCGCATAAGTTAGTGGGTGGACTCGGAACGTTTGGTTACCCGAAAGGATCGAAAATTGCTCGTTCAATCGAAAATCTCCTCAAAAACAATTCATTGCTAGAAAAACGACAAGCGACTCGCTTCTCACAACTGCTAGCTGATTTGAAGCGAGAGATAGCACTCCCCCCAACACCATCAACTCAGGAAATCAGTTCAAATTCTCTTGTGCTGGCAATCGGAGGCGATGCTGCATTTACAAAAATACTTCACCGGGAAGCAGCACGATGGGGACTGAAGTTGGAAGTCGTTAGCGCGTCAACAGTGCTGCATCGGTTAACACAAACTATTCCAGAAGTGATTCTGCTGGCTCTGGATAGTGATGGAGCAGACCGCTTAACGCTACTGGCAGCGTTAAAGGCAGATTATCCATCCATTCCAATCGTTATCTTATCAGGGCAAGACTCTTTAGAAGAACGCGTCGCGGTTGCCCGTTTGGGAGTAGAGCAATATCTTTCACAGCCTGTTACCTCTGCTCAAGTCTTTGAGGTACTTATCCAGGTGTTACCTCCACTGCAAACTGTAGAACCAACAGATACAAAGGTGATGATTGTCGATGACGATCCAGTGATTCTAGATACACTAGGGCAGATGTTGCGATCGCAAGGATTCGAGGTCATTTGTCTGGCTGAACCCGAGCAATTCTGGACGATGCTCACGACAACTCATCCTGCAGTGCTACTACTGGATCTGGAGATGCCGACTTATAATGGGCTAGAGCTTTGCCGAGTAGTGCGCCAAGATGCCCGCTATAGCCAGATCCCCATTCTAGTGGTCACTGCCCACACAGACCATGAATCAATGCGGCGAGCTTTTGCCGTTGGAGCAAATGATGTGCTTGGGAAACCTGTAGTTGAGGCAGAGTTAGTAACACGGATAATCAGCCGGATCAAGCCCTTATGCCAACCGGGTTGCTCGACCACCGAATTGCATTTACATTCTTCATGCAAAACTAACCCGCGAGGACGAGGGCAGTATAATGAAACACATCCTGCTGATTGATGATGCGGACATTCGAGACGCAATCCAAATGTCGTTGGAAGGCATCAAAAACTATGTTTTTAAGGATATCGTTTGTCTCTTTGATTAAGACACCCTACGCATTTACAGAATAAAGACTTTCAGTTTAATTATTGACAATTTTCTGACTTTGTTTGTGATTTTCCGGGCTGGTTTCTAATTTCACATACAGAAAATCAATGCCTTCTCGTTCCAGTAATTCTAAGATAGCTAGATTTAAGTTTCTCTCGGCATCATAGTAGAGATTTTCGTCATTAACAAAACAAACAATTTTAATGACACGAGCATTATTTTCAATCTGGCTAAACCGAACAATTATCTCTTTCGACAACCCATTAATATATGATGCCATTTCTCGAATAGCATCACATATTCTGGCAGTTTGCTTAGCTGAAATATTATCAATTTTGAGAGTTAAACTCATGCCCCACTTTAATTCCTCACCAGGATTTTGTGACCAATTTTCTACAATTCCAGAAATCATTTTAGAGTTGGGCATTTTCACAATAGAACCCCACTGATAGATATGCAAGGTTGTGGTTCTAAATCCAATACTGAGTACCTGCACAAAACCTTCCAATCCTGCGACTGATACCCAGTCCCCTTCACGATAGAGATGATCGGAGTAGATAATGATTGTACAAAACCAGTCATAGACAATATCTTTCAACAGCAAACCTAAAGTAATACCAGCACCACCTAATAAACCAACTAGTGCGGCGGCTGATTGTCCTAAAAAGATTTCACTTATCTTAATAGTGATGACGATTACTGCTGCCGATTGAAATAATTTCGGCATCAAGGGTCTGAGCAATTCATCCAGATCGGTGTCAGTATGTAGCACCAGGTTAGCAATTATCTGACCCAAGATAGAAGAGCCTCGGTAAACAGCGTATGCTACTATGAAAACGACTACTAAATTGAGCGCCGTACCGATTGAGTTGGTCAATTTAGAACCTAATTCTTGTGCCAGAATTTCCTTGACAACCCACAGTCCAGCAATCAGAATCAACCAACTTAAGGATGGCTTGAGAATCGAAACTAACTCATCGTCGAGGTCGGTCTTAGTTTTGCGAGTAAAACGCTCAATAGTTTTAACTATGGCTGCAACAACAAATCGTCTTAACGTCTGTGCAAGAGTCAAGATGATGATGACAGTAACTATTTTGCCAATAGGTAGGCTGGAGTAATTGAAATTTTTCAGCGTGTTCCAAATTGCTTCCATAGGTTAGAACGGGGGTAGTTGATGTTTTTCATTTAACAAAGAAACTAAGTAAGTCGGTACGAAAAAACGTAACTGGTAAGGGTCGTCCTTAGTCATTTGTCATTGGTGAGTCCAGCCCTGTAGGCGGGTTTCCCGCCGTAGGGGACTGGCGAGGGCAACTATATGCAGTTCATAGTGCAATTCAAATGCCATGAACCCCAACCAATTACGAATTGGTAAATCCCCCATAAATTCCCAGTGATTTTGCACTTCTTGTACAATCTCGTTGATGGGATCGTGCCCTGACAATTCCCACACTCGTTGCCGAGTAAATTGGGAGTGAGCCCCGTCATCGCCAATTTGGCGGCTTAAAAATAGCTGGAGTTCTGGGTCGGGAATTTGGTCAATAACCTTGCTGCAAACTTGTACAATATACAGGTCGTGAGCAGCTCCACCAATACGAAAGCGGTAGAAATTCTCGAATTCTTCTTCTGTTACCAGTGGTCGCGGTTCTTTTAAGCGAGTAGTCGGAAAGTGTGGGGCGTGCTGGGAAATAAGTTTATCAATAGTTTCAGTTTCAAACTCAGTTGTCCAAGCTCGACGAGTGAGGGTTGCAATCATAAAAGCCTTCCTTAATGAGTAGTGTAGATTAAGCTGCCAGTTCTAAAGAACGCACTCGTGGCATCACTTCTTCAGAAAAGCGTTTCATTTCTGAGGCAAAAGGTTGGAATTGCAGCATGAAAGTATCAATACCCACTCCAACAAAATCTGTAATTCTTGCTGCTAAGGTGTCATAGCTTCCAACTAACCCCGCTGCTGTACCGCCGTTACTCCCCACACCTGGATACTTAGCCATATTCCTGAACATCACTACTTCAGGCTCAACACCTTTCAACAACTCCGTTCTATCGTCTTGTTTGGTAAGTTCAAAGAGATATTTGTATTCTGCTTGAGCTTCGGCGTCAGTAGGTCGGGCAATGACAAAAGCTGACATAGCAAACTGTAGGGGTTTGGGTTTTTTCCGCCCCCGCTTTCTCATACCAGCAATAGTTTCCCGCACCACTTCTAATGGACGACCATTCAAGAAAAACACATCTGCTGCTTGCATCGCTAGATTTTTCGCAGCATCTGACTCTCCTCCCAGATATACACGGGGATGGGGTTGTGCTACCGGACGCGGACGCAAGCACAAATCGGTAATATCAAAGTAATTTCCTTGAAAATCAACTCGTTCTCCACTCCATAGCGCTGTCACGACCTCAATCCACTCCTCGGAATAGCGATAACGTTCATCGTGGGGAAGGAAAGGTATGCCAGATTTTTGCAATTCTGGCATAAACCATGCACTCACCAGGTTAATTGCAAATCGTCCGCCGCTAATCGCATCAATATTTAATGCCATCTTTGCCAAAACTACCGGATGAAATAGCAAGGGCTTGACTGCGGCGATGATTTCAATTGATTGAGTTGATTCCGCTAGGGCTGCTGCGGTTGTCCAAGTTTCTAGCTGATCTAATTCTTGATTTCTGGGATTAATGATGTGTTCAGCGATGAGAGTGGTAGTAAACCCGGATGCTTCCGCTAGTTGGATGAGCTGCTTTGCTCTTTCGTAGCTGGCGTCACGAGGTTCATGGGGATGGTTCATCGCGCCACAATTACCGTAAACGGGAATCCAGATACCGTAGCGTGGCTGAGGCATAATCTCTACACACTTACTCGAAAATTACTGTAAACGCAACACTGGTTTGCTTTTACAAAAATGCAAAAAATCGATAGATATACCGGAGTCTTAACATATAATACTTTCACAAATAGTTAATAAAAGCAATAGTTTAAGGTAAATAAAATCTAAAGTTTTCAGTTCGAGGATTGTTCTACAAGCATATTTTTAACTGTGCGCTTGCTGAATCTGCTGAATTGCTCGTTGAGCGTAAATGCAAACATCCCGGTCAGGATCGTTTAAGGCTTGCTGGAGGGCGTTGAGTGCCTCGGATTTGCCTAAGTGACCCAGAGCGATCGCTGCCTCTTTCCTAACATCTGAATACTCATCTGCTAATGCCTCAATAGTGGTAGATAATAATGTCGCATCAGGTATTTTTTGTAACAGTTGTATAGCAGTTTTACGCACCTGCCAGTGTTCATCTTTTATTGCTTTTTCAACAGCAAAAATTACTTCTGGGTTAACATGAATTGCTAGAGACTTTGCAGCATTTCGGCGCACCTGCCAATCTGGATCGCTAATGAGTGCTTGAGCCAGTAATAAGATCGCTTCTTCATCAGCCAAGTGCCCTAGCGTTAAAGCTGCTGCACGCCGAACACTGTCATCAGTATCTTGCATCAGTAATAAGGCAGGGGGACAGCGTTCGATTTGGTTCAAGTAACTCAAAGTTGTGACCGCTACTTCCCTAAGTTGGGGATGTTTTGACTTAAAGAAACTGAGTACTGGTTCTAAGCACTGAGCGTTATGAATTTTGCGTAAGAGAATCAGGATATTGAACTGGAGGTGAAAATCATCCTGTTGTAAGGCATCTAGTAACAGTGGTAGATGTTCAGAAGAAATTAACTCATTTAAGGCAGACAGTGCTTCGCTGCGAATCTCTTCTTCTGATGAAGCAAGACATTTTAGTAAAGCAGGAACACCGGCAGGGTTGGCAAATTCCCAAAGGGCAGTTACCGCAATTTTTTGCACGGCAATGCTTTGGTCTTGCAAAGCTGCAATTAAAGCATCAATGGACTCTTCATCCCCCAAATGTTGTAGAGTTTTAACCGCAACTAGACGGTCACCTTCGTCAGGCGAAAGCAGCATTTCCAACCATTGCCCCAATTGAGTATCTCCACTCCCTGCCATCTTCCTCAATCCAAAATTCAAAATCTAAAATCCAAAATTACAATCACCGCAATAAGAAGGGAAGTTTTACAGTAATGGCTTTTGTGGGACATTCCTTCTCGCAGGGTAGACAAAACCAGCATTCATCATATTTCATATACGCTTTCCCCGTCTCTGGGTTTTTTGCCAGTACATCAAGCGGGCAAACTTCAATACATACCGTGCATTTTTCCAAACACTTAGACTCGTCTACAATAACAGGTACATCAACTCTTTGGTTTGTTAAAGTCATATTGTTACTCCTTTGTTGCGATCGCTTCAGT
The DNA here is from genome assembly GCF_054684315.1 of Scytonema sp. NUACC21. Taxonomy (NCBI): domain Bacteria; kingdom Bacillati; phylum Cyanobacteriota; class Cyanophyceae; order Nostocales; family Scytonemataceae; genus Scytonema; species Scytonema sp. NUACC21. The sequence goes on along the minus strand of NZ_BAAFZH010000090.1, from coordinate 111,162 downwards.
AAGTTAATTATCGCCTTGATAAGACGAGAGCCAAGGACGCGATGAAAATCTACACATCAAATAGAACTAAAATTGACCAAGCGTTTGAGGTGTGATGGCTCGTAAGAGTTCAGCAGATGGTAAGGCATTCCGAATATCTACCTTGCGGGGAATGACTTTTTCTTGAAAATAGAAATCTGCCACCCTTTGTTGTTCGGCAATGATGGCTGGCGTCAGTGCTCTTAATTGACGAACTATTCGGCGTGAAACTGTTTCTAAAACTGATGGGTCAATTTTCACCTCAGGAGCAAGGGCTTTGGCAGCTTCAGTTGGATTTTTGTCAGCCCATTCTCCTACTTTGTGTGCTTCCTCTAAAAACACTCGTACCAATTCTGGATTTTGAGAGACAAATTGACGTCTAGCAATATAAAATCCGCCTAAAGTGTTAATACCACCTGCATTTCTTAAATTACGAATAGGGATTTTTTTTTCCACAAGAGCCAAAAAAGGGTCTCCCCCCACCCAAACTTCCACTTTATCTTGAATAAAGGCATCGCGAGCTTCAGATGGAGTTAAACCAACGACTTGAACATCAGTGATTTTCAAATTCACCTCTTTCAAGGCTTTTGCTAATAAATAATGTGCGTTAGACCCCCTCTGAAAAGCAACTTTCTTACCTTTCAAATCTGATAATTTCTTAATCGGAGAATTAGCTCTCACTATAATGCCTTGATTTAGACCTTTGCTAGGTCTGCGTCCGGCGATATAAATAACTTCTGTTATCCCTGCGGCTTGGGCAAATATTGGCGGTGTTTCTCCCACATTACCAATATCAACTCTGCCTGCATTCATTGCTTCTATTAATTGCGGTCCTGCGGGGAATGGGCCTACCCAATTCACCGTCACACCTAATGCCTTGAAACGAGGCTCTACAACTTTTTTGGCTTTGACTATATCCCCAGATGTCTGATATGCCAAGTTGATGACTTTTGATTGAAATCCTCGAGGTTTTGTTTGTGCTAGGGTAATTTGGATTTGATGACCAAAGAAAGGCGTTGATAGTGCAAAAATTCCTAAGAATGAATATTGCACAATCCGCTTTAATGCAGCGCGACGTTGTAGGAAGAACGGTTTTTTCATAACTTTTCAAAAAACTTTATAACTTTACTTAACCGCCACGTTGTAAACCTCTTCTCCTAAATCCACCTCCACAACATAAGGCTCTATAGAACGTTTAAATAACAACATTTTTCCAGACTTGTCTTTTTTCAAATTCACGTGGCAAAACCATTCACCGTCATTCTTCTGTGGAAAGTCCAAACGATAATGGTAAAGACCCCAACGGCTTTCCTGACGATATAAGGATGCTCGTGCTGCCATTTCCGCACAGTCTCTAATAAAAGACACCTCTGTACAGCGCATGAGCTCGTGCGGATCGCGTGCTCCCATTTGTGCCAATGTCTCGTGATAGCGAACAAAATGGTTGAGACCGATCTCCATTTTGTAACCTGATTTTGGAGGTTGCAGGTAATCATTGACCAATCGCCGCAGCTTATACTCTACCTGGGTATGGGGAATACCGTTTGGGTTGTTCAAGGGGGCGTAAATACGGGTTTTTTCCGCCTCTAAAAAGTCGTGTTCGGGTTCCAGATGATCTAAATCTTGAATGTACTCCATTGCGTGAGTTCCTGCCAAGCGACCATAAACAAATGCTCCAATCATATAATTGTGGGGAACACTTGCCATATCTCCGGCTGCATATAATCCCGGTACAGTTGTCTGAGCTTTTTCATCTACCCAAACGCCAGACGCACTATGTCCACTGCACAATCCAATCTCTGAGATATTCATCTCAATGCCATGAGTGCGATAGTTTTCACCTCTACCTTCATGAAAGCGTTCCCGGCTCGGTCTTTCATTTGACCACAAAATTGACTCAATTTCTGAAATTGTATCTTCATCCAAATGAGTCATCTTCAACTGAATTGGTCCTTTGCCAGAGTTCAGTTCCTTCCAAATTTCTAGCATCATTTGCCCACTCCAGTAATCGCAATTAATGAAGCGGTGTCCTTCAGCATTGGCGGTGTACGCGCCAAAAGGTCCGGCAACATAAGCACAGGCAGGACCATTGTAGTCTTTAATCAGGGGGTTAATTTGAAAGCATTCTATATTGGTCAGTTCTGCCCCTGCATGGTAAGCCATTGAGTAGCCATCCCCTGCATTGGTGGGGTTTTCGTAAGTGCCATAGAGGTAGCCAGATGCAGGTAATCCCAATCGTCCGCAGGCACCGGTACAAAGAATAACTGCCTTTGCTTGAATGATAACAAAATCGCCGCCTCGAACATCAAACCCAACTGCACCGATCGCCTTTCCTTCTCGCACTAAAACCCGTGTCGCCATAATGCGGTTGCTAACACGTACTTTATGGCGTTTGACTTGGCGGGTTAGAATTGGCTTTAAGTCTTTACCTTCTGGCATAGGTAGTACATACTTCCCAATCCGATGTACTTGCTTAACATCGTAATTTCCTTGTGGGTCTTTTTGGAACTTAACACCCCAACTTTCTAATTCTTGAATTGTTTCGTAGCCCAGCTTTGCCGTTTGATAAACAGCTTTTTGGTGGAGAATACCATCGTTGGCAATGGTGACTTCTCGCGTGTATTGTTCTGGGGTAGAGTGTCCGGGAATGACTGCAGTATTGACTCCATCCATTCCCATAGCGATCGCACCACTACGACGAATATTTGCCTTCTCCAAAATCAGCACTTCTGCATCTGAATTTGCTTGTTTTGCCTTGATAGCTGCCATTGTCCCCGCCGTACCGCCACCAATAACAAGTACATCCGTTTTAATCCACTGAGTATTGACACTCATATCCCTTTCCCCTATCATATTTAACTACCCTGCCAAACGATTTCCTTAACAACGACTTGTTTTGGCAGTAGCTTGATTTTGTAGAAAGCATCGGCTACTTGCTGTTGTCCGGCGATGACTTCTTTTGTTATGGGTAGCACCCCGTATTTGCGACGCTTTTCAGCTACCTCCAATACAGCAGCATCAATACCCAATTGTGGTGAGAGAAATGTCGCAACCTCTTTAGGATTCTTTTGTGCCCAATCACTCATTTTTTTTACTTGAGCGAGAACTGTCTTTAATGCATTGGGTTGCTTTTGAACAAAAGATTTGGCTGCAAGATAATAACCACGATTCGATACAAGCCCCGTTCCATCAGTCAAAGTCCGTGCGCCTGTTGCAGCTACAGCAGCAGCCAAATACGGGTCCCAAATAGCCCACGCTTCCACATTGTTACCTTCAAATGCTGCACGCGCATCGGGAGGTGTGAGAAAAGCTGGCTTAATATCGCTATATCTTAATCCTGCTTTTTCTAATGCTTTTACCACTAAATAGTTAGTATTTGAGCCTTTTGCAAAAGCTACTCTTTTACCTTTCAAATCCGCTACAGTTTTAATTTGTGAATTTTTTGGCACAATGATGGCTTCTGCTTTCGGACTCCAAGGATCGTAAGCAACATAAACAAAAGGAGTACCTGCAGCTTGGGCAAATATAGGCGGTGCTTCACCAGTGTATGCAAAATCAATACTTCCAGAATTTATTGCCTCTAGCATTGGTGGACCTGCAGGAAATTCTGTCCATGTCAATTTAGAACCTGCAGGCAAAACTTTCTCTAAGTCTTTTTTTGCCTTCAAAGCATTCAGAATAGTTGCTGCTTTTTGATAGCCAATGCGAATCACAACACCTTGATTTCCGGAATTTTGACTAACTCTTTGCCCTAGCGCAGAGTTACTTGCGTTGTAGGGAAAAAAAGCAGATACAGCAAGACTCAGGCTCAGCCCCAGTGTAAAGAGTAAAGCAAATATACGAATTCTGGATAGTCTTTGTAAGAAGGCATTAAAAATTTCCAAAGATCTGGCTGGCGAGAGCTTTGTAAACATATATTGTGATTTTACGCTTAATCTTAAAATTTATACTACGGTAAATCTAAAGTTTTACCGTATTTATTTGATTGAGATAATATTTACATGGATAAGCGACAAATGCAAGATTCGGGCAAAAATTCCTTTATTGAGGAGAGCCGCTTGGGTGACAGTTTGGAGCGGGCAGAGTAGGAATGGATTGGTATTGTCATCAGACTTGATTTTGGATGAATTTCTATGATACTCTGCATTCATTACAAAGATCTATTAGTTGATAGGCTTACCGTAGATTATTTTCTGACAGTGTGCTTGTCACTCTGCAAAGCCATATATTGCAAAAATTGGGAATACTCCTTATGCCAAAAGATTGGTTGGAATGGCACGACCTCTACAATACTGAACCAAAATTACAACAGCGTCTAGAAATCGTGCGGGAATACATATCCTACAGCTTGGATGCATCTCCACCAGGAAGAATCCGCGTAGTTAGTGTTTGCGCTGGTGATGGGCGGGATTTACTGGGAACCTTAGCAAATCATCCCCGCGCCCAAGATGTCTATGCAAGACTCGTGGAGCTAAATCCGAATCTAGTGGAACGTGGAAAAGCAACTATAGAATCATTGGGTTTAGCAAAGCAAATTGAATTTATTAATGGAGATGCAACTATCTCCGCTAACTATGTAGGAGCAGTACCAGCAGACATTGTCATTGTATGTGGTGTCTTTGGCAATGTTGCCGATGACGCCGAACTCAAACGCTTGCTGGACAACTTGAGTTTTCTAAGTAAACAGGGTGCATTTGTCATCTGGACACGCGGACACTCTAACGGTATTCCCTACTCTGATAATGTACGGAAATGTTTGCAGGCATCTAAATTTGAAGAAGTAAATTTCAAACTCACTGCCACAGGAGACATGGGCGTAGGTATTAATCGTTACCTAGGTGAAAATTTGCCCGCACCTAAAGAGCAACAGTTATTCGTATTTTCTGGCATTCCCAACAAAGTGTAGGGCGAAACAAGAAATCCAGTTCTCCCTTCGGGTTCGGCAATTGCCTGCGATGGGAAACCATTTCTATCATTCCTTGGAATGCAAGAAATTTCTCAACCACCTTATTGCCTCACTTGTTGTCTGCTCACTTGCAATTAGAAGACATTGCCGTACAATATCTGAAATGTTAGGAAAATAGCTACTTTTTGTAATTACGTAAATTTCCCCCTGCAATCTGTAAACTAATAATTCGTTATTCTTCAGCAGCCAAACCTCTGGCACTTGATAAGGTAAATAATCATTAATATCTGTATAACTGGTAATGTCTACGTCAATTACCAAATCGGGAGGAGGGTCATTCTGCCAGTCGATACGGTTTTTACCTACTACGGCTCTCCAATTTTTAATATAGAAGCAATAGTCAGGTTCAATTCCACAGATTTCTGGCAAGCTCATGGTGATGGGTGTAAATGAGTCGTATCTTTGCCCCAAGCGATCCAGGAAAACCTTAGCAATATCTGCCAGCAAGCTGGCATCTCTTCCATGTTTTGGTACCGGTGCCATCAGCCAAATCTCTCCTAGTCGATATTTGATGCGAGGTACAGTGCGCGAGCCTAACTGTCTTTGCAGCTCCATGTAGTCTTGCCAATCTCCCAATAGTTTCAAGACAGCACCAGGGGGCAATTCGATTCTTTCTGGTGTAATTACGGTATTTATTTGAGATCCGATCATTGATTTGTATTTCCTGATTTGTATTTCCTGAAAAATTTACTGTAGCGGCTTTTGGTTTGTTGCTACTTGCTCAAAAATTGCTTCTATCCGGTCTAAGAAGCTGCTGGGTATTTCCGGGGTGTTGGTCATTTGTCCTCCATTTTTTATTCTCGCCTATTTCTTAGAATATAACGAGTTTGAAAACACGTCCTAGGGAGGGGTAAAACTGACACTTTAATTTTTTTAAACAGTAATTTGTTGTTTTTCAGTCAAACACATCGCAACACCTTTCTCATAATAAGCCGCTTCATTGATGAAGACTGGATAAACTGTTGATTGTCCTTCATAAACAATAGTTTTGCCATCGAAGGTTAAAAAAAACGGGTCACCTGGATTAAGAGGCTCATAATCTTTAGACTGTAGTTGTGGGTGAATCATTGCTTGAATCTCTTTATGCTCATCTCTGGGATAATCGATATTTCCTAGATGTTTGTAGAGTGTTAGAGTGTTGGCGTGTGACTGAATTGAACCTTGATTGAATGCTTCTACATAGTCCAAAGTGGTGTGAATTAATTCCTTTGTTTTTTGAAACAAATTTGCATTCAACACACCTTGGGGTACTGGACCGACTTCAATAGCAAAACTCAATTCGCTCAGGGAAATCAGAAAATTATTTCCTGCATTAGGCTCTACATAAAGAACTTTCACTTCTGGATTGACCGAACTTAAGTAAGCCGCTAATTGCAACAGTAAAGGATGACGCTTAATCAGAATTAGAGTCAACCCCATATTTGCCGTCGTACTATGCAAATCCACAATCATGCTTGTCTGCGATTTATTTTTCGGTGTGAGAAGTTCCCTCGTCAGTCTTGCTTGCTTATCTTCATAGCTAGACAGTGTCAGATTTTGCAGGTCTTCACTCTTGAAGCAGCGGTTTAAGTCTTTGTCGATGTAACGCCTGCCTTCTCTAAAGGCTTTCGGATTACCTAACAATGTTCGTGTTTCAAAACTAGGTCGCTGAATTAGGTGAGGAAATTGTTCAAAGTGTTTAGCTATATATGCTCCTGTTAGTTCATTCCCGTGGGTTGCACCAATAACTACTAACAGGTCGATTTTTTGGTTGCTTTGGTTCATTTCTACTAACTCGCTAAAGCCTTGTGAAAGCATGATAAAAGTAGTACTATGCCCTTGTAAACCAAAATATGGCATAAATCTCGATTAAATTTGCATAGTACTTATCAGCTATGGAATTAGATAGTATAAAGTTTTTTATCGTTCTGGCATCAGAACTCAACTTCAGTCGAGCTGCTGACCTCTTGAATATTGACCAACCTCATCTCAGCAAGCATATTCGGCGCTTGGAAAAGGACTTAGGATTTCAACTGGTCGATCGCAACAGACGACCAGTTCAGTTAACACCTGCAGGAAAAGCTTTTTTAGAAGGTGCTCAATCGCTTGTTGAGCAGGCGACACGGTTGCAGAAACGAGGATACAGAGCTAGTCTCGGCGAGATAGGACAGTTAGCGATCGCAATTAATAGTTCAATTACTAACAGTGTTCTACCAAGCATTTTGCAAAATTTTCGCAAACTGCGTCCCGATGTCAAGTTAGTTTTATATGAATTAGCACCTCAAGAGCAAATAAAGCAGTTGCTTGATTACCAAATTGATATTGGTTTTGATTTTTTACCCAACGAGCATCATCCAGATTTAAAGTCTGTAACCATTTTGCAAGAGCCACTAGTGATTGCTTTACCTGAGTCACACTCACTTCAGGCTCAGGCTCAAATTCCACTGCAAGCATTAGCAGATGAATCTTTTGTTTTGCCTTCACCAGAAGTAGTTCATTTCTATAAGCAAATTATTGACTTTTGCGAGCAAGTTTTTGGTCATAAACCAAAGATTGTCCAAGAAGCAACTTGGATGCTAACTGTATTGAGCCTAGTTGCAGCTGGAGTTGGGGTGTCTTTGCTGCTGAACAATGCTCAAAATATCCAGCGTCGGGGAGTTGTGTACAGACCTATTAAAGGAGAGAACCCAAAAATCCAGATTGTTGCACTTTGGCGGCGTGATGACTCATCTGCTGTTTTGCACGAGTTTTTACAAGTGATAAAGAACACCGTGAAAAAAACTATCCCCACGCCAGGAAATTAGGTTGTTGAGATGTCGGGTGCCAAATTAACTGAATAGAGGAAAACAGACCTGCATCCAGCAACTTGCTAGGTTGAGGAGGCGAGCGACGGCATTCAATTATTTTAAATAATACGGTAAATTTATCAAATTACAGTATTATATTTTCTAGGGACGATTGCTTCCTTCGATATCTTGCTTGCACTTAAGAGCAACACCAAGGAAGTGAACGAGTGCGAACACTGCCCTGTGGGTAAAACTCTGGATAATTCATATGAGCAACAACCACATTGAAGTCAAACAGGTAGCTGGTTTCATTGGTGCCGAAATCAGTGGCGTGGACCTTTCACGTCCTCTGCACGATGACGCAGTTAAAGAAATTCGTCAAGCACTATTAAAGTGGAAAGTCCTGTTCTTTCGCGGTCAAAACATTGACCATACTGCACAAATTGCGTTCACGGCTCGTTTTGGCGAAGTGACCTACGCACATCCCCACGAGGATGAGCCGATTGAAGGATTCTCACAAATACTACCGATTGACCGCAGCCGCTATGAGCGGCGCAACGGTCTGCGGCGTTCCAGTTACGAGAATCGCTGGCATACGGATGTGACAGCGGTTGTTAACCCGCCTGCTGCGTCAGTTTTGCGTGCAGTTAATGTCCCCAGTTTTGGTGGTGACACACAATGGACTAATCTAGTTGCAGCTTACGAAGGATTGTCAGCACCTGTGCGAGCTCTAGCAGACAAATTGAAGGCAGAACATCACTTCCATGCGCGGTTACGGCTATCCAAGAACAGCAAGCTTGCTCAGCGCATTGCAGCAAATCCGCAAGTATCCATCCACCCGGTGGTGCGGGTTCATCCGGAGACAGGTGAACGCGCATTGTACGTCAACCCTGGCTTTACCTCCCACATTCTTGACGTGTCACCACAAGAGAGCGATTTACTGCTTGAGTTGTTCTTCAACCAGATTACCAAGCCCGCTTACACCACCCGTTTCCGTTGGAACAACGGTGATATTGCATTCTGGGACAACCGCGCCACCGCTCATTTAGGTCCGCAGGATTTAGATCGTATAGACGTTGAGCGCGTACTCTATCGCACTACCATCACTGGTGATATTCCAGTCGGTCCTGATGGTTTCCGTTCGCAAGTGGTTGAAGGTGAGCCATTAACCAGTGAATTACCAACTGTTTTGAAAAAGAATGCAGAACTGATAAAAGCAGAACCAGTGCTTTCCTAAATTATATAGTTGTAAACCGGGCTGCAAAATACAGCAGATTGCAAGTAACTGTGGTACAGATTGTTGTAAGGGCATTTGCCCTTACATCTTCTTCAGAAAGGTCTATTAGCTATGCTTTACCACTTCCGATCCATAACCCAGTTGTAGTTTTTATCTTTGACATCAATTTTCTTGGGAATAACTTTTAGCTCATAGAAGGTGTCTGCCATGTTTTGTAATCCTGTGAGCACTTCATCAGTCAGAGGTAATACCTTGCGTTCTCCGCCGCGCTCCTCGACAATTTCCATTGTTGCTAAGTCAACTTTGTAGAGTTTGGAAAGTAGTTTGGCTGAATCTTTGTAGTTGTTTTTAGACCAATTACCTGCTTTTTCCAGTTCTTGCAAAATTATTTTCACAATATCTGGATGAGCGCGGACAAAATCTGGAGAAGCATAATAAAATGCAGGGCTTTCTATAGGCGCTTTTTCACCAAATACCGTAATATTATCTGCCAACAAACGAGTAGGAAGCTTACGTTCAGCTTCAGCAGTATAAGGGTCCCAGATTACCCATGCATCAAAATCACCGCGCTCAAAAGCTGGTAATGCTTCGGCTGGAGTTAGATAGACAGGTTGAATATCACTATATTTTAAACCTCCCTTCTCTAAAGCACGTACAATCATATATTGCGAACTCGAGCCTTTAGCAAAAGCAACTTTCTTACCTTTTAAGTCAGCAAGAGTCTTGATAGGTGAATTTTCCAACACCAGGATTGCTGAACTTCTAGTACTGCTTGTACTTATAGCCACTCGCACAAAAGCTTTGTCACTGGCTTGAGCAAAGACACTTCCTGTACCGCCGCCACCACCAAAAACGATCGCACCTACACCCATCCCCTCAAGTAACGGTGCAGTTGAGGAAAATTCATTCCATGTTACAGAAATACCTTGAGGTTGCAGGCGCTTCTCTAGGTTACCTTGAGCTTTGAGAATATTTAGCAGTGCCATGCCTTTTTGATGCCCCATTTTCAAGACTGTTAACTTGCTGGATTGGGGTTTTTCTGTAAGTGTATTAGCTGAATTACTAGGAGCACATGAAGCGATCGCCAAACTCAAGCTTACACTTAAAACAAATAGTAAAGCAAATGAGCGAATTCTTGGTTGCTTAAAAAACTTAAACAAGCTCCTCAGACTTATCAGTTGATTGCACATATTTATTCTCTCAATCGATTTAATATTAAATTTTGTAAATTTATTGAAATACCGTATTTTTATAAATATAAAAATTGCATATATGGCGATAAAAAACAAGAGGTTATATTCTTAAGCTTGCTTCTTTAGATGAAGTATGATACGTTCATATCAAGTTAAATACAGTAATTGGATTGGGTAACCGTATTTTTATAAATATTACTAATCAGAAAATTAACAATCTTACCCAAGCACTTATACACAATCTGAATAATGACCCTTAACCACTACCCCGGTTCGATTGTAGGTTGGGATCGCTTTGCGGCTCCGACAGATTTTCCCCATAGCCCCCTCTCCCAAGCATTAAAACAGCCCTTATTGCTGGGGTTATTTCTGCCAATCCAGGCAGGCGGTTGGAGCGCTTCTACCCTACCACGCACTACTGACTGGAGCTTTGAATACAATAAAGATCTTGTGCTGCACGCCGAGGACTTGGGCTTTGACTTGATATTTGCGCTATCCCAGTGGCTGCCCAAAGGTGGTTATGGCGGCGTGTTTAACGGTCAAGCGCTGGACTCTTTTGTTACCACAGCTGCACTAACAAGCCTTACACAGAAGATTATGCTGATTTCCACTATCCATGTGTTATACGGGCCAATTCATCCTCTACATTTAGCTAAATACGGTGCAACGCTAGACCATATATCGGGGGGACGCTGGGGCCTAAAGGTCGTAACGTTGTTTTGGAGAAAAAGTTTGGCGCTCCTCAAATTGTTAATGACGGAGTCACCATAGCTAAAGAAATTGAACTGGAAGATCACGTTGAAAACACTGGTGTATCCTTAATCCGTCAAGCTGCTTCCAAAACCAATGATGCTGCCGGAGATGGTACCACGACTGCAACTGTTTTGGCTCACGCCATTGTTAAAGAAGGATTGCGGAATGTGGCGGCTGGTGCAAACGCCATTCAGCTCAAGCGTGGTATTGACAAAGCCACAGGTTTTTTAGTGGACAAGATTAAAGAACATGCCCGTCCCGTTGAAGACTCCAAGGCGATCGCTCAAGTTGCTGCCATCTCCGCCGGAAACGATGAAGTTGTGGGTGCTCTGGTTGCGGAAGCATTAGATAAGGTTGGTCGTGAAGGAGTGATTTCTTTAGAAGAAGGCAAATCAGTCACAACCGAACTGGAAGTTACAGAGGGCTTGAACTTCGACAAAGGCTATATTTCTCCCTATTTTGCAACGGATGTCGAGCGCTTGGAAGCAGTGTTTGATGAGCCTTTCCTTCTGTTAACTGACAAGAAAATCGCCTTGGTACAAGACTTAGTACCTATTCTTGAGCAAGTGGCGCGTCAAGGCAGACCCTTGGTAATTATTGCCGAAGATATTGAAAAAGAAGCTTTGGCAACTTTAGTTGTTAATCGCTTACGTGGTGTGTTAAATGTAGCTGCTGTAAAAGCACCTGGGTTTGGCGATCGCCGTAAAGCTATCTTGGAGGACATTGCCATTCTTACTGGGGGGCAGTTGATTACGGAAGACGCTGGTTTAAAGTTGGATGCTACCAAAGTTGACCAACTTGGTAAAGCTCGCCGAGTCACCATCACTAAAGACAGCACTACTATTGTTGCTGAAGGTAACGAGCAAGCTGTGAAGGCTCGGGTGGAACAAATCCGTCGGCAAATCGAAGAAACCGAGTCTTCCTATGACAAAGAAAAGCTACAAGAACGTTTGGCAAAGCTAGCTGGTGGGGTTGCAGTTATTAAGGTGGGTGCCGCCACCGAAACCGAACTAAAAGACCGCAAACTGCGTCTGGAAGATGCTATTAACGCTACTAAAGCTGCTGTTGAAGAGGGCATTGTTCCAGGTGGCGGTACAACACTGGCACATCTGGCTCCTGGATTAGAAGCCTGGGCAAAGTCCACCCTAGTAGGTGAAGAATTGACGGGGGCGTTAATTGTGTCTCGGGCATTAGCTGCTCCTTTAAAGCGGATTGCCGAGAATGCGGGTCAGAACGGTGCAATAATTGCAGAGCGAGTGAAAGAAAAAGACTTCAATGTGGGGTATGATGCAACAACTGGCGAGTTTGTGGATTTGTTTGAAGCAGGGATTGTTGACCCCGCTAAGGTGACTCGTTCGGCAGTACAGAATGCAGCGTCAATTGCAGGTATGGTGTTAACCACCGAAGCAATTGTAGTTGACAAGCCAGAACCCAAAGAGGCTGCTCCTGCCGCACCAGGTGCCGGTGGCTTGGGTGGCGACTTTGATTACTAATCATTACGAGTCATTGGAAAAAATTCTGGCTGCTCGCTAATATCATGTTCGGATAAACACTTGTACTAAGTTTGTAGTTGTGCTTGGGTAAAGACAGCGCAGCTACAAACCAATTAATTTATTCAAGACCGTATTTAAGTATTTATTTTTCTCTTTTGAATCAACCTTTCTCCACTTAACAATGCAATCCCCAATGTGACTATACCAATACCCACACTCTGAATCACGTTTAAAGTTTCGCTAATCGTTACCCATGCAATTAAAGCCGTTAATGCAGGGCTGCTAGAACCGATAATAGAAGCGGTATTTGCACCGATTGTACGAATTCCTAAATTGTTTAGAGAGTGTCCGATAAAGCTGATCAAACCCGAAAAAATACTGCCAATCCAGATAGGTGTCCAGTCAAGTTGGGTAATGGGCGGTGAAAAGAACAGTAAGCTAACACCGGAGAGCAGCAGAGTTAAGGCAAAACTAATCCATGTGAAAGGAACGGGATGAAATTTTTCCAAACATTTTTGGGCAATGACGTTATAAAAGGCGTAAATTATCCCTGCCATAACGCTGGCGAAAATGCCAATAGCAATAGTATCGCTGCTGTAGGTTTCCTCTTGTTGAGGAATGGTGAGAACGCCGCCTACCAGAATTATACTCATCACTAGCCAACGGAAGAGAGTTGGGCGATCGCCAAAAAACTTCCAAGACAATAGTGCTGTAAATACGGGGTAAGTGAAGAAGAGGGTGAGGGCAATTCCAGTGGGAATCAAGCCAATTGCGATGTAGAGTGCGGTAATATACACAAACATTAGTACTCCACAACCAACGGCTTGAAGCATAACGTCTAAACGTTCTTGCTTGAACAGGCTTTGGAATTCTTGAAGAGCAGATGGATATAGTTTGAATGCTACAGAGACCATAAGTGGAACCACTAATAGCATCCGCATAAACATCAGCAAAAATGAATTTTGCAAATCTGGTTTAACGTATCCACCGAGTAAAAATAAACTGAGTATCTGGTTTTTTAGGTAGCTGGGTTTGTAGCTGTTCAGATTTCTGGGTTTTCATAAAGATGGATAGTTGGCTGGATAGATGTCCAACTGTATAAGTATCTGGCTGTTTGGGTAGCTGAATATTTGGGTATTCAGATGGCTGAATATCTGAGTTTGTAGCTACCTGGTTTTTTAGCTGTTTAGATTCCTGGGTTTAACGATCACTTTTGTTTAATTCTTCTGATAGTTATTTTTACTTTGTCCTTGAGAATTATTTCCACCGAGAATTAGCAGTTGGTCACCACCATCACTTTCACGCACAATTAAAACATAAGGACGAACTGTATCTGTAGAATTGGGTGGTAAAGACTGAAATAGGTAAATCCAACCACCACGTTTTATAAGTAAACGCCAAACAATTGCGTCCGCTGGATTTGCTGTATCATTTGTTTCTCGTCCCCGTAGCTTATCAAAAATAACTTTATCCCCAATAATCCGATAGCCTTTTAAAGAAGGATTAGTTAACAAATCATCAAGTTTACGTCCTAGCCCCAATTGATTTTCCTGTGTAACTAACGTGACAATGGGTAAGAGTGAAGTATTGTTGACTGCATCTCTACGAGCATCTATCGTTCCCTGTAATTTAGCTAGGTAAAATAGTACAGTCAAAACCCAGGCAACGACTACAATTTCATTTAATAAAGGTCGGGGAAAGATTGATTTTAGTAATCTGTGAAGAAATTGGCGAAATTTTTGCGTGATTGCGAACAACTTATTTTGATTGCTGGCTGCTTTTGGCTTTAAAGGCTGAATTAGCCATATTGTTAGTTTTATCAGGATGACTGCGATCACAAAAGCCAACACTGTTTTGCTTACAACTGATAAATCTCCAAAGAATACCTGGAGAGGAACAATTAAAAAGGATTCCAAGGGTAAATCAAGCGTTGAGACTTGAACCTGGAAAAAACCATAGTATGCCCAGCGATATACCCAGCCTGTAAAGTAGAGAGCCACACCGAGCAATCCTACCAAGCTGGCAAACCTTCCAAGAATAACGGGTTCGTTGTCGGGTTGGGAATGTTGTGACACAACCTATCTTCCAAAACTTCTAAACTATGTTTACAGAAAATAAATATTTTCTTCAGGAAATTTAGTAAAAACTTTACTGACATACCTAGTGTTATTCCGGAACTTTCTAGAGTCATACGGTAGTATTAAGAGTGTTTAATGAAACATTATTATCAAAACAATGAAAGTACTTTCTAAATACCTTATAGTCATTTTTGTTTCATTTACAGGGCTAACACTTGCATTTGAGCAAATAATTAGCTACCGAGTAGGACAAGTACAAGCACAAAATATACAAAATCAAGATTTGCCCGTACCAGTAGCATTACCAACTTTAGTGGATGTGTATCTTAAGGGAGGAGAGTCTAAGACTGGTCGAGTTACTGCAATTGATCTGCGTAGTCAAAAGCTAACAATTCAACGAGATGGTAGTTCTCCTACTTCAGAACCCATCAACAAAATTGAGAAAGTAAGATTTAGACAGGATGCACCCGTTTACAACAGCAATGGAAAGTTGGTTATCCGGGGTGATAGTCAAGGTTTAACAGCCAAAAAACCAGAAATCTGGAGTGGAATCTTACTGACTGATTTTAAACTTCAAGATCCTCGTAAAGGACAAGGTTTCGTTAAGCTAGGGTCTGTGTTTAACCGCAAGCGATTACAAGGAATTCGATCTGTTGCTGGAACTTGCCTGTATGTTGCGGAAGAACTGAAGTTTGAGCCTTCAACAAAAATGACTTTTCAAGTGAGAGCTACCTGCGAAAGATGAAACGTATTTTAGTTAGTTTTTTGGTTTTTGGTATAGGCTTAACTCCTATGACTGTGCCTTTCATGGTTGAGTCGAGTTGGGCACAAATTCGAAGTCCAGCAGTTATAAAAGCTAAACAACTGCTGGAGCAAGCGAAGCAACAGAGCCAACAAGGACAATTTCAACAGGCTATACAAATATTGCAATATGCTTTAGCTATTTTTCGAGATGAAAAAAGTCCTAGCTGGGAAGCGACAACGTTAAATGATATTGGTAAATTATATTTGAAATCAGGCGAAGCCCAAGTAGCACTTGAATATTTGAATCAGGCATTAGCAATTCGGACGCAACTGGGCGATAATTCAGCTATTGGTAGAACACTAAGTTACATAGGTGATGCTTACAAGGATCTTCAAAAAACACAATCGGCTTTAGATTCTTACAAAAAGGCTTTAGAGATTTTTAAAACTGAAAAAAGTCCTAGCTGGGAAGCAACAACATTAAATGATATTGGTGATTTATATGTTGAAACTGGAAAAGTGCAAATAGCACTGGAATATTACAATCAGGAACTAGAAATTCGGAAACAACTGAGTGATCGCTCTGATGAAGCCACTACCCTAAATAATATTGGTTTCGCCCACTTAGCTATTGGACAATTTCAAACAGCATTAGATGTTGGTAAAGAGGCATTAAAGATAGCTGAAACACTTGATGAGCGTTCTGAAGAAGCCAAAGCACAATTTCTCATTGGTTTTACATATAATGGCATTGGACAAACACAAAAAGCATTGAATTCTTTTAAAGAAGCAGTATCAATTTTCAGAGAATTAAAAGACGCTTCTGGTGAAGCAGCTACGTTAATTTTTTTAGGGTTTATTGAAGAACAACCAACAAAAGTGATCGAGTATCTTAACCAAGCATTACCTCTTACCAGACAATTAAAAAGTCCTATTGAAGAAGCTACATTGCTGAGTTGGATTGGAATTAGTTACATCACTAATGAAGAATTAGAAAAAGGACTAAGTTATCTCAATCAGGCATTACTTATTTCTAAGAGAGTGGAGAATTCTCTAGTTGAAACTAATGTTATACAGGGTTTGGGTGCATACTATTATAAAAATAAGCAACTGCAAAAAGCATTAGAATCTTTTACACAAGTATTACAAATTTATCAGACAATAAATTTGATTGCTGGCAAAGCTGAATTTCTTGCTATCATTGGATTAATTCATCAAAATTTAAATCAACCAGCTGAAGCAATTGTTAATTTGGAGCAAGCTGCTGAACTTACCTTGAAAACAAGAGGTAGTCTACGGCGAGATAACAAAGAAAAAACTCGGCAAAAGTTTTTAGAATTTAAAGGCATCATAACCATTCCTCTAGTTAAGCTTCTCATTGAGCAAAAACAATATGATAAAGCTTACGAATGGGTAAACCGTGCAACTACAGCAGACCTAGCTGATTATACTCGCTTAGTTAACGTCAAAATTGAAAACCCAGAGGCACAAAAAGCTATTGATGAGTGGAATCAAAAAAATAAACAACTAGATTCTTTGCAACAAAACTTAAATTTACCAAATCAATTTTCAAACGCTGCTGCACAACAAATAAGGCTGGTAGAAGCAGAAGTCATTACAAAAGCAGAAGAAATTTCTCGACGATTTCCAGAAATTGCAGAAATTTTTGAAGCCAAGCCCAAAGATATTGCTACTCTGAGAGCAAATATCCCAATAGGAACTGTGGTAGTTCAGCCTGTGTTGCTTACAGATACAACAGATATACCAGACGCTGTTGCTATTTTTGTTCTCACCAGAGATGATCTGACAGTCAAAAAAGTAGTAATCAAAGCCAATGAGTTTGACACACTGGTCACAAAATACCGTGAACAATTGGCAAATCCTACAGATCCTGACTTTATTAATACACGCGAAGAACTTTACGATATCCTGATTCGTCCAGTGGAAAGCGAAATTCGGGCTGCATCTCCCACTCAATTGAGTATCATTGCTACAGGGAAACTACGCTATATTCCTTTTGAAACTCTTTACGATAATAAAACTGAAAAATACTTAATTGAAAAATATCCAGTCAACTATCTTACACGCCTTTCTACCCATTCTCTCCAACAACAAGTCAACCGTAATAAAAGTACCTTATCCGTACTAGCATTCGGAAATCCCTTACCTACTCCAGATAATCTATCTGGAGCAGAAGCAGAAGTAAACCAATTGACTAAAATTTTTCCAGGTAGTAAAGCATATCTTCGAGAAAAAGCTACTCTGGAAACCTTCAAAACTCAAGCACTTCGATTTCCGATTTTGCATTTAGGAACTCACGGCTGTTTTAAATTAGGTGGCTGTTTCAACAGAAAGATGGAAGAAAATACTTTGCTGTTCGCTAACAATCAAAAATATAACATTGCTGATGCTGCATTATTAGGTTTGAAAAACACTGAGCTTATTACCCTAACTGCTTGCCAAACTGCTAAAGAAGCTGATGCTAATAGTGAAGAAATTTCTGGACTAGCTTACATCTTTGAACGTGCTGGAGCTAAATCCGTAATTGCTAGTCTTTGGAATGCAGAAGATAAAACTTCTCAAGAAATTATCATTCAATTCTATCAAAACCTCAAAAACGGTATGAGTAAAGGCGAAGCTCTGCGCCAAGCAAAAATTAATCAAATAAAGCTTAACCCTGATTTGCATCCTTTCAATTGGTCGCCCCTGATTCTAATTGGTGATGCTCGTTAGGATGTAGTATCAGTTGGCATTTCTACTGGGTCAAGGGCATCTGATAGAGTTTTTGGTTTGTCTTGAATTATTAAATGCTCCTAATTATTTACATTGTAGACACTGCCTACAATGTAAAATTAGCTTTTGACAAGACTTTCAGCCATTTTAAGAGTTGAGACTATATATAAACAGATGAACCCACAAATGTGGTCTGAAATTGATACCCATATTAGCCAGGTAACTGGCGCAGAATTTCACTCGTCGCAGCGACGTTCCGTGAGTGGCGGATGTATCAACCAAGGGTATTCTGTCTCTGATGGAAAGCGGGTTTACTTTGTTAAGCTCAACCAAGCATCCCAAGTTGCTATGTTTGAGGCAGAATCACTGGGTTTGAAGCAAATGTTTCAAACAGGTACTATCCGGGTTCCCAAACCCATATGTTGGGGTACTGCTGGTAACTCCGGTTACTTGGTGTTGGAGTGGCTGGACATGGGTTCAGGTAATACCAAAGCTTGGGAAGAAATGGGGCGGAAGTTAGCAGCAATGCACAAAGCCACAAGTACTAGGGGTTTTGGCTGGGATATGAACAATACCATTGGTTCAACGCCTCAAATCAATACTTGGACTGCAAATTGGGTAGAATTTTACGCAAAGCATCGACTGGGTTATCAGTTCCAGTTGGCAAGGCGAAGGGGGGGCCATTTTCCCCAGGAACAGGAGCTGCTTCAGGCAGTTCCTAAATTATTGGCAACCCGCAAAGTGCAACCTTCACTGGTACATGGTGATTTATGGGGAGGAAATGCAGGGTGTACTGTTTCGGGAGAACCAGTGATTTTCGATCCTGCGACGTATTATGGCGATCGCGAAGTTGATATTGCCATGACAGAACTTTTTGGTGGTTTTCCAGCTGCCTTCTATCAAGGTTATCAAGCAGTTTGGAGCTTGGAGGAAGGGTACGAGCAACGGAAAACTTTGTATAACTTGTATCACATACTCAACCATTTCAATTTATTTGGTGGTAGTTACTCCTCCCAAGCAAACCGGATGATTGCTCAAATTTTAAGATAGCATTGGGTATTCCTTGGACTGGTAATCTATAAGCAGCGATTCTTGCAACAATTTACGCTACGCTGTAAGCATGAATTACGAAACTGCTCGCAAATTTCTGATTGACCAGACGGTGGTAAATGAAGAAAATGCTGATGCTTTGTTGTTGCGGATGCAACATGGAAAACCACCAGTGCCCGGTCAGATTACCTCGATTTTATTAGCGTTAAAGGTAGTTTTTGAAGGCTTAAAAGACGCTACGACGATTGATAGAGAACTGGTTTATACTTTGTATCAGTTATCTATCAAAACTCAACAGCTATTTGGAGCAGGACGCAAAGCTGGGGTTGAATGGCCTCCCTTGCTCAAGGAAGATCTGCTAAGAATCGCGATCGCAACAGAAAGCATCTTTTCCGGTGAGTGGCACAGTTTGCACTAATGGTTGGGGGTTAGGAGTTAGTAGTTAGTAGTTATTGGCACCCACTAACCACTAACCACTATCCACTAACCATTATCGAGTTTGTAATTCTGCTTGTAACTTATCTAAATCGGCTTTCAGTAGAACCGTCATCTGACCGCTAAATGCTTTGCCTGCTTTGGGTTGCGCTAGTTCCACCCAGTAGGCATAGCGATCTCCTACACGCAATTCTCCCTTAAGGGCTTCCTTAACGGGAGCTCTTGCGAAACGAGATGCATTGATTGTAGTTTTATTGGGATACTCGTAAACAACTCGAGCGTTTTTGAAGTCTTGATAAACCTCCAAGCCATAGATAGTTCGCAACGATTCTTCAAGGCGATCGAATGTCATGCCGTTAACGGCGTCGAACATTGTAATGCGTTCGTTACGGATTTTGCTGCGGTCTTGTACAGCGCCAAGTTTACCAGGGGCTAGAAGCGATGCTTGAAAAGTAAATCTCTGGGCAGCTGTATCGCTCTTTTGTACAAAGAACCTCTCTCCAGGCGAAGGACGAAGTGTGGGATGAGCTTTAATCCACGCACTAACATCATTTGCGGGCTGTCCTGGTAAAGCAGAAGCGGTTGAATCAAAAAATGCTCCCAAGCAAAAGCAAGAAATAAGGGAAAAAGGAAAGATTAAAAGTTTAGGTAAAGGTTTTGTTAACATTTTCTATTCATGACTGACGGGGTAGGTAATCATAGTTTTCCCCGTTTCAGTCAAAGGGTTTAACTTCAATACAAAGAATAAGCTTGGCGCTAACTCCCCTCTGGAATCATTGCTACCTTAACAACCTTACGCTCTTTCATATCACAAAACACTTGTTCTAAATCCTTTAACGGGCGGTGTTCGCTAAGCAGTAACTCGAAAGGAATCTTCCGACTGGCAATTAGTGAGAGTGCTGCCCTAACAAATTCAGGGGTATTGTGGAAAACCCCTTTTAGCGTCAGTTCACTGTAGTGTAACTGTTCTGTATTAACAGTAATGGTCGTATCTCGCGGACAACCACCAAACAGATTAACAGTTGCACCAGGGCGGGCACAGGCAATTGCTGTTTCCCAGACACTTGGGACACCAGTTGCTTCAATGACAACGTCTGCACCCATTCCCTTTGTCAGGTCTTTCACGGTAGCAGGAATATCCGGTAATTGGCGGTAATTAAAGGTTTGACCTGCACCCAGCTTTTTCCCTATTTCTAACCTTTGGTCATTTCCACCAAAAAGCAGCACCTCTGCTTGTGTTTCACAGGCTAGTTTTGCCACAAACATCAGCCCAATTGCCCCATCCCCTAATATGACTACACTTTGGGGTAACCCATCACAGCTATCCCCGGCTTTGACGTTAGAACGGGCTACTCCATGCAGTACACAGGCTAAGGGTTCTGTCATTGCTGCCAATTCGTAGGGCAAGTCATCAGGAATTAGCAACATATTATGCTGCACAATAGGTGCGGGAATTTTTAAGTATTGGGCAAAAGTGCCGTTATTCCATGTCAAGTTTGGGCATAAGGAGTATTCTCGGCGCTGGCAAAAAAAACACTTCATGCAGGGAGCAGAATTATTTGCTACTACGCGATCGCCAACTTGCCAATCTGTCACACCTTCTCCTACAGCGACAATCCGTCCTGCGGCCTCATGACCAAAAAGAGTAGGTGGCTTGAGCATTTTTGCATGACCCCCACGCCGCCATACTTTCAAATCCGTACCACAGGTTGTCGATGCTCCCACTTGGATGACAACCTCACCTTTGCCCGGACTAGGCTCGGCAACTTCTTCCAAACGTAAATCTTCTTTCCCGTAAAGTAACGCTGCTAACACAGATGGCAACCCAGTATCTAGATCTACCTGATTGTACCAGGTGTAAAGTTGTATTAACTGCTGACTGAATTTACCTGCCAACAGTTAACACCGAGCAGTCAACTACTTTATTATGCTTTCACGGGTGGCTGAGTCACAGCTGCTAAATTTCTCCCTTCTTTGGACAAACGATTAACAGTTAACAATGGAAATTCTTGCCAGCACGTGTGACAGAACCAATAAACTTCACCATAACGGACATGACGCAAGAGGAGATCGCCGCAACAGGGACAGCTGTTGGCTCGCATACTCATATTTATGTCCTCCTTGTTAAAAAGTTGTTGATATAAATGTCGAAAAAGGCTGTTGATTAAAACAGTATTTTGGCGGAATGAATCCGACCATTCATAGCGGGGAAAAGTTCCGATCGCCAGGACTGGTATCAGATTGAGGTCAAGCATTTCTACTCACCTCTCTGATTTTAAGTTAACCTACGTATTTTGCAAGAGTGCAATTTCGTTAACCCTACCTAGAAATCGTTACCAACAAGTAACGGGTAACAGCAGTCACTATCTAGCAGGTACCGTCTTAATTTACTTTGTTTTGTCAGCTAGCATCATCTATCCTGGGGATCATACAAATACCAAACTTTTGTAACGAAAAATACTAAAGTATATAGTTGGGATCGATGCTTTTTCCCTAACTATTAACTATTGTACAGACGTGTTATGAAATGTCTCTACAATGACTGTGGACTACCGATAAAAGACTGTAAAAAAATGAAAATTGCTACTTGGAATGTCAACTCGATTCGTACTCGCCTGGGACAAGTCACCGATTGGCTGAAGCAAAATCCCGTTGATGTTTTATGCATACAAGAAACTAAAGTAGTAGACGCTGACTTTCCTCGTTCGCTTTTTGAGGAATTAGGCTATTACCTTTATATATCAGGACAAAAATCTTACAACGGCGTTGCGATCGCCAGCCGCCAACCAGTTCAAGACGTCAGTAGTAGTTTTGGAACTATCTTATTAGATTTAGAACCTGAATGGGACGAGCAAAAACGAGTTATTACGGGTATACTGGACGATGTTAGAATTATTAATCTTTATGTACCAAATGGGTCGTCTGTCGGCAGCGAAAAATACGAATACAAGCTGCGTTGGTTAAAAGTGCTGCAAGAGTATTTAAAATCCCTTCTTGTGTCCTCACCTCATATCTGTATGTGCGGTGACTTCAATATTGCTTTAGAATCTAGGGATATTCATGAGGGTATTAACGCGGAAAACCACATCATGGCATCCGAAGCAGAACGTCAAGCTTTACGAGAAGTTTTGTCCTTGGGATTTGCCGATGTTTTTCGCAAATTTACCTCTGAAGGCGGTCACTACAGTTGGTGGGATTACCGTGCTGTTGCTTTTCGCCGTAACATGGGGTGGCGAATTGACCATCACTATCTGACACCCGCCTTGTACGAGGGTGCCAAAAGTTGCACTATTGATATAGCCCCCAGAAAATTACCTCAACCCAGCGACCATGCACCAGTCATTGTGGAATTTTAAAATTTAGTCATTAGTCATTCGTCTAATATCATTTGTCCAATTTGAATGACTCATGACGAATGACTAATGACCATTGATTCATCAAAAATTGTATGTTTCTAATTACTGGAGCCACTGGAGGAATTGGTCGCAGAGTCGTGCGACTTTTACGAGAACAGGAAAAACAGGTACGGGCATTTGTCCGCCTCACCTCACACTATGGGGAGTTAGAACACAGAGGAGCTAACATTTTTATCGGAGATTTGCGCCAACAACAGGACATTCAAAAGGCTTGTCAGGGCGTTCAGTACATTGTTAGCGCCCACGGTTCTGACGGTGATGCCTTATCCTTGGACTACCGGGCTAATATTGAACTTATCGACCAAGCTAAAGCAAATGGCGTGCAGCACTTTGTGTTCATTTCTGTATTGGGGGCAGACCGGGGTTACGAAGATGCTCCCGTGTTCAAAGCCAAGCGGGCGGTGGAGAAATACCTGGAAACTAGTGGTTTAAACTACACTATTTTACGCCCAGCTGGATTAGCATCTAACTTGCTGCCACTTGCAGAACGTTTTCGAGAAACAGGGTTATACTTGCTCGTTGGTGACCCTAAAAACCGTACTTCTATTATAAGTACAGATGATTTGGCTAGGATGGTGGTGGATTCTATGACCTTGGAAGCCGCTCGGAATCAAATTTTTCCTGTTGGAGGACCGGAAATTTTGTTACGAGAAGATATTCCTAAAATTTTTAGCCGCGTATTTAACAAAGAGCCAGTGACGATTAACCCGCCACTGTTTTTCGTTGATGTATTGCGTGGTGGATTGGGTTTATTTAATCCTCAAGGACAAAAAGCTTTAGGTACTTTCCGCACATTACTGGCAAATGAATTTTTCTGTACCCATGAAGAGATTGCTAAATTAGAAGCAACTTTCCATTTTAAATTGGAAACATTACAAAACTTCTTACGCCGATATTTAGCAGTTTAAACGGATTGGTTAGTGGTAATTAATTAATGTACCAACCACTAACCACTAACTACTAACCAATAACTATTAACCACTAACATCTTATGAAATATTCCCTAGTTGCCAGTGCGGCTCAAGCACGAAAGACCAAACAGCGTTTTGCCAAACCAGACGAACAACTTTCCTATGAATTGGGTAAGGCAGTCCAGGAATTGCCACCCCTATATACTAGATTATTAGCAGGAACAATAAGCGCAGTCGTATTTGGAACGATCGCATGGGCGCACTTTTCCCAAGTGGATGAAGTTGCAACAGCACCAGGCGAGTTGATTGCATCCACACAGGTTCGCCCGGTAACATCCTTAGGTAACGGGTCGATTCTTGCAGTGAATGTGAAGGAAGGCGATCGCGTTGTTAAAGATGAAACATTAATTCAACGCGATCCAGATTATCAACAGGTTGATGTTGCTCGTTTATCTCAATCTACGAAACTGATTCAGGAGGATTTGCGACGTTTAGATGCAGAACGAACGGGAGCTAAAACTGCGGGAACGCAAATCCAAGATGAACTGTTAAATTCTCGTTTGCGGGATTTTCGAGCAAGCCAAGCTGCTGCTGAGGCTGAAGCCCAACGTCAACTGGCGCGGATAGATCAAGCAAAAGTCCGCTTGAATAGATTGCAGGAAAATTTGATTAATGCTAGAACTAGTCTTGCCAACGCCAAAACCAACTTTGCTAACTCTCAAAATCTTCGTGCCAAAGTTGAAAATAGTCTAGCTATCGCCCAACAAAGAGAACAAAGCCTAAAAACTCTAGTTTCTCCCGGTGCAATACCGAGAGTTGATTACTTAGACGCCCAAGAAAGATTGAATCGTGCAAATGCGGAAATTACCAGAGCAAGTGATGAAGTTACAAACGCCCAAAACAAAGTAACAGAGGCTCAAGACAGAGTTAAATCTTTAGAAAAAGATATTGATGCCCAAGCTCAAGAAATTCGTCAAGCCGAACAAGCATATCAAGCCGCACGCACTCAAGCGGAAAAATTAGCTTCAGAACGTCAAAGTGAAATTTTAACTCAGATTAATAAACGCAAAGAAGAACTAACTACCGTTCAAGGTCAGCTTGAACAAGCGAAAAAGCAGAAAGATATGGAAACCATTAAAGCCCCGGTTTCCGGTACTGTTTACAGAGTCAAGGCTACTACTGGACCAGTACAAGCAGGTGAAGAATTACTATCAATACTACCAGAAGGAGAGGAACTTCTTTTGGAAGTTAAAGTTCTTAACCGAGATATTGGTTTTATCCGTGAAGGAATGAAAGCAAAAGTGAAGATGGCGACCTTTCCTTTCCAAGAATTTGGGACAATTGAGGGTGAGGTAGTACAAGTCAGCCCCAATGCCATTGTTGATAAGGAATTGGGTTTAGTTTTTCCTACAAGAATTAAGTTAAGCAAGCATACTGTAATGGTACGGGGTCAAGAAGTTGCATTTACTCCAGGAATGACAGCAAATGGCGAAATTGTGACTCGTAAAAAATCAGTTTTGACTTTCATAATGGAGCCAATTACCCGTCGATTTAGCGAAGCTTTCTCGGTCAGGTAACACATTTAAAGTATGAAGGATGAAGGTAGGTTGGGGAGCCACTGCATTGTGGGGTTTCCCCATTGAAGCAAGAACGTAGGTTGGGTTGAGGAACTCTACCCAACATTATCAAATATAGAACTATCCTCCGAAATACTCTCCTATGATTTTTTCAAGTTGCTTCAAAATATTTTCAATGTCTCCCGCACTGTCATCCTTGTCCTTTTCATCCTTCTCATTATCACTGATGCTGTAGCTAACGATGTTCAAGGTATTTCGATCGCTGGAGATGGGTAAGTTAAGAACAGAATTTCCAAATATCTCGTTATTCTTAACCTCAGGTGTGGAGTTGAAGGTATACTCTTGCAAACCCATAACATCATCCCATTGATTGGGTAGGACGGGAATTTTGCTCGCCCAGTTACCTATTTCAGGCGTAGAGAAAGAAACTAGTTCCCTTGCCTTGCTCAAACTACCTTCATATTGTCTGAGATTGAAACTAGAAAAAGATGCTATGCTGCTTTCTGCGACAAAGCTAGAATCCAAACTCAAAGTAGGAGTTGGTGTATTGTTAAGTGCAGTTTCTGTGACAATTTGGCGAACTTGAGCATCCGTTAAGCTTTTGTTAGCACTGAGCATCAGGGCAACAACACCGGCAACGTGAGGAGTTGCCATAGATGTGCCACTGTAAGAAGCATAGCTATTATCTGGGAGTGTTGAGTAGACTTCAACTCCAGGAGCAGTGACGTATGTGAGGGGCTTGGCTCCTGCTTTGTTGGAAAACTCTGCCATATTGTTATTCTTATCTACTGCCCCAACAGCAATTCCCCTCTCGTCTGCATAGCGGGCGGGGTAGGATGGTTCTGAAGCACTCTCGTTACCAGCTGCCATAACAACGATAACGCCTTGACTGCTGGCGTAATCTATAGCTAAGTCTAAAAGAAAGCTAGAAGCATCTCCACCCAGACTCAGATTAATGACATCAGCACCGTTATTCACAGCATAGTAGATGCCATTTGCGATCGCACTATAAGAGCCTGTACCGGAGTCGTTTAAGACTTTCACTGGCATGATTTTGGCATTATAAGCAATACCCGTGACGCCAACATTATTGTTGACACCTGCAATAGTGCCGGACACATGAGTACCATGACTGTAGATATCTGAGATATCGTTGTTGTTACCATCAAAGTTCCAACCGCGAACATCATCTACGTAACCATTGCTATCATCATCAATGCCATTACCTGCGATTTCTTTGGTATTCGTCCAAATATTTGCCTGCAAATCTTCGTGGGTGTAGTCAACCCCAGTGTCCAAAACAGCGACAACAACACCTTGTCCCGTGTATCCTTGTGCCCAAACTTCCGGGGCTTTCACCATGTCAGCGCCCCAATTATTACCACTAAGATTGGCAACATCTGTAAAGGGATTTTGACCCACTGCTTGAGCGACGGCGGCGGCTGCATTGATTGAGCCATAACCAGAGATAAGGCTGTATCCATTGCTTGCAGTAGTGGGATTAGCCGTTACTGTACTGTTGTTGGATAAAGCTGGATCTGTCGTTGCTTCTAAATGACTTGTACTTGAGTTAAAGCAACTTCGACCATAGAGGCTTAAGCTGTAGTCATCGCTAGAATATAAGCCATCTACTGAGGAGAAAGAAGTAATATTTAGCCCTTTATCAGAAGATAAATTATTATCAGTATTTTCAATGGACACCAGTATTTTCTCCTCAAATCCATCTATATTTTTTGCCAGAGTCAATGACTAAAAACCCGCTTGGGCAATTTTTGTAGCAACTAGCTTCCAGCAATGGAAGTTCTATGTAAAAATTACTATTTAATTCCATGAAAAACAGATAGCTATTTGACAAATATTCTTTTTCAAATAGTTTGATAAATAAAATGGTAATTTAATAACAATATTTTTAGTGGTTAGTGGTTAGTGGTTAGTAGTTATACCAATTTAATATGAAGCTGCACATAATTTTTACCCCTCCTAACCTCCCCTTATAAAGGGGAGGAAATTAGATTTCTTGTTTCCCTCCTCGACAAGTAGTAGTAGGGTGGGCACTGCCCACCTTATAAATCATCAAAATCTAACTATTAAGCACCAACCACTATCCACTTACACCGTAGAATCCCAGTAACTAAAGTTCGACTCAACTTCGCTCCAACTTACCTCAATCACACCGATTTTTGAGGAACTAGTGTTTATTCCCCAAGGATTAAAAAGAGCAAATTTTTGGGTATAAAAATTGTAGTAGGGTGGGCACTGCCCACCTTTAAATCATCAAAATCTAACTATTAATCACCAACCACTATCTACTTACACTGTAGAATCCCAGTAACTAAAGTTCGACTCAACTTCGCTCCAACTTACCTCAATCACACCGGGTTTTGAGGAACTAGTGTTTATTCCCCAAGGATTAAAAAGAGCAAATTTTTGGGTAGAAGAGTTGTAGCTGATGAGTGAGTAAGCATGACCCGTCACTATATTTGAAGCCACTCCACTTGTTTTAGAACCAAGACCAACCAATTGTCCGGAATTTAAGGCACTAATGATTGAATTACAGTCAATAGCTTTACCTAGAGCACTTTTCCTTCCCGTGATTTGTGCAAATGCATCGCTCATGTATCCACCATTCCCAATACCATCATAAGTATTGGTATTGTTTTGATGAATCCGTCCAGACTCGTTAATTTGTGCGTAAGCTTTTTCAGCAAAAACAACCCATAATTCATTAGCAGAATTACTGTAGTGGCTACCCTTACTTGCATAAACAAAAGACCCAGAGGCATCAGTAGGTAAGTATCTGTCTACAGTGACATAGTCTGCAATGCCATTATGGAAAAAGCGTACACTGAAGGTATTATCACCATTGTCAATGAACATACTCTCTATTGTGCTCGGATTACGAGAGGCTGTTGATGCTAATCCTGCAAGGAAATAGCAGTCATTCATTGCACCTTGCTTTATGTCTTCGTAGTTAATGCCATTTTGGAACAAAGAGCCACTTGCATACTGATATTTGTATGAGGATTGCGGGCGATCGCTGCCCAAAAACCACTTACCAATCAAGTTTTCTAGTTGAATATCGCTACTCCCTTCAGCCAAATTACCGAGGGCGTTTCCTTGATACTTTTGATTAGCAGTGTCACCGTTAATAACTTTATTAGATAGAACCCTAACGTATTCAGGAATGTTTACGTAGGAGGTATTGCCTATTAATGTACGAAGGTCAGTGAGTTCTGTGGCATCGATCGCATTACTATCTTTAGACTCGCGAAGAATAGCAATCATGTCGTTGCGGTCTAACGTACCATCGGCAAAACGAGACCTTGCTGCCGAACGTATAAGTACATCTTGAATATTCTGGTCGAACCAGTCTGGCGCAGCTCCAACACTAAAGCTGGTTTGCGTATTCTCCGTGCTAGCACCTAATTTATCGTAAGCTTTTCCTGATAATTGGTACTTTCCACTAGATAGGCTATTTAGGGAGTAATTGAAGCTGCCATAACGACTATCGCCGCTATCACCAGCAATCTGTGTAGCATCAGTAATATCTTGCCAGCTACCTCCGTCTTTCTGTAACCAAAAATCGACACGTGCAATGTCATTTGCACCATTAGCGTCAAAGACTTTGGTATTTGTGAGGTTAATTGTCTCACCCGATTGATAAGAACTTTTATGAGTGTTGAATTGTAGTGCTTGAGGAGCTTCATTCTTAAAGGCTTTTAGATTGTAATTGGTGCTAGCACTACCAACACGAGAGACTTGAATGTAATAAGTGCCTGTATCAAGGGTAATACCCATAAATTCAGCACTGTTGTGACGGCTGTGTGAGCCTGCAATAGTCAAACCACTATTGTTCAGTACTTGCACATCGGCATCCGCAGAAAGACCATCAAGGGTTAGGCTAAGACTGCTACGACTACTGAGGCTGAAGCTGTAATAATCGTTTGGATTGCGCCGACCTACTGAACCAGTAAAAACTTGGTTATCTAAAGTAAGATTTATATTGAGAGAGGTAGTGAGGTTATTGTTGGTAAAATTGTTTGACATAATAATTTATGTGTCCTTTTATCGAAGAGAATTGGTAGACACCTTAAACAAAACCTAAGTTATCCAAAGGTTTTACATTATGATTTGGACATGAGATTGAAGGTATGTTGTTCTATACTGCTTCTTATTACTTCAAAACAGCTACGCTAAAAGTACGTATTTTTTTTAACAATTAAAAATATTTCTACCAGTAATAATACTTTTTTTTAAGGAGTATAATCTCTTATTAAAAAGTAAAAAAATATACTTTACGGAAAACAGTATGAGGAGATAGTTTAAAAAATCAATATAGATAAAATACAAAGAATAAGAACGTGGCGATCCAATACTGCTCGGTTAAGAGAAATTGTAGGTTGGGTTTACCGAAATCCCAAAAGCTGTTGGCTCCACTTCACCAAACTTGTTCGTAACCCAACCAGTCGCTTCTACAATTATATGGCTGTTTTGCTGAACTTTTAATTCGCTAACCTGACATCTTGTACCTGCTTAATAAGGGAACGGTGGGCAGTGCCCACCCTACGAAATAATAAGTGCGATCGCTGTCCTCTACTCCTGGGATTTCGCCCAAATTCTCAAAGCCTTACCAAGTTATTTTGATTCCAAAAACCTAACTTCTTACATTTTGTCTCAGCAATAGCCTTAAGTGATTGTTTTTAGTAGCATAGAAAAATTACCCATAAAGCATATTACCATATGGACAAACAAACTGTTGGTATTACATCCATTGGCTACTATATTCCTTCAGGCATTTTAACCAGTGAAGAAATGTCTAAACTATCTAATATTCCTGAAAGTGTTTTTATTGAAAAAATAGGCATAAAAAAGAAATCAATAGCTGCTCCTAATGAACACCCGAGCGATATGGGTATTAAGTCAGCATTATTAGCGATAGAAAAAGCCGGTATTTCTGTCACTGATATAGATATAATTGCTTATTGCGGCGCTGGAGACTATGATTATAGATTTTGGTCACCTGCTGCTAAAATTCAATATGAAATAGGAGCAGAAAATGCTTGTGCTTTTGAAGTTAGAAATTTTTGTAACAGTGGAAATCTAGGAATACATATTTGTCGAAATATGTTGCTAGCAGATTCTAACATATCCCATGCGTTAGTTATCTGTAGTGATAAATTATCCACACTTTTAAATTATTCAGATCGAGATTGCGTCTCAACATTCATATTTGCTGACGGTTCAGCTGCGGCTATTTTGAAAAAGGGAGAACCAAGTAACCAAATTCTTTCCTACCATGCTGTAACTGATGGAAAATTAGCTGATTTTGTCAAAGTACCTTTAGCTGGAACAAAATTTCCTATTTCTACTTACAATATTAATAGCGATCTAAATTATTTAAAAGTAGCAAATCCAAATCAATTAAATGAAATTTTATCAGATATTTATTTAGATAATTACAAAAGAGTTATTCAAGAATCCGTTAAGAAAAGTGGTTATTCTATCAGTAACATAGATTATATATTCACCAATCAAGTTAAAAAAACTTTATCAAAAGGTATTCTAGAATCTTTAGGTTTAACTGAGGAGCAAACTTGCATTACTTTAACCGAATACGGTCATTTAGGTGCTGCTGATACCTTGTTTGGTTTGGCAAAAACATTGGAAACAGGTAATATAAAAATGGGAGATATTGTTGTTTTAGCTAGCAGTGCTACTGGCTTTTCTTGGGCAGCGTTAACTGTACAATATTGCTGACTTTTCACGTCATGTGGAAAAGCCGGAACACCTCACCCCCCAGCCCCTTCCCTCGTAGAGAAGGTTGAGAAATCAAAGCTTCTCTCCTTGTAGGGGAGAGGAATGGAAGTGGGGTTTTCCAGATACCGTGAAAAGTCAGTACAATATTGAGGCGTTAAGCTAGACTAATTGTCACTGCCACTATTAACTAGTTTGAAAGTGTCAAATTAGACTTTCTAGAAAAATACTTGTTAAAGAGTAAGGTTTTTATAGTATAGCCGATGCCAAGAGTTACAAGCCCTGCTATGAAAGAAGGTTCGGGGATAGAGCTAATTCGGTCGAATTTAATCGGTGTACTAACTAGTAAAGTACCACTTGCACTAAAAATTTGGTCTAGAGAGTTAATAGTGTCAGCTCTAACAGTGACGCTAGAAACTACTTTTCCACCAGAAGCAGTGGGACAACCATTTGGAGCGTTAGTGCCAATATAGCTGGATTCTGTCTCTAGTCTCAGCAGTACTTCGCAACTTGTTGCAATTAAATTGCTGATATTAATCACCCTTAAAGGTGCTGGATAATTACAAATGCCACTGGCAATATCCGGGTTAAAAAAGCTACGTATATTTAGTTTGACTGCTGAATCCCAAGGGCTGAAAGAGTAGAGGCGTATGCGGTTAAAAGCTGTGCTTTTTTGCTCCAGGTAAACATTTTGTGTTTCACTGTCATTACTGCTAGGTTCCGATTGTACTTGACAGTTAGACATTGAGATAAAGGGAACAGAAGGATCGCTAGCGATTTGTCTAGCATTGTTAAAAGAACCACTGAACCATTGGGCGACTTCCTTGACTTGCTCCTGTGAAGTGACAGCTGCACGACCAACCTGGGACCAAGTTATTACCGGGAATAAAGTTGTTATAATAGCTAGGCTATACAGCTTTAATTTACGCATAATTACTGACAATTTCGGAAAAACAAAGTTTATTTAACAATAGATTATACAGGGCTAAGTAGTTTATAGGTATGTGTTTTAGATTTTACTAATGATTGTTAACTAATGTATAACTGATGCAAGTGGCACAAAGAGACGCAAATTATGGGCTTAAACTATGTGGCTAACTATATACATAAATGTTACAACGCGAGGTACGTCCAAAGCCCTTTGTTACTTGCTGCAGTCGTTGTCGCTCATGTGTCCGTTTTTACTCGTATTTCAACTCAACCTGAATTTATCTGAATGTATCTAAATGCTCAATGTCCTGAATTTAACTCAACTATGTAACTCAAGCATCAAACATACTATAAATAGCATAACTAAAAACAAGCAATACATCATTAAAAAACACAGGTATGAAAAGAAAACAACATTGACTGATGACTCATGGCATTTTAGAGGCTTTGGGCTATTTCTAATTACGTGTATATTCTCGTTCTCGTTTATTCGTACCAGTTTTTTTATTGCTTTCGTGCAGTAATTAGTCAGATAAAGTCAGATAAAGTCAGATAAAGTTGTTGATTTTCAGCTATTTCTGTAAATTCCCAATCACTCTTTGAAGAATAAGTGTAGAAAATGAAAAACTTAACTATAAATAAAAAGAGCGATCGCCATGTTTAATCCTCATGAATTACCTGACAAATCTAAATTTTAGTTAACAGAAAACTCTCTATGCAAAAATGGTATTAAAAGACTGAATTCTTTTATTCCTCGGTCTAAAAGTTGCTTATCCGCCTATTGGAGGATGGAGAAGGTAAATTGGTTTGTTAATGGATGACTGAGTGAAGTATTCAGAAATTGAAAAACTTAATTTTTCATACGGCAATTATACCTTATAAATAAGGTATAACTTTGTACTTTTATTTTCACTTAACTTGACAAGATGTTAAAGAACTTAAAATTGAGACAAAAGTTTACAGTTTTACTACTCATAATTCTCATAGTAGGTTTGAGTTTAAGTGGGTTAGCTCTTTCTACATTGTTGAGGCGGAATGCGATAAATGAAATAGCTTCAAGAGCTTTAACACTTATTGATACTATGACTTCTATACGTGAGTATACACTTACCCAAATCTATCCAGAGCTCTATTCAAAACTGGAAGAGAAGTTTCTGCCCCAAGTTGTATCCGCATACTCAGCACGAGAAGTTTTTGAAATTCTACGAAAAAAACCAGAATACCGAGACTTTTTTTATAAAGAAGCAGCAATAAATCCTACAAATCTTCGGGATAAAGCTGATAGTTTTGAAGCAAAGATTTTAGAGCGTTTTAGAAAAGAAAAGGACGTAAAAGAGGTGAGTGGATTTCGCTCACTTCCTGGTGGCAATTTATTTTACATTGCCCGCCCGCTATCAATTAGCCAACAAGCTTGTCTTCAGTGTCATAGTACTCCAGAGGCTGCCCCGAAAACTATGATTGACCGTTTTGGAGCAGTTAATGGATTTGGTTGGCACTTGAATGAAATTGTAGCGGCTCAATTTGTGTCTTTACCAGCAAGTAAAGTCATCGAAAAAGCTCATCAATCCTCTTTATTAATAGTAGGACTTGTATCTGCTGTTTTTATAGCCGTTATCTTTTTAGTCAATCTCTTTTTGAATCAACAAGTTATTCGTCCTCTTAAGCGCATAACTCGTATTGCAGAAGAAGTGAGTACGGGACATTTAGAAGCTGACTTCGACCAGGTTTCTAATGATGAAATTGGAAATCTTGTTAAAGCTTTTAAACGAATGAAATTAAGTCTGGAAATGGCAATGAAAAGAATTAGGCGTACTCATGATGTTCAATAAAAAATATGTACTGTAAGTAAGTCAATGTAAATAAACAGACAGGAGTCACAAAATGTAAATGGATCTGAGTGTACAGTAACTAATTTTTCTGACTTGCTTGTTTCAAAAACTCTTTATAACCTTTCACTTGTAAAAATTTAGTTCTTGACTCATCCATTACAGTTTGCTGGACTCGAAAGTAACCTAGATTGGAAATTTCTTCGTTCACATAGGTCAAATAATAGTTAACAAACCCTTCTACTTCAGGTCGTGTCCGAATCGCTTTGGCATTTGCGTAAATGTACAAAGGACGGGTAATTGGATATCCTGGTAGGAAAGGGTCTACTTCATCAATGGCGATCGCTTTCAACTTGTCGCGGTTTTGTTGATAAGAGCTATACTCTAAAAAGCCGATTATGTAAGGATTGATTAAAGCTTCTGAATGCAGCTGCTCTACAAAGTCATAAAACACCGTACCTGGGGCATTTTTCAATTGGCTGGCATTTCCCTTCAAGATAGCTTGCGCGAACAGGTCAACTGAACCTCCAGTACCAGCCCCCGTTGGGATAATGCGCTTGATTGCTTCCGGTGACCATTTGGGATTTACATCTGACCACTTTTGGGCAGTGAATACCTTTGCTAGTTCGTCCCGTGTCAAACTGTTTGGGATGAAATTGTTCTGAGAACTAACTACAATGGTCACTGCGTCAATGGCAATTGGAAAACCTATTGGCTCAATACCTGACTTAGCACAAGCAGTTAACTCCTGACTGGTCATCGGGCGAACCGTACCGATAATATCTACTTTTTTCCCCTCGCAAAATAACTTGAAGCCAACTTGAGTATCGCTACCAGTGAGATCGATTTTGTTAGGATAGCCGTCTTGGATAAAGCGTTGAGTAATAGCTTGATTGAGTGGCAAAACTACCTGAGAGCCTGATATCTTCAGTTCTCCCTCCAGTTCTAAGGGTTTTACTTCCGGTAGGATAATGTCTTGTTGAGATGAGTTTTGGGTTAAGGTGGGTTTAACAAATTGACGCTCAACCCGCTCAATACCTAAGTTTTCTTTTAAAGTTTTGTCTGCACTAATTTGATTGTCAAGCTTTGCCTTTGAGATTGTTGACCCCTGGCCGCAGGCGGTTAAGAATAAAAGTATGCTGCTGAAAACTATGTGAACCTTTGCTCTGGCTGTCCTCATCATCCCAATCGCACTCGCCGACCGTTGTTAGTTGTTAATTGACTCACCTCGTCTTTGATTCCCTTGGCAAGTCGAACTATTCTTTTCCGTTCTTCAATATATTGAAGAATCTCGGAAGCAAACTTGTTGTTAGACTCAATCGCTTCGATAATCTCTTGGGCTGGAATCACTACAACCTCAACATCCTCATCGGCGACGACTGTAACTGGGCTGACTTCTCCTGGAAAGATAGCCATTTCACCAAATGCTTGGTTGGGTTCGAGCTTGTCCACTATCTTGCTTTCGCCGTAAGCATCTTTTAAGTAAGTATGCCCCGTGCCCTGAAAGATAATATAAAGCCCCTCATCTTTTTTGCCTTCTTGAATAATTAACTCACCTTGACCGTAGGCTTTAAATCGAGCTTGTTGAACCAATCCCTCAATCTGGCGGTCGCTAAGCGTTGAGAAATATGGCAGCGATCTTAAATAAGTTGTTAATTCCTGTTGGCGGTTCTCGACTACTTGAGGAATCCGGCTTGGTATCCCTTGTTTGGCATTGACGTCGTACTGTATTCTAATCGGATAGGGAGTGGTAAAACCATAACGTTTTGTTAGATAGTAAAGTCGGAATTTGAGTTCTGCGGTAACGCTAGGGACTTTCTCAGGCAGCACTTTATACCAAAGTTCGTAAGTGATACGGTCATCTTCATAGGAACTAACCTCTGCAGAACCTTGAGATTCGATAGCATCTATACCCTCCACCAAGCTATTAAGTGCTGGAATCACTTTATTGGGAGGATCGTCATAAGAAAAGCTGGCAGAAATGAATTTACTAATTGATCCGTGACCGTAATTGATAATCTGTGCCTTTGACAGTACCCCATTGGGAACGTTTAATTTCATGACAGGGGTTGCTATTGTGACCGACCACCAATTTTGTTCAATTACTCGTCCTTGCTGCCCATCTAACTCAATCCAATCACCCGTTTGGAACGGTTTGGCAAATAGCAGCAGTAATCCTGACACTAAATTACTCAGAGTATCTTGCAGTGCCAGGGCAATGACTGCTGAAGCTATGCCCACAGCGGAACCTAAACCAGCCAAATTTATGTTCCAAATTCCATTAATAATGTGATAACCAATAGCTAGGACTGTTACACCCCTAGCTACCTGAAAAAATAGGCTGGGAACATGAATTTGCCATTTAATTGGTTGCTTTTTAGTGGTCAACAAAGCATTGATTAAAGAAAGCCCCGCTACAATAACGGCAACCCAAGTTAAGGTTTCCGCAAAACGTGCCCAAGAATCTTTAAGAGCAACGTTTAAAAGTTGTCGCATGACCAATAGCACTGCTAATGGCGGTAACACGTACTCGCGTATCTGGCGCAGACCAATTGCCAAGGGGTGCTGCTGTCGTTCTAACCTTGACGCCGCTTCACCCAGTAATATCCCTAACAGTGGGAATCCCAGCCCCAAAAGCAATACCCATCCTAAAAGTGATTTATCCATTTTCGTCCTTAGTCATTTGTCCAGTGTCATTTGTTATTTGTTATTGGTAAGGGGCAAAGGCATTGCACCCTTGCTTTATACACCTATTTTTTCCAACTCAAGTTCTGCTGCTGCTTCTTTCATAATTTCGCTTAGGAATACGTAAGCTTCTTCCCATGCTTTTCGTACTGGAGTAGTAAACTCTGCACCCAGTCCTTCTGCTAAGGTCCATAGCAACGCTTCGCCGACAATATCGTAGTATTCGATTTTTACACCATAGGTTGCATGGTTTCGACCTAGCTGCTGAACCGCACCAATAATCTGCTCTGGTTGACGCAAACCTTCCACAGCAAGGGCTAGCGTATTCATAAGCTTGCGTTGCTGCTGTTTCATCTCTCCATGAAATAAAGAACGCAGGGAAGGGTCTAATTGAAACAGTCGCTGGTAAAACAGTTCCCCAGCTTTATCGGCAATGGGCTTTACTTTTTCAAAGGATAACTGAACTAACTCCACTTGAGTTAGAAGTAACTTCTTGGTGGTTACTAGCGTCCAGGTTTCCACTTCTCCCAGACCTTGGATTTTCAAACTAGGGTTTTGGATGAAAGTGTAGCTATCTGCTACCCGTTCGTACACATTTTGCGTCAGTAAAATATGGTTTAAATTCGCTTGGCTGTGGAGGCTGCTTGCTATGTACGCTGTTTCTCCCCAAATACTATACCCAAACCTCTGTGTTCCAACTACCCCTGCTGTCACAGGACCAGCATGAATGCCAATGCGTAAAGCCAAGGCAGAATTATAGTTGGCATTTAGACGTTGGATAATGTCTAACATGGCTAGGGCAAAATCAATAGTTCGCTTGCTGTGGTCGAATATGGCTTGGGTGAGCCCGCATACCGCTACATAGTTTGTACTTAGCGAGTTCTGTCTTTCCAGCCCATAGCGTTCCGCAGAGTTGTCAAATTCATCAAATAGCTCGGTGAGTAATTTTGCTACCTCTTGTGGTGAAAGCCTTTTGTTCAAATGGGAAAGACCAGCCAGGTGAGCGTTGAGGACAGTGACTTGCTTGAGACTATCGGCAATGAGCGATTCTCCTTGTTGCTTGCGTTCGGCGATCGCTTTGGGTAAGATGTTCTGCAATAAAATATCGTTCTCCTGTTTCTTGGTTTCTAGCTCTTCGTAAGTCTGGCGTAACTTGTTTGCCACCTCTTTAAGTTCTGTTGCCAATTCCCCAAACTCGTCAAGGTACTTTACCTCTACCTCCTCATCCAGTTCCCCACCAACAAGTTTCCGCGCATTTTCAGTCAAGCGACGCAGGGGAGAGGTAAACATCCTTGCTGCAACTGCCCCTAAAAACCCTGTTCCTAGTAGAAAAAGCGTCGCTGCTACCAGAAAAATTATCTGTAATGTGTAAAGTGGGGTATACGCTTCACCCACTTCCATTTCTGCAAGAATTGCCCAATTTAACCCGTTCAATTTTAAAGGAGAGTAAGAACTTAACACCTCTGCCCCACGATAATTGCGGGTTATCATCATGCCTTCTTGACCGGCTAAGGCGGCTTTGACAGCGGTTGAGTTGATTTTCTGTAAGCCAATGGTGGTGTTGAAGTTCTCCATTAGTTGGAGAGCTATTTTGTCAGTCCCCGTCTTACCCACAACGTTTTGATATTTTTTGGGGTCTTCAACCCAAAAACGAGATGTCGAACGCATTAGCAAATCGGGTCCGACTAAATAAGCTTCTCCCGTTTTCTGCAATCCACTGCCAAGCCAATTATTATTCCGGCTAATAGCCTGGTCAATCTTTTCAATGGGAATTTGCACTGCCAAGATGCCAATCATGTTAGTACCGCTATAAATGGGCGTTGCCATGAAAGCAGCTGGAGTATCATAAGAGTGGCGGTAAGGTTTAAAATCAGCAATCTGAACGCTACCTTGGGTCGGATTTGCCAAGGCTGTTTGCACTAAATCAGATAGACCACTCTGGGGGTAAAAACCTTGTAGTCGATTGGTCGCAAAATCTGTCTCTTTGTAATAGGAATAGATAATATCTCCTGTTTTAGGATTAATCAAAAATAAATCGTAATAACCGAATTTTTGGACAATTTCTGTAAAGAATTTTTGATATTTGGCATGAGCTTTGGTGTAAGCGCTACCATCACCAGCATCAAGGAGCTTGTGTTTTTGACCGACTGGATTGGGATTAGAAGCAATGTAGTAATATTGGAGATAGCGAGCCGCTTGTCCGCTGGGGGGATCGGCATTAAGGTTTGTTTC
Source organism: Scytonema sp. NUACC21 (assembly GCF_054684315.1). Lineage (NCBI taxonomy): Bacteria > Bacillati > Cyanobacteriota > Cyanophyceae > Nostocales > Scytonemataceae > Scytonema > Scytonema sp. NUACC21. The sequence continues at coordinate 72,366 of NZ_BAAFZH010000090.1, read as the reverse complement.
AGGAGGTAGGTTTTTTTTCAACCGAGGAAGAAATTGTTCGGTGTAGTAAGCGTCCAAAACTGCGTCCCATTCAGGAGGTACGAAATTGCGCTCCAGGTTGCGGAAACCCCCATTCAACTCTACCATCGCTTTAACAACGTTGCCATCTGCAGCCAGCATCCCCACTTGGTTGCTTAAATTTTCAAAGAACAACTCCATCTGCTCAGCTTTCGTTGTACGTATAGCTCCCAGTTGCTCGGTAATTTTGCTTCTAAGGGTTGCTTGTGTTTGATACCAACCAATCCCACTTACGACCACTATAGAACTAAGACTAACTCCAAAGAGCAATGCTTGCAGTTTGGATTGAATTGTCCAATTAGTTAGTTTTGGATGACTTAGAGAGCTATTACGGAAGTTACGCAAGTGTTTTTGAATATTTAACATCTTTTTTCTTAAACTTAGTTGTGAATTTTTAACCTGTTGTTTACGTTTCTTTTAGGCATAAGCGTCTGGCGGTTTTATGTGCGTGAGGTATACCCAATTAAAAGGGCGATTGGAGAAAATTTCCAATCGGTAAGTTGTGCTCTTGCTGCTTCCTTACCGATAGGCAACTTTTGCCTATCGGTACCTTTTGCTTGATATTGTTAGAGTATAGAAAGAACCCCACAGCCTAGGGCACTTCTCGGAAGTTGGGGGAGGTGAAGAGGGGTAAAAATTGTGTGCAGTGTCATATTAAATTTGGATTACATCATTATTTTCTCACATTCTGGCAAATATAAGTGCGATCGCTATATAGTTCAATTGTTTGTATACTCTTTTATACAATTAAGAATTTGCACTTATGGACATCACCGAATCTACAAAACAACTCAATAGCAAAGTTGAACAGCTCAAGTCTAAATTTACTGACCCAGTTTCCCAAGTATTTATTGATTTTTACTGTCAGTGTAAACAGGGTATTGATTACTTGTTCCCTGCAGATGTCAAAGAGTCAATTCGATTGTGGGATATTGTAGAGTGGTTTTTTGAATGTGTGGGCAATAAATCTCCTTCAACCTTAGTTGAATTGATGTGGAAGGATGTTGTAGGACCTAGCTTGAGAGAATACAAAGAAGATGAAGCGACAGAAGAACGTCTCTACAAGGCTTTTCAAAACGATCGATTAAGGACGTTAATTAAAGAATGGGATCGTGTGACAACAAGTAGTGGTAATGTAAGATTGATACTTAGGGAATTACTGGGAGAAATTAGTCAGATAGAGCGAGAGCATAAAAAATTAACTGCGTGACTTTGGTATCTTCCCCGACTAAAAGTTGAGGGATTGTAAGAGGATATGTAAAAAAGCTTTCTCGGTATGATTTGTAAAGACATAACAAAAAGCACCGAGAGAGCTATTTGAGTAAAGCTTAAAGAAGCTCGGTAATCTTATATCGTGTCCGGGTAAACGCTAAAAAAAAATACCCCTCCCTAGCCCTCCCCTTTATCAGGGGAGGCAATTGGACTGACATCTGACACCTTTTTTGTGGGAGGGGGTGTGCGGCATAGTCTTACCTACGATCGGGATCGGCTTTTTGGGCTTTGATTTTTGCAATAACATGATGGTGCAAGACAGGAACTAAGTACTTTTTGTGGGTTTTGTAAAAGCCCACAAACTGTTTCACAGTTGTAACAAAAACTGGCTCAGTGTTACTTAACTAGTTTTTTTGGGAACTTTAAGTAGGTATACTGTTGAATTTTTTCACATGAAAATTCTGACACCTAAAAGTATGAAAACGCGCTTACCATTTGCCTTAGATCGGATAGTGTTATTGACTGTGTTGGCTTTGCCTGTTGTTCACTTTTGTGTTAGTAAAGTAGCCTTATCACTGGCTTTTAAGAATGGTGTAACAGTTGTTTGGCCTACAGCAGGTATTTACTTAGCAGCTGTTTTGGTTCTGAAGTATCGCATTTGGCCTGCTATTTTGTTAAGCGAATTGCTTATCAACTCCTCATTAGTTTATCAAAATATTGTAGTTAGCGTTGCCATTTCAATAATCGACCTGATAGATCCACTGCTCGTTACTTTTCTGATTAACCGCTTCATTAAGGGTTACTATTTTTTGAATCGCTCTCAAGATGTGTTTAAATTTGTGGGAGTCATTATAACTGCTCCTTTATTGAGTACGACTCTTGCAACAACCGTTCTTTGTCTAAATGGTGTTGCTTCTTGGACAGAGTATGGAGAAACTTGGTGGTTTTGGTGGACATCCATTGTAATTAGTATGCTTCTCGTGACACCAGCACTATTAACTTGGAGCAAGCGTTCTAGATTGTTGAGACAACCTAGAAAATTATGGATTGTAGAGTTTGCTTTTTTACTGTTCTTAACGGCTGTCATTACTCAAGTAGCATTTGGCGGAGAATATTCAGTAGAGTATATGCTGATTCCATTATTAGCGTGGTCGGCATTTCGCTTTCAACATAGAGAAGTTACCTTGTTGATAGTGATTATGTCAGGAATTGCAATTTGGGGAACCGTCCAAGGTTATGGGTCATTTGCCAGACCATCGGTTAATGAATCCTTAGTACTGCTACAGTTTTTTGTAGGGGTTATCGCGTTATCAACCTTGCTATTGGCTGCAGTTATTCATGAAAACAGACAAGCAGCACTGGAACTTCAACAAGCAAATGAGGAATTAGAGGAACGAGTTGAGAAACGGACTCTGGAATTAAAAAATGCCCTCCAAGAACTCCAACAAACGCAATTCCAGATAGTTCAAAGTGAAAAAATGTCTAGTCTGGGTCAACTGGTTGCAGGTGTTGCCCATGAAATTAACAATCCAGTCAATTTTATTCATGGTAATATCGGTCATCTCCAAGACTACACTCAAAATTTGTTGCGGATGCTGCAATTATATCAGCAGCGCCATCTAAGCAATGACCCAGAGATTCAAGCTTTGGCAGAGGAAATTGACTTAGAGTTTCTGATTGAGGATTTACAGAGAATGTTAGTTTCTATCAAAATGGGAACTGACAGGATTCGTGGCATTGTGCTATCGCTACGAAATTTTTCCCGTATGGATGAAGCGGAGTTCAAAACGGTGGACATTCATGAGGGAATTGAAAGCACGTTGTTAATTTTACAACACCGTTTAAAGGACAAACCTGAATCTCCAGCAATTGAAGTGAAGAGAGACTATGGTAATTTGCCTCAAGTAGAATGCTATCCAGGGCAACTCAATCAAGTTTTAATGAATATTCTAGTGAATGCGATAGATGTTTTGGATGAGGTTAATGCTAAACGTACATATCAACAAATTAAGGAAAACCCCAGCCAGATTGCTATCCATACCACGGTTAAAGATGCCAAGTGGGTAGAGATTGCGGTAGCAGACAACGGATCTGGAATGACTCCAGAAGTGAGAAACCGCATATTTGACCCTTTCTTTACCACTAAACCTGTAGGTAAAGGAACAGGTATGGGTATGGCAATTAGCTATCAAATCATTACTGAACGACATGGAGGGAAATTAGAATGTTTTTCTACTGTTGGCAAAGGAACTGAGTTTATTATTCAACTTCCTATCCGCTTACAGCCATTTGTCAACCGCGATCGCTAGAGCCATATTGCAATTTCTGGCACAATCAACTATGACATTTTTATGATTTCTGTATGGCGATCGCAATTCGCCAAGAAATTTTGCATACCATCATACCCTCCAATCAAGGGGAGGAGCCAAATTAGGGTATCGTAAGTAATCAAACAGACATAATATTACTTACTGAATTGAGTGCAAAGTTTAGTTACCTAGTTCATAAATTTACTTTCTGCGGATAATGTGAAGTTTGGAAAAATATTCTTTCTACTAAACCCATTCATTCAAAGTTTTACTAAATTTCCGTATATTCCGTAGGGTGACTTTGCCAAAGTTATTCAGATAGCATATAGCAGATGCATCACCACATACAGCATATTAAAGATGGAATTAACTTTAGAAGGAGTGGAGCGTAACGCTGATAGTACCTCTATTATACCTATAGGAGGACAACTTCCTTACTATTTGGAAGTACAAACAAGTAAATTGTTAGACTTTCTTGTTTCAACTTCTAATAAAAATTTTGATAAAAGTTTGAGAAAGCGTATTAATACCTTTCTTTATTCAAGAACTAGACCTGGTTTCTATTTAGAAATGAACGAACATTTGCACCTGTCTTATGCAGACCAACGTGAAGGACACGGTACCCAACACTGGTGGCGGTTGTTTTTCGACGACGAGTACAGGCAGAAGGTAGAACAATTTACACGTGGTTCAGCTTTAGCTGTACCTGGGAAAGATGTACCAAGACCCGATCGTAATTCTTTTGGTAACGGAAACGGCCATGCAAATGCAGCTTATGAATGGGGTGGTATGTACTTCCGATCCCAAGCTGAAATTAAGATTGCAGGAGAGTTGGACAAGCGAGAAGTTTTATTCTTTGCTAACACGCGTGGTCGAGTTGGTCGTCAAGGTTCCCCTGTATCGGATGCTAGTGGTTGGCTGACGGGTCGAGTTGAAGTTGATTTTCTTGTGTTTTACAACCGGAAGTGTATGATTTTAGAGGTGGATGGTCAACACCATCAAGAAAGCGTACAAACCACAAGAGATTACTTGCGCGACCGTGTCTTGCTTCGTGAGGGTATTCCAACCGTTAGATTTGAAGCCAAAGATTGTTTTGCAAAACCTGCGGATGTTGTGACTGAATTTTTAAATATTTTTGCACAATGAATAATAATGAACCCTGTATTTGTATGAGCCTTAATGGCTATCGTAATGGCACATTTTCATCTAGATGGTTGGGAATTGATGAAACTAATGGCAGATTTGGTGAAGTCTCAATTGACCAATGCCATTCCTGCAAACGTGTGTGGTTGCATTATTTTGTTGAGTACGAGCATTTATCGCAATCTGGCAGATGGTACCGGGGAATGATTGATGATGAAGTTGCTCAAGTCGTTACACCAGAGACGGCTGTTGAAATCCTTAACAATCTCGAATGGCATTTCTATGGAGGTTCTTATTTTTTTGGCAAGTCTGGGCGCTCTCGTGGCAGTATTTACGTAAGCTAGTGCAAAAAGGCGCTCAGTATAAAGGCTAAAGGATGAAGGTAACGGGCTTGTACCGCACTTATGTTGGTGATAAATTGTGATGCCCAAAGTATTGTTGTAATAGGTGTTTAATTTGTTCAAACTGATAATTATAAGCAAGTTGCCTCAGTTGATTTGCTAAAGAAGCATGAGAGTCTGGAATCTGCTGAAGTAGTTGTTCAATCTCTTCTTCATCACAAATTTGAGTGGTACTATACAGTGCAGCAAGCCAATCTGCACTCATCACAGAGAAGCTCTCGGAAGTCAGCACAAAAGAGGTGTTTTGAGTAGTTGTTACGGGATGGGCATCCAATCGCTCTTGGCTTTCTCTATAAACGAATTGCAAGTTCAAATACTCTGCCATCTTTTCGTAGATAAGGTTTTCATTGAAGGGTTTGATGACAAAATCGTTGCAGCCAGAGGCATGAGCTAGGGTGCGATCGCTCATTGATGCCTGAGCTGTTAGAGCAATGATGACTGGTGATTGTTCTGTAGAAAAGGAGCGAATCACCTGAGTGGCTTTATACCCATTTAATATGGGCATTTGAATATCCATCCAGATCAAATGGGGTAGCCACTGTTGGCAGAGGGCAATAGCTTCCTGTCCGTTGGTCGCCTCTTGGATTTCCATTCCTACCTGAGTCATCAGCGTTCTCAAGAGCAAGCGATTTTCGGCTCGATCGTCCACAATCAGAATTCGATATGTAGGTTGACCGGGAACTAGCCCGATAGGCGATCGCTCTTGCTTGGGAGAAGGAACACTTGCAGCTTCAGCAATCTGAATGGGAAGACGCACAAAGAATGTGCTGCCTTGTTCCAGTATACTGCTGACTGAAATATCACCGTTCATCAAACGAGCCAATCGACGACTGATAGTTAAGCCCAGCCCCGTTCCACCTGAAGTCATTTTTCCAGAACGGCTTTGCACAAATGCGTCGAAGACAGTTTCAGTCTCATCGCCTGCAATCCCCACACCTGTATCTTCAATTTCAAAAATTAAAAGAGTTTCAGAATTAGCCCGATCCAAAGATTCTAATGAATTTACACTTTTTTGAGTAATGGGTTCTGCGTTCACCCGCAGTGTTACGCTGCCTTGCTCCGTAAACTTGATGGCATTACCTACTAAATTAATTAAGATTTGACGCAGTTTTTTAGCATCTGTAGTAATGAACTGAGGGACTTCTGGAGCCGTCTGGAAACGAAACTCTAAGTTTTTGGATACCGCTTTATGGCGCAGCATATCTTCCAGGGAGAGCAGGAGATCGAAGAGATCGAAACTGTTTTCTTCCACACTCGTGCGGTTGGCTTCAATTTTAGAAAGGTCAAGGATGTCTTCAATCAGACTTAGCAGGTGCTCTCCACTGCGATGGATGGTTTGAATTGTGTCTTTTTGTACTCCCGATAAAGATGGGTCCCGGCGCAGGACTTGGGTAAAGCCCAGGATGACGTTCAGCGGTGTTCGTAGCTCGTGACTCATGGAAGCCAAAAAGGTACTTTTTGAATGGTTTGCTTCCTCAGCCGCTTCTTTTGCCTGTTGCAATTCCAGTTCAATGCATTTGCGCTCGCTAATGTCTTTGTGAGTTCCGATCATTCGTACAGGATTGCCTTGTTCATCACGGGTAACAACTTTGCCATAATTAGCAATCCATTTCCACTCACCTAATTTGGTTTTGACACGATAGTCAAACCCATATGGAACTGAGCTATCTTGTAAGTGGGTATTAAGTGTATCGAGTACCCTGGATTTGTCATCGGGATGAATCAATGCGTTCCAAGTTTCAACGTTTATGGTCAGTTCATTAGCCTTGTAACCCAGCATTTCTAGATAGCGAGGACTGACATAAACGGTTTGGCTTCCTAGATTCCAATCCCACAGCCCATCTCCAGAGGCTTCCAGTGCAAGCTGTAAGCGTTCTTCACTCTGTCTCAAAGCGGCTTCCACCTGCTTGCGTTCGGCTTCAATGCGCTTGCGATCGCTAATATCGCGGCAGATACAGATTCGCATAATTTCATTTTCCAATTCTACATCGCTCACACTAATTTCTACTTCATAGAGTGAACCATCTTTACGACGATGTACTGTTTCAAACGGTGCATTGATGAACTGAGATGTTTGAATAAATTGGACGATCTCTTCTTTTCCCCATTGAGCGTCCCAATCAGCAACATGCATTGTTACCACTTCTTCTGGAGTACAGCCAAGCATCTGGGCAAAACTTTGGTTAGCTTCGATTGCACATTTGTCATTTGTCATTGGTCATTTGTCATTGGTCATTGGTCATTGGTCATTGGTCATTTGTTAATAAGTAATAAGTAATAAGTAAGTTGACAGAAATAAATAAAATTGTGTTAAGAATGTAAGCCGCGTCGAAATCCTTACCAATGACCCTCCGGGTTCGCCAGTCCCCAGGGCGTGGGAAACCCGCCTACTTTCTCTGGACTCACCAATGACAAAGGACTAAGGACGACCCTCATGGGTTAACTTTATTTGTATCATTCTACTTATCAATCTTTGACTAAATCAAAACGGAGTTGAGTATTGGGATCGCAGCCCCTACCGGAGGTACAGGGTTCTACTCTAACTAGAAAAACGCCGCCAACGCGATCGCGAATACCTTCTGGTGAAAATTTAATTCGTCCTGCTGCACCAAAGGCTACGAAGTCGGGGTTAGACAGAGTTTTTTGTAAGCCCTCACGGGTACTGTTTTCTTTCAATCCAGCGATGACTGCTTGAAGTGCATCGTACACAACTGCTGTTCGCGGGCTGACTTCTCCACCCCAAAGTTCAGAAGCTTCTGTGGCGAAGGGAATGTCTGGATTCGCATCGCGATGCCAAGGTACAGCTAGCACCATTTTTTTAACATTTTCTTTTCCGTATTTCAAAATTCTGCTGTTATACATGATTTGAAAACCAAACAGCGGTAACTCGCCTTGTTTTTTATTCTCTCGAAGCAAATCGAAGAACTTTGAATTCGCATTATTGATTGTTAATGGGCTGGGAAATAATAACAACGCCTCTGCACCATCAGTTTTAGCTCGTCTGAGGATATCACTGACTGAAGAATTGTCACTCACATCGCAATTTGTACTGGTGACTTTACCGCCATATTTACTGCTTTGAATAGACTCTTTGTGTAAGTCTATGATAGTTTCTATACTTACAGGGGACTCTCTTGGTCTGTCCTGTCTCGCTTGAAATGATGAATCCCTACAAATAGCGACGTTTCTTATACCAGTTCTTTTGACTATATATTCAGCAAGCTTGTCACTGAAAACATCAGCATTGGGTGTAGCATAAAAGATATATTTTTGCATTTGAGACGATTGTCTGGCATTGGGATTGATTGGCGAAACCATCACTAAACCGCGATCGTTATAAACCGATGGGTTGAGAGTAAACCCGATGACTGCCAAAATATTGCGATCGTTCACCAAATTAAGATTAATTTGTGAAACCGTCTGGGTATCTCTAATATTTGGAATGGCAGTGATTTGAAGCTGCAACCAAGCCCCATTAATTTTCTCGCGGCTGCTATTCACCTCATCTTGAGCTTGAGCAACACCGCGTAGGGTTTCTTCTGCCTGATCGACGCTTGTTAGTGACAAAAGAACAGCAACTTTTAGAGGTTTTGTATTGCTTTTGTTTAATTCGGCATTCGCATTATTCAAATAAATTAATGTCTCAGGATCGTTAGGATTATTTTTTAAGGCTGCGGTAAATTTACTTACAGCAGTTGCAAAATCACCCTTGGCAAATGCTTTACTTCCTTCTTCTTTTTCTGGAGAATTATTCTTGGTAATAAAAATTTCCTCCCCCAAACTCATGTTATCATTTGAAAACGAATTTATAGAAGATGAGCTTGGTAACTTATTGTCAGTTTTACCAGAACCTACAAATCTACCTAAAAACCATAAAATACCTGCCATTAACAACCCAGCTATTAGGAAAGAAGCAAGTAATCTGATATTTTCTTTTTTTTCATTCATATAGTTCCCTTTTATATTATATTAAAAATAATGAGAAATTAACTCTTTTAAAAGCTGGGATAAATTGATGAAAGCAAAAGCTAATAACCCTGCCAGAAGAACTAGCAATACAAGAACTGTTAGCCCATCTAATCCAGATTGGAGAAGATTAGCAACTGATAATCTTTGGTAGACGATAAAAACAAATAAGGTTGTAATTATAGAAACAAGAAGTAAATAAGTTTTTTCGGGAATGGAATGAGATTGGGAAAATATTATGGCACCCAAAAGTAAAAACCATATTCCAGAACTCATCCAAATTGTTCCTAAAAAACTGAGAAGGATAAGAGCTAAAAATGAACTCCCCGAGCCTGCAATCACTGCTGATGGCAACAGTTTCTTGAGAGATAAAGACCCTGAAGGTGCAGCTGATGGCGGTTGAGTATTTGCAGCTTGAGTATGTGATGGTATTCTTGATGGTTGATGCTGGGATAGTATTGTGGAAAATGAGTGAGTTGGTGGTGTTTGTGGTGGCAGTGGCTGAGTGTTTAAATCCTGTAAAACAGCCTTAGCTGATTGATAACGCTCTTCGTGGTTAATTTGCAACAACTTATCGAGAATATTGCCCAATTCCTGAGTTATAGGTTGTCGTACATATTTCCGCCATCGAGAAACCCAGCCATAGCCTTCTGCCAACCATATGTCCAACGGGTGAGAATCGGTTAACAGATGAAAGCAAGTGACTCCCAAGCTATAGAGGTCGCTAGCGGGGTAGGCTTCGCCCTTTTGCATTTGCTCAAGGGGTGCATAACCAAAGGAACCAATGTATGTTCCCGGTCGATGGTTTGCTGTTGCTGCTACCGTGCCTGTCTTTTGCTTTGCTACGCCGAAATCAATCAGCACCAATTTATTATCATTTTCACGGCGAAGAATGTTTTCTGGTTTGATATCTCGGTGAATGACGTGCTCTTGATGTACTGTTTCTACAACAGGTAATAAATCATACAAAAAAATTCGGATTTTTGCTTCATCGAACACCCCTTGCTGTTTTAACTCCTCCAACAGATTCTGCCCTTTAATAAACTGCTGAACTAAGTACAAATAGTCATCTTGCTTAAAGTAGGCATATAGGTGAGGAATCTGAGGGTGTTCTCCCAAATGTTGCAGACGTTTTGCTTCTTGTTGAAATAACTCTGTTGCTTTTCGCAGTGACCAGCTGCCTTGAACTTGTGGTGCTAGTTGTTTTACAACGCATTGTTCATCAAGCTTATCTATATCTTCTGCAAGATAAGTACGCGCAAATCCGCCGCCTCCCAATGGTTTAAGAACGCGATAACGATTTCTAAGTAAAGACACCAGTTCCGATCCGCAATTGACACAGAACTTTGTTCCATCAGGATTTATTGGTTGAGAGCACTCAGGATTGAGGCAGCAGATCATATCTGTTGCTGTCATTTATTAATGTCTATGACAAAAATATACATTACAGGTTCTTGGATCTACGCTATGTAGATGTAACAAATAATTGAGTTCATAGCATATTACATTTATTATAAACAACCAGTAAACTCCTCGTTGACTGCTAGAAAATCAGCATAAAATATACTCAGTATGCTGTTATTTAAATCTGCAGCTTCAATGATTTCCGATAAATCCTGTTTACATTATGGCGGGTAGTGCCCACCCCAAGTGAGTGAGAAATTTTGCAAGAATGATTTAGGATCGCTAATATATTAGGGGCGATCGCAATGAAAGCTGGAATTTCCAAGACCAATAACAAAGGTAAGTCACTGCCACCAAAGCTCATAATCAAGCTAGGAAAGTTTGTTTGGGTGACTCTCTGGCACATGATGATGTCAAAGATAGCCCCCCGCAATACTTCAGGAGAGTACATTCGTCCTAGCAGTCATTTCCGTAACTTTGTGAGTTCTGAGGAAAACAATCCATACCAACCAGTTGCGGGACGCTATACCCTGGTAGTTGGGCTGAGTTGTCCTTGGGCACACCGTACCCTTGTTGTCCGCGCACTCAAAGGGCTTGAAGAAGCGATATCAGTATTTGTCGTTTCTCCCTCTCCCATAGAAGGGGGTTGGGTTTTTAAGGAAGAATATGAAGGTTGCCGTAGACTTGCGGAACTGTACCAAATAGCAGAACCGGGTTACAGCGGACGTTCTACAGTTCCGGTTTTATGGGATAACCAGACCAAAACCATAGTTAACAACGAAAGTGCAGAAATTATCGTTATGCTAAACTCGGAATTCAACGAGTTGGCGAAAAATCCTACCCTAGATTTGTACCCGAAGGAACTCAAACAGACAATTGACCGCTGGAATGATGTGATTTATACAAACGTCAATAATGGTGTCTATCGTTGCGGTTTTGCTCAAACCCAGGAAGCTTACGATCGCGCCTGCAATGAACTCTTTTCAACCTTAGATGAAATTGATAGCGTACTCAGTAAAAAACGTTACCTTTGCGGAGATACCGTAACCCTGGTAGATGTCCGTCTCTTCACAACACTATTTCGTTTTGACAGCGCATACTACGGGCTTTTCAAGTGCAACCGCAAAAGAATCAAAGACTACCAGTACCTAAGCGCTTACCTACAGGACTTATATCAACTGCCCGGTATTGCCAACACTTGTGATGTCGAGAGTGTCAAACAGGACTACTACGGCAATCTATTTCCCCTTAACCCTGGTGGTATTATCCCCACAGGACCAGATATGGCTTACCTTTACGAACCACACAATCGCGAGGTCTTAACTGAAACCGTGCGATCGTAGCTATTCTAAAGTAGAAGCGTGGTCAAGTCGATAACTATAATAAAGCAAGTTGAGCGCGATAGCGAAACTAACGGTACCCATCCGTATTGCGTTTATTATAGGTGAAGCATATATGAGTACTGAACAATTGCTTTTAGAGAAATGGCGAGCACTCTCACCAGATAAGCAGCAGGAAGTTATGGATTTTGTAGATTTCCTGGAATTTAAGTCTACTGCGACAACTCAGCACCAAGCAGAACTGCAGTCTAAGCCAAACCTAGGAGAGCGGTTACGGAAAATCCGTGAGGAAATTGTTAGCTCTGGTGTACCGTTATTAGATTGGGAAGGTGTTGAGCGTGAAAAAGCTCAACGTAGAGGTGGATATCAGGAAGATGCTGAATGACTCGTACATTTATCGATTCGGGTGTACTGATTGTTGCTGCAAGAGGTGAGGGAGCTATTGCTGAAAGAGCGTTAGCAATTCTCGAAGATCCTAATCGGGAGTTTGCCTCTAGTGTGTTTTTAAAACTGGAGGTATTGCCAAAAGCAATTTACAATAATCAAGTTACCGAAATTAGGTTTTATGAAGAATATTTTAGTGCTGTTTCATACTGGGCAACCGAATTTGAGGAAATTATTCAAAGTGCATATAGAGAAATGAGTGAATCAGGACTTGGAGCAATGGATGCGCTTCATGTTGCGGCTGCAATATCAGTTGGAGCGGTTGAATTAATTACGAATGAGAAGCCTGAAAAGTCTATTCATCGTTGCACAAGCATACCAGTTATTTCTATTTGGTCTACAAATATCTATTAAAATATTACAGAGAAGAATGTGGGCAGTACGGGTAATTGCAACAAGTCCATTTACTGTTCGCGAATCCAAAGTGCTAATCCACCTCCACGACCACGGGCTGCAATAAAGTTTTCTGTGACTAGGAAGAACGCAAAAAAGGGCAATTTCGCTATGGATTGGTTGTAAAAATTTTCAGCCTGAACTTGACCCCCTCTCACATTTCCACTGTAAATTACCCGACCAAACAAGCGCAGTTGCAGGCGAGTAAAATCAAATGCTAGCAAGTTTTTCTTACCCAAATATTGCGCCAGACCCTCAAACATCAATATCATCGGTCCCAATTGAATTGAATTGGTAATTTCCCCTCTGCCAGGATTTGTGTCTTCAGCTTGTGGAGTTGCACTGAAGGAAATATGGGCTGGAGTCAACTTAGGCATATAAAAGCCTTTACCCAAGGCAATCCCCCCTCGCTTTCTCAGCTTTTTGGTTCCAGTTGTAAAACACAATCGCCACTGACCCAAAAGAGGCTCAAAAGGATACGTCAGTCTTTGCTGCTTGGCGGCTTTTTCTACTTGCAACAATGCATCGACGACTAACGAGGGAGAAGGGCGTTGGTTTGTTTGCCCTTGATAGAAAGCAACAGCTTGAGAAAGCACACCCAGACAATTTGGGGAAACTTTTGATGTTAAATCAGTTGTCAAATTTTCACCCTACACTACTTACAATTTTTTTATCAATGATTTGCGATCGCTATAGTTTTTCACAAATAATTTTGTACTACTATAGTATAACATCTCAACTAACTCGTATTTGTTCTTTAACTGTCTGAACGCGTATTGCGATCGAGACTATCCTCCAAACTTTTCATGACATGATTATTTGGTGCGATAGCTTCGCTCCTGCCCTCTGGGCAGATCGTTTATCAACCCAAAATAGACTGTAAAAGGTTTTGCAATGCTTGACAATCTACTTCATCTAGTAGTTGTCCTAACTTTTTAATGACTAGTTCTTTGCTGATTGTAGTCAGAACTGGTTTGATAATTGAAGGTTTGATCAAACCAGCTGCTTTCCACCCTGTAATTGTCATTTCTCCAAAGGAAGTTGCTGGATTTGCTTGACTGGTAACGGCAATCAACACCACATCAGAACGCTCCCGTTGATAATTACTAGAACTAACAATAACTGCTGGGCGTTTTTTAGTAGTGGTCTGGTCAGTGAAAGGAAATGGTACTAAAACAACATCACCAAATTTATAGTTGGTCATATTCAGCATCATCGGGGTTATCCCAGATGTTTTGCAAAGTTGGTTCAGAAAGCTTTGCAGCCGCTAGAGTGAGGCTAACCTCCGTATTTTGCTGGTACAGGGAATCGATAAAATTTTCAACTAGCACAATTTGTTCAGGAACTAGCTGACGGATTTTTTCAAGTAATCTTTGCTCTGATATTTTGTCAGCTTGCATTTTTAGCACTCTCCTTATCACCAAATAGTTTGAATAGTTGTTAGTGCCTGTGTGTATCTATCACTACTGATGTTATCATCACGATATCCCGCCAGTGGGTTATAGCTATACACGATAACTTCGCTCCTGCCCTCTGGGCAGATCGCGCTTGTCTACAAACCCGCCATCGCAAGAGCCACCGCACCCCACAAAGGTGCATCATCACCAAGTGCAGCTGTCGCAATTTCAAAATTCACCTCAGGTAAAGCCGTCTCCCGCGCCACCTTTCGCAACACAGCCCAAAAATTTTCCCCCGCTTTCGTTACACCGCCACCCAACACAAACCGCTGGGGATTCATGAGATTCGCTACGTTCCCAATCCCCACACCCAAAGCCCAACTAGCTCGATACAAAAGTTGCCCAGCCAATTCATCCCCACTAGCCGCAGCTTCACTCACCACTTTCCCCGTAATCAACTCCAAATTATTTTCCACTAACTCCCTCAAAATCTGTCCTCTGCGTTCTCCGGTGGCTTTGTTTAACAAAGCCTCTCTGGCATCCTGCGCCATGTAGGGACCCGATGCCAACCTTTCCACACACCCGCGCTTCCCACACAAACAAACCGGACCAGACGGATCTACAACCATGTGTCCGATTTCACCAGCCATCCCTTCTGCACCCCGCCAAGGTTGACCGTTGATTATCCAACCACCCCCCACGCCAGTGCTGACGGTCATGTAAAACAAGCTATCGTACCCCTGACCGGCACCAAAGCGATGTTCGCTTAGAGCCGCAACATTGGCATCATTATCTACACTGCACCGAACACCAAATTCTTCCTCTAGCAATTTGCGTAGGGGTATGTTTTCCCATCCAGGGACATGATGAGACAGTCGAATTGTCCCAGTTGTTGCGTCCACAGGTCCCCCAAAGCTAACACCAATCGCCCCAGGTTTTTGCCCTTGTAGCACCGAAGTAATGAGCGATCGCATAATTTCCAAATCAGTATCAGCATTTGCATTTGCTGGGGAAAGCTGACGAACGCTTGCCAGCCATTCTCTAGAACCGACATTCACGGTTGCAGCGGCTAGCTTTGTGCCCCCAAAATCAAGCGCTAAGATTAAAGTCATTGTTAGTAGTTAGTAGTTAGTAGTTAGTAGAACCACTAACCACTACCCATTATTCATGACTGAGTCAATAAACTGTTGCAATCTTTCATAATGGGAGCCCTTCCAGTAGACCTGATTGCAGTTTTGACAGCGATAAAATTCCTTAAGGGATAAGCGAACGCTTTCTGGCAATCGGTCAATCACGGTTTCCTTTGGCACGGGTTCAAGTAAACCATTACAGCGCAAACACCGTTGAAAGGGCGACACTGATTTATATAAGTCAAAGCGCCGCATAATTTCCACAATTTGCTGCTGTGGATCTGTACTTCTGACGTAATATCCGTGTATCACAATACTTCGCATCAATAAACCCTTATCACGGGTCAATAGAATTCTTTCTTGAGTACTAGAAATGCGAGCTAATTCCTCATCTGCATAGTCATTGCGGTACAACGTATCAAAACCCAATAAGCGTAAAGACGTTGCTAGCTTCCCTAAATGAATATCTAAAACAAAGCGAATTATACCGGAGAGTTTGGGTTTGATTGAGATACTTGATGTTGTAGAAGATGTTAAAGAAATTGGATAGACATTGATAACATCTTCATCTTGAACTATGTAGGAAAAATCTACATATTTTCCGTTGACTTCAATAGAGTCCACTTCTGGATGGGGGACGCCTAAAGCTTCAATCGTATCTTTTATTGAAGCTCGTTCAGTAAAAAAATGTTCTATGACGACCTGCTTTTTATCCACAGGCAAGAAATCATTCAACTCTGCATAAAACCGAAAAGACGCAACAGCCATAAGTGGTTCCAAGTTTAAGTATTTATAATAATTAAGTTAACAAAATGAGAGCTAGTGACTAACCGAGAGTATTTGTACCATTTTTCTACGATTCAAGAATATTTATCTATTATATCCGGAGCGCAAAACTCCCTAAATTTCAGTGTTTTTAGCGATTTCATGCCAGCCCATCTGAAGATTCACTGGCATTAACCAGTTTAAAACTTAAGCAAAGATTAGAAAAATTAGCAAATACTTGCATTTGTTATTGACTTCAGTTAAAGTCTTACCAGAAGCTCCAATTTGACCGTTGGCGTAGTTTTCAGATGGTTAGATGGGGTGAAAAAATGAACAAGAGAGTCTGAGACAAAGCACGCCTCAGGATAGTGTACCATCTGCCTAAAGGTAGCCAGAAGGTAAAAGTATTCGTTGAAAATTGGTCAATTATTCTGAGACCGCTAAGTAGAAGTACCTCTTAAAAAGTTAGATGCTAATGCTAAAGAAGGTGACATTACCACTCATTAGTTGCTAACATTTAGTATTAAGCGGACTGAATCTGAGTGGAGGGTATTAAACTAATATCCTTTGCTAAAAGTTTGCTAAGTACATTTTTTCTTTTCATTTTTTTTGACAACCAATTGAGAAACTTTTGCAATATGCTTTGGCTAACAGATATATTAGAATTATTCTTTCTCAAACGATTTTCCCAAGAAAACTGTATCAAAAAAGCTGTTTTTCAATCAAGAGAAGGACAAAATAATTTTAGACCGCTTTTTGGCTGGCATAAATTTAAGTATATTTTGCAGGATTTTATTTTAAAATATTCCAATTTTTTATGGGAAATATATAATAAATCCTCCTATTTAAAAGCAAATACTTATCTCACTGAGAAATCTCAAAAAAAGCAGCATATAACAGTGCTTATTATAGTGGGTAGTAATACTTAAAGGGGAAGCTGTAGCGCGTACTACCATCTCTGTTTGTAATATCCTTTGTCCGTAAAAACACATTAATGACTACAATACACTTAGATGAATACTTTCTTTTGTTCTGATAATTCACGAGAAGCAGGAGAAGAAATTATTGGAAGTGCTAGCACTTGCCAAACCTACATACTGGTTGAGTGCCCTCCTCCTTGGGCATCAGAAGCATTTCAATCCAGATGGGTGCCAGAAAATTTACAGATGTTAATTAAGGAAATCAAAAGAGAAAAACTGCCGATTACATTTCTCTTAATTAATAACAATGCATCCCACAAAATAGACAAAACAACCCTTCTGATTTACCAGAAAAAGGAGGGGCTAAGCAACGGATTTCAAAAGCTAGAATTTCGGTTGACCAATATTGAACAGGTAGCAACCATTGTTAAAAAGTGGCTGAATGGCAATTCCGATTATGAAGTAGAAGAAAGCCCAACTAGAGATATTTTAGTTTGTACCCACGGCAGTCACGATCGCTGTTGTGCCCGGTATGGAAATCCTTTTTACTTCCATGCAACAGCCTCCGTGTTTAGTTTGGGCTTGGACAACGTTCGTATATGGAAATCCAGCCACTTTGGCGGACATCGATTTGCGCCAACAGCTATAGATTTTCCCAATGGAAGATACTACGGTGCTTTAGACCAGGAGTCATTTAAATCCATTTTGACACGCACGGGCGACATCAACTCCTTGAAGAAAGTGTACCGAGGTTGGGGAATTTTGCCAAACCCAATTCAGCTTTTAGAGAGGGAACTGATATTCCGCCACGGATGGGAATGGTTTGACTACAAAGTTGCAGGCAAAATCATCGAGCAACATTTAGATGAAAATATGGTTTTAGCCGAGATAACTTTTGAAAAACCTGATGGCTCCGTGTACTGTTATGAAGCTAAGCTGGTGAAAGATGAAGCTAAAACCATAAAAATTAAGGCTTCTTGCAGTGCTACAGAAGAAGTAGCCTGTGTCAAGTATAAAGTCGATAGTCTCTGGCTTGCGTCTACTAAACTTGCCACTTCTTGCACTAAGTAACACAATGTAGAGACTAAACATGGCTAGTCTGTACACAAGTGATTATTTACACATCAACCTGAACTGACATCTTGCACCATCTCAATAAAGGGGTGGTGGGCTTTAGCCCTACCTACGTAACTAAGTAACACAATGTAGAGACTAAACATGGCTAGTCTCTACATGAGTGATTATTTACACATTGACCTTAACTAAACCCTTAAATTTCCAAAGCTTTAAACAGAGGGTGTTCCCGAATCGCATCAAAATCCGGGTCGGTTTTAGCCAAACTGAGAAATTTTTCTGCATTCAGGTAAATTGCTTGTTGCAAATTTTGAATTGCTAACGGCACGTTCCCTTGTAAGGCATAGCAGCAAGCTTTGTTGTACCAAGCAAAGCCATCCTCAGAATTGATTTCCACTGCTTTGTCGTTAGCGGTGAGGGCTTCGTTGTATTGTTCTAATGCCATGAAAGCAAGACCTTTGTGAACCCAAGCATCAGCAAAGTCAGGCTTGAGTTGAATGGCTTTGTCATAAGCTACGATCGCATTTTCATATTCCTCTAATTTTGCCAAAATAACACCTTGGTTATACCAAGCTTGGTAGAACTCGGGTTGAAGTTCAATCACCTTATTATATGCAGTTAGTGCCTCCTTATCCCTTTGCATTTTTTCCAGCAATAAGCCCTTTTCATACCAAGTGTAAGCATCTTTTGGCTGGCGTTTGAGAAAGCGATCGCAACAAGCTATGCCTTGGTTGTAAGAATCCAAAGCTTCATTTTGGCGTTGTAATTTTTCTAAAAGCAATCCTCGGTTATACCAAAGCTCGGCATCTTCTGGTTTGTACTTAATTCTTTCGTTGTAGACAGCCAATGCTTTGTCGTATTCTTGCAATTTGTCTTCTAGAATTCTAATTTTGCTTATCCAAGCTGGGGAATTAGGTTCTAATTTTATCGCTTGGTTGCAAGCAGCGATCGCTTCTTGGTAACGTTCCAACTGCTCTAAAACTTCACCTTTTCCTATCCAAGCTGTTGCAGAATCTGCCTGAGATTGGATTGCCATATCAAAATCAGCAAGAGCTTCTTCATAACGTTGTAATTCTGTTAAGATAAACCCTCGGTTACTTAAAGCATCTGAAAAATCTGGTTGCAGATTCACTGCTTCGGTATAGGCAGCGAAAGCTTCTTCTGTCTTTCCTAAATCTTGGAACACAATACCTTGGTAATACCTAACCTCTGGATTATCGGGTTGGATTGCCAGTGCCTTATCATAAGACATTAATGCATCTTCATTTTTTTGCAAGCAATAAAGAGCATATCCACGCAAAAACCAAGAATCAAAGTCCTTAGGTTGTTTTTCAATAGATTTATCAAAAGCTGCGATCGCCTTTTGATACTGTTTTGTAGAAATGAATTGTTTCCCTTTGTGGTAAAAATCTTTTTTCTTATCTCTAAATAACCATAATATAAAAATTAATCCTAATATAATATACAATGAATACTGGCTAAATATTGCTCCTCCTTCCCGTGCTAAAGATGGGGAAATACCCAGCAATCCACTAATTGTATGTGTTATATCCCATAAAAATCTGTTAAACGGAGCGGCAAACCATAGTAATCCAATCAAAATCCAGATACCGTATTTGCCAACCCTGTTGAGTTCAACTTGAATTTGGCGGGGTAACCAAGGCTCAATAATGCCATAACCATCAAGAGAAGGAATGGGCAATAAGTTAATAAAAACAACATAAACATTCAGGACAATAACATAAGCCAAACAGGTCATCAGGTAAAATGAAGACCCAGTATCACTTTCCAGTAGCTTGGTATGCCAGCCTAATAGGAAAGGTAGCGATAGCAACAATACCACACATATATTGGCAAAAGGACCCGCCGCAGAAACAGCACTTTTCCACCAGCGATTGCGTAATCGACTGTGGTTAATGTAGACTGCTCCTCCAGGGAGAGCAATACCACCGAGAAGGAGAAAAAAGAGTGGCATGACCAAACTTAAACCCGGATCGGTATATTTGAGTGGGTTTAGGGTCAGATATCCCTTATCCTTTACAGAATTATCTCCACCCCAGTAAGCCACCACTGCATGACCAAACTCATGCAAGCACAAAGACACCATCCAACAGAAGCAGATAAAGACGGCATACAGCCACATTGGCTTAAACTCCAAAAAAAGGTTAGTGGTGTTATTCACTACCACTAGCAATATTGACAATGGTAGCAATCCTTTGTGGCGACGGGCATAGGGTACTTAAGCGATCGCGATCGCCGGACGAATATATTGCTCAAAATTCCTAGGGGTGACGCTTGACGATTGGTAATTCTTATCTTTCCAACACAACTTCTTATGCTCCCAAATTGGGCATAGTATTGCCCACGAGCAGTCTAGAGCAATGGGGCAATGTTTTTAACCCATTTGACCATGAGTCCGATATCTTATTGCCATACGTTGCAAAAGTTCTCATCTTCAACATCAAAAAACTGCCAAAATAAAGAGCTATCATCTGAAAGAATATTTGTTGAACATAGTAATGCGATCTCTGTGTGGTAGCAGTTTTAAGGAGGAGGATATGACGAAAGCATATTATTCTATAGTAGCTGCGCTTGCAATCTCTGCATTTTGCACTCCGGTTCGGGCATTTAGCTTCGGTTCGTATGAATTGTCCGTTGTTCAACCTCAGACAGAAAATAGTTTGCCAGGGGAACAGAGTACGGAACGTTTGAAGCTACCTGTTCCATCGATCGCTGTTTTTGCACGCCTGCCACGTTTTGGTGAAGGGCTCGTATTCGATCTTCTAGGTCGTTTGTACGTCTCTGACTCGTTCGATAACGCTATTCTACGCTTGACGGAAACAGGCGAGACTGAGGTGTGGTCTCGTGCTGTCAATTTTCCAAATGGTCACAAGGTACTCCCAGACGGCACACATATCGTAATGGGGCAAGGTGCCGTTGTCTGGCTCGACGCTAATGGTCAGGTCATCAAGCAACTCACTACCGATGAACAAGGGCGACAATTACGCTCACCTAACGATATTACGCTCGACCAAAGAAACGGCGGCTTCTACTTCACCGATCCTGGTGTGTTTAGGGCTGATGAGTCTGGTCGAGTGTTCTACGTGGACCAAGAGGGGAATATTCGCACAGTTTCTGACGGTGTTATTGACTTCCCAAACGGCATAGTGTTGCGTCCAGATGGGCGGACGTTGTTAGTTACTGAAAGGCTTCAAAATCGCATTTTGGAATTTCGAGTTCGTGAACCCGGTCGGCTTAGTGCGCCGCGCGTCTTCGCAGAACTTCCCTCGCAGCCGAACCCTTTGACAAATGGTGAATCAGTACCTGATGGAATGGCGCTTGATGAAGCAGGTAATCTATATGTTGCACACTATGGGGCTGGGGTGGTGCGAGTTTTCGATCGCCATGGTCACTTCCTTGGTTCATTGGGTGTCGGCTCACCAGGAGTCACCAACCTCGCATTTGGTGGTCAGAACATGGATGAGTTATACGTTTACGCGGTGGATGGCAATCCTATAGAAGAGATAAATCCAGGTGGCAGGATTATGCGGCTGACACTTCCGGGAGTACGTGGTCTTCGCCTTATTCCCGCTCAGGAGTAGCAATGGATACAGGAGAGCGAAGTGAACAGACCTGCAATCGTCACTTGTTGAAATACTCCCTTCCCGCTAGAAGATTACCAAAAATGTCTTATAGGGAATACAAATAAACTACAAAAAGCCTCTCTCGTTTCTACAATTACTCCCTTCCCGCTAGAAGATTACCAAAAACGTATTATACTATCGCAACAAAAGGTTAGTGCTTAATAATATTATTAACTACTACCAACCACTAACCACTAACTACTAACTAACTCAAGTTCCTAACATTTGCAAATTGTGCAAAGTGGCATACATTCCTCCTGTGTGCAGCAACTCTTCATGGCTTCCCTGTTCTATAAGTTCTCCTTGCTTGAGCACAAAAATTCGGTCTACATTGCGAATGGTAGACAAGCGGTGAGCAATGATAATGGCGGTACGTCCTGACAAAAGCTTGTTTAAAGCTTCCTGAACTAACGCTTCTGTTCCCACATCCAGACTGGCGGTAGCTTCATCCAAAACTAAAATTTCCGGCTTGCGAATTGCAGCACGGGCGAAGGCTAAGAGTTGCTTTTGACCGCTTGAAAGATTTGTACCCCGTTCTCTGAGCTGGGTATCATATCCTTGAGGCAATTGCTCGATAAATTGGGAGACGTTTGTTTTTTCTGCCGCTTGCTGAATTTCCTCTTGGGTGTAAATGTCTCCCAGGCTAATGTTACTCTTGACATCACCAGCAAATATAAAACCTTCTTGCAGAATGACTGCCATGTAACGGCGCAGTTCCGCTTGGGGGACTTCCCGAATATCTACGCCATCAATCAAAATCCGCCCTTTGCTGGGTTCGTAAAGACGGCACAAAAGACGGATGATTGATGATTTCCCCGCACCTGTTGGCCCTACCAAGGCAATTTTTTCTCCGGGGTAGATGGTGAAGTTCAAGTCTTTGATGACATATTCATTGTCTTTGTAGGCAAACCAGACGTTTTCAAAGCGGATTTCTCCCAGTTTGGGTTTCTCGTTTGGAACTTCATGAGGAGCTGTAATTTCGTCTATGTATCCCAATCTAGAATCTAATATAGAGAATCTCGGATTGCCGCGATCGCGAATTTCTATGGGTTCATCCATAATTTCGCTGACACGTTCAATAGCCGTGAAACCAGCTTGAATGGTGGTAAATTTTTCGGCGAATTGCTGTATGGGTTGGAACAATCGTTGGGCATAGAGGATAAATGCAGATAAAATCCCAAAAGTCAAGCTTTTCCCTAGAAGTAAATAACCTCCAATCCACAAAACACCTGCAATAGCAATCAAGCCAATCCATTCGAGTGTTGCTGAAACCGCAGAATCGAAAAAGATAGTGTTATCAACCTCGCGGACATAACGGTTGTTTGTCGTGCGAAACAACTCTGCATTGAATTTTTCCCGGCGAAACAATTGCACGACATTAATGCCGACAATATTTTCCTGTAACTGGGAATTGAGTACCGAAAGTTCTTCCCTGACTTTGTAATTGGCTTTGCGGTACTGCTGCTGAAAGTAGATAATTATCCCCGAGACTGGTATGAGCATCAACAGCAGTAACAAAGCCAGTTGCCAGTTGATAGAAAACATCAAAACCAGAATCACCAGCATGGAAAACAAATCTGACACAATTCCAATCGCGCCAGTGGAAAACACATCTCCCAACACTTCCACATCACTGGTCAGCCTGGTAATAATTTTCCCTACAGGAGTCCTATCAAAAAAACGCACTGCTAAAGATGTGACGTGATAAAACAAATCTTGCCGGATTTCAGCAGTGATTCTTTGTCCTACCTTCTGTACCAAATAACCCTGATACCCTGTCAGTACCAATCTGATGGTTACTGTTATGACTAGCAAAGCTTGAATAATATTTATCCCCTCTAACAACGGGCGATTTCTGAGAAACTCATAGGTACTGGGTTCTTTACGAATGAGAGAAATCACCTGTCCGATTAGCATGGGTTGCACGGCGTTGCTGATGGCTAGTGGCACGAGTAGCAACATTGACAATGCTAGCAATCGTCCGTGGCGGCGGGCATAGGGTACTAGACGCAAAAATAACCTTTTGATTATCCTAATTTTGAGTATTTGGAAGCGGAGGGGAAGCAGGAACAAGATTCGTAGTTCGAGGAGTAAGAGGAAGGCTTAAAATAAACGAAGCTATGGGATTTTTGAAAAAATACTGAGCCTTATCAAACCCGGTATCTACCAGATATCGGGTTTGGTGATTTCAGAAACGATTTAGGATTCTTATAAAGCAATTTACAGTGATGGAATTGGCTTGTATGTCACTAACTGAAGAAATTCTTTCGCAACTACCAGGTGATGTTTTAGGAGGGCTACGTCAAAGCGATCGCATTTTGGCATCCATAAGAGAAGGTAGCACACCACCGCCAACGATTGTAAAAGAGGCGACTCAACCGTTAGGTACTGTGGAGTGGGACGTTGTCATTTGCGGTGGAACCCTAGGCATTTTAGTTGGTTGCGCCTTAGTTTTAAAGGGAGTGCGAGTGGCGTTAATAGAACGGAGATTTTTGCGTGGGAGAGAGCAAGAATGGAATATTTCCCGCAAGGAATTGCAAGTTTTTTTGGAATTAAATTTACTGACACAGGAAGAATTAGAGAAAGCGATCGCAACAGAATACAATCCTGCTAGAGTGAGCTTTCATAACGGTACAGAAATTTGGGTGCGGGATGTCCTGAACATTGGCGTAGATCCGGTTTACTTGTTGGAAACCTTAAAACAGCGATTTCTTACCGCTGGTGGAAAGTTATTTGAAAATACACCATTTACAGAAGCCGTGGTTCATCCCGATGGTGTCACGGTCAACAATCAACTCAAAACCAGATTGTTAATTGACGCAATGGGACATCTTTCCCCAATTGTACAGCAAGCACGAGAGGGGCAAAAACCAGATGCACTGTGTTTGGTTGTTGGAAGTTGTGCTCAAGGTTTTCCGGAAAACCATACAGGGGATTTGTTGTTATCTTTGACACCCTTGCAAAATCAATGCCAGTACTTTTGGGAAGCTTTCCCAGCAAAGGATGGCAGAACAACTTACCTGTTTACTTATATGGATGCACATCCACAACGCATGGGTTTGGAAGCGCTTTTCGAGGATTATCTGCGCTTAATGCCAGAATATCAAAGCGTGGAGTTAAACCAGCTGACATTTCAACGGGCGCTGTTTGGCTTTTTCCCCTCCTACCGTCAAAGCCCTCTAAAAACACCTTGGAACCGTATATTACCAGTGGGAGATAGCAGTGGTAGCCAGTCTCCCCTAAGTTTTGGAGGTTTTGGGGCGATGGTACGTCACTTGCAGCGTCTCACATTAGGCATTCATGAAGCACTGGAAACCAATCAATTATCTGCAAACGCACTCTCACTTCTGCAACCATACCAACCCAGTTTAGCTGTGACTTGGCTTTTCCAAAAAGCCATGAGTGTAGGAGTGAATCAAAAAATTGATTCCAATCAAATTAACCAACTTTTGTCTGCTGTCTTTCAAGAAATGCAACAGTTGGGGGAACCAGTTCTCAAACCCTTTTTGCAAGACGTGGTGCAGTTTCCAGCGCTGACACAAACACTGATAAAAACTGGTTTGACACATCCTGGATTGGTAGCCAAGGTGATTCCACAAGTTGGTGTGGGAACTTTACTCAATTGGATGGTGCATTACGGAAATTTAGGGGTTTACTCTGCTTTGTTTTTACTGAGTGAGATGTTACAACAGTGGATGAAAAATTTGCCTGATGCTTCCAAATTCTACTGGCATTTCCTAGCTGAGGGTTGGAAGTATGGTTCTGGCAATGATTATTCTTGAAGTAGTTAGTAGTTAGTGGTTAGTAGTTGGTGGTTAGTAGTTAGTGGTTAGTGGTTAGTGGTTAGTAGTTAGTAGTTAGTAGCCATTAATAATTAATTAACCTTCACCAACCAACAACCACTATCCACTATCCACTATCCACTATCCACTATTCACTATCCATTCACAATATGATAGAGCAAGAATCCCAAGGAATTAAATACTTTGCGGTGCTCATTGGCTTACTACGGGAGCGACAAGCATTTCTAGAGGATATCCGCCAAGGTACAAGATTGCCCAGTAAAATTATATCCCTGCTTGTTTGTAGTTCCCTATTCCTAGCTATTTATGGTGGAATTATTGGAGCTTACCACAGTTGGATGCAAGCCTTGTCTTCCGCTATTAAACTTCCAGCGCTCTATTTAATAACATTGCTAATTTGTCTGCCCACACTGTTTTTTTCTAATATTATTTTTGGTTCAAAACGCTCTTTAGGGCAGCATTTTGCCTTAGTACTAACTGCAATGTCAGTTACTAGCGTGTTGTTGTTTAGCTTTGCTCCAATCACTCTGTTTTTTTTAATTACAACCAATAACTACCAATTTTTGATTCTGTTAAATGTTGTGATTTTCGCTTTAACAGGATTTATTGGTATTTCTTCTTTATATCAAGCAACAAGCGTAGTCTTAGAGCAAAACGGTGAGGGCAGTAGTACACGGAAAAAAATTATACGTTCCTGGTTGTTTCTTTATGCCTTTGTCGGCAGTCAATTGGGATGGACTCTCAGACCTTTCTTTGGTACGCCTGATTCTCCCTTTCAGTTATTTAGAGAAAGGGAGGGAAATTTCTATCTGAGTGTTCTTCAATCAATTGGTTATTTGTTAGGGTTTCGTTAATTAATTGTCATTTGTCCTCGGTCATTTGTCATTTGTATTAAACCAAGGACTAAGAATCAAAAACCAAATTCAAATTTCAAAATCTTTATGCTTGAAAAACAGTCTCAGGGAGTACAACACTTTTCCGTTCTTCTCAGTCTACTGCGCGATCGCCAGAGTTTTTTAGAAGAAATTCGTCAGGAAGTCAGATTGCAAAGCAAAATCAATTCGCTGCTGGTTTCCAGTTCGATATTTTTTGCCATCTATGGCGCGATTATCGGTGCATCCCACAGCTGGGTGCAAGCAATCTCTAGTGCTATCAAGTTACCTGCATTTTACTTATTGGCACTCATCATTTGTTTTCCAACTTTATTCTTTTTTAATGTTTTGTTTGGTTCCCGTAGCAGTTTTGTGCAGCACTTTGTTGTGTTGTTAACTGCTGTATCTGTGATTAGTGTCCTCTTGTTCAGTTTTGCACCAGTGACGCTTTTCTTTTTAATAACTGCCCCTGACTCATATCAATTTTTTAAACTATTAAACGTTTTAATTTTTGGTATCACTGGCTCTTTTGGAGTGAAATTCCTTTATGAGGGGATGCAATTACTTTCTCAACAAGATGAAGTGGGCAAAAAAACCCGTACTACCATACTGCGGTCTTGGTTGTTTCTTTATGCCTTCGTAGGAATGCAGTTAGGATGGTTTCTCAGACCGTTTTTTGGTGACCCCGATTCTAAATTTGAGTTGTTCCGGGCGGTGCAAGGTAATTTCTATCTTGATATTGTGTCAGCGCTTTCAGCGATTTTTGGTGCGCGGTGATGATTTTTTCCTATACCTCGCATAACATTAAACACTATTGAAAAAACCAAAGGGGAGCCTTAAAACTCCCTTTTGTTTATGTCCACTTCAGCAAAGAGGCTACTTGTTCTGGCAGCTTTAAAGGGTTAAAAGGTTTGAGAATCACTCCTGCGACATCTAACTGTGCCAATTCATTTAAATTAACCATCTGTGTTTTAGCAGTCAGTAAAATAACTGGAATTTTTTGGGTTGTCGGATGGCTTTTTAATGACCTTAACAACGTCAGCCCGTCCATATCCGGCATGACCACATCTAGCAAAATGACATCTGGGAGTTGACTTTTAGCTAACAGCAGCCCTTCACTACCAGATTGAGCAATCA
Source organism: Scytonema sp. NUACC21 (assembly GCF_054684315.1). Classification (NCBI taxonomy): domain Bacteria; kingdom Bacillati; phylum Cyanobacteriota; class Cyanophyceae; order Nostocales; family Scytonemataceae; genus Scytonema; species Scytonema sp. NUACC21. The sequence continues at coordinate 44,955 of NZ_BAAFZH010000090.1, read as the reverse complement.
GTGCCTGCCAACGTCCAATCTTTTCCAAACAAGCTTGAATGACAGTTCGTAGGTTTTTTTCGTCATCAATAACTAAGATTCTCTTTGCCAATCTATCGTTCTCTCTACCTTCAGATGGCTTGGAGATAGTTTTTGCAATCCTTGCTTCCGTAACTCGTTTCCTCTTACTCTGACTCACTCTCATTTCCTTGCTTCCATTCCATGACAAGAGCATCTAGTACGCTGCGCCGCAAATAAGGCTCACAAATGCACGCTCGCTGTAAAGCTTGCAGTATAAGTCTGTTACTTTCATCCAAATGCCTTTATACTTCTCCTCCTCAGCGCTACGCGAACAGCCTTTTTGTACTAGTACATTAGTACGAGAGAAGTCAAACCTGGTTTTAATTTTATAGCTCTCATCATCCAACTTCTCCTCATACTTTTGTGAATCCCCAGTCATTACTGCTTTAATGTAAGAACAAAAAGTAATTCTTAATACTTTGACGTTTATACACATTAAACAAGCGTATTTCCTATGACATCTACCGAAATCAAGAATCCGTGTTAAGATTTAATGTATATAATAATACAATTAAATTTTATAATTACAGCATTTTTCAGGAAAATGAAGTGCATCGGTAGGGGCGGAAGGTTTGCGCCCTTACTTGCAACAATCTTTACCTTACTTAATTGCAATCTGCTGTAAGATTTAATGTTCTCTTAACTGGGCTAATTTAAGTTCGCAATGGGTTGCTACATCTCTACATATGGTTATCCCTGAAGACACTCCATTGCCGTTTGTACTTTCGCTACTTGTCTGGGGGCTTGCATTTCTGTAAAAAGTGCGATCGCATGAGCAAAATTTTCTTCACTTTTTGCAAATTCACCCATCTTTAAATAAGTTAAGGCAAGTTGATAGTGAGCTTCTGCTAGATCGCTTTTAGCACCTATTTGATATAATTTTTCAATGGCTTCTGTATACTTAATTATTGCTGTTGGAAATTCTTCTTTTTCTCTATAAATCTCTGCCAAACAACTAATAGCCTTAGCTTCCACTTGGGGAAATTTGTTATCCTGACAATTTATTAAGATTTTTTGACAAATCTCTAACGCTTTATCGAATTCACCCAGATTTATATAAGTTATAGCCAGATTCACTAAATTATGTCCTATTCCCCACAGGGTAACAGTATTTGATAATGAAATTTCTCCATAGGCTTTTTCAGCCATACGGAGAGCTTCTTCATTTAACCCCAAGTAAGAGTATAGAAAAGCAAGACAACACTGGGAATAAACTATGTAATTATCAAAATATTGGTTTTTTCTGGCAAGATTGCAAACATTGTTGAAGAAAAACTTTGCTTCCTCAATTTCCCACAATTCCATCTTGCAAAGACCTGTATTAAAGAGAATAGATAATCTTGATTTTTCAATATTAATTTTTTCTACAATTTTCATCGATTGCTCGTAACATTGTAAAGCTAGGATAAAACAACCTGTAATTCGATATGTGTATCCTAGAAGGTTATTCAGTTCAATCAGTCGATGTTCATCATTGATTTTGTCAATAATCCGTGTAATGACATCAATAAGTTTTTGTGACAAGCCTAATTGATAAAATGAACAGCCCAAGGGTAAACCCATTCTCCATTGTGAACCTCTGCCTTGAAGGATAGTATCTCCTGCTCGATTGAAATCCTCAATTTCTAAATAGTGATAATAGGCTTCTAACGCCTTCAGTGCATCTGTTGTATCCTTAATTGTATTAACACTTTGCGTCCAAAAGTCTGCAGCTTTACGGTTAACAATCTCCCATTCTTCACTTGCCCTTAACCGTGCGATCGCTTCTGCTCGAATGACTGGATGCAACCAGTACTGTCCTTTTTTAACTTCCAGTAAAGATAAATCTTGCAACGCTCTTATCACTCTTCTGCGTTGGTGCTCGGGCAGATCCCAAAGCAAATGTAAAACACCTTCAATAGGAACTGAAGTAATATCTTGATAGCGGTAGCAGCTTAAACGACAAAGCAGTTGATAAGCTTCACAATTATTTTCTTGAAGCCGATTAAATTGACTGGTGACTAAATCATTTAACTGTCTTTCGTGCAATAAATCGCCACTATTTTCCTGCCAATAAGCATCTACATCACCGTGAAAATCTGTTAAGATAGCACCGCAAATAATTTGCATTGCTTTGGCATTACCTCCATAAGCTTTGCACATCTCGCCTATGGCATTGGAGTCAGTGTTAATATTATTGCTAGTGAAAAACTGTTGCCATGCCTCCTCATCTAAACCTTCTAAGGGGTAAAGATAAGTTTCCAGACTAGCCTCAAATAAACGTTCGCGACTGGTGACTAGGGTCACTGAATTGACAGTTGTATCGGCTAATACTCGTAAGAGCGCGAGGTAAGGGCGTCGAGATTCGAGCAACTTGCCATTCCTATCTAAAACAGTTTCTAAGTTGTCTACGAACAACCCTATTTTTTTCGTTGTGTCTCTCAGTTTCCGTCGGAGTCGTTCTAAGTTGATGCCGAAATCCCGTGCGGGTTCCTCGTTAAAGTCTCGCCGCAGCCATTCTTCAATCACGCTTTCTGCAGGAGACAGGTTTTGAGTTTCCGTTGCTATCCAAAGTTCCAAAACTAAGTCAAATTTTTGAGTTTTAAAAAACTTACGGGCTAAAGTTGTTTTTCCTACACCACCTTCACCTTGTATGAGAATAACTTTTGCTCCACGGTTGATGATATTAACCAGTTCGGCTATTTGGCTTGCGCGTCCCAAGAAATCACGTTCTTGGCTTGGAGGTGCAACCAAATTCTGTGGACTGGTTATGGTTTGGGTAAGCTGTTTCTCTTTCCAACGTCGTTCCACCGCCGCTTGAAAAGTTCCCTTGACAACTTTTTCTTCCAATATCTCTGAGAGAATCTGCCAGAGTTGAGCACCAACTTCCCTTAGGTAGGCATCTGAGTAACCACAAAAGCTTGCTAGGTCTTGATACCTCTGTTTATTATCACGCCAGAACTCTCGAAAAACTACCCTTTGAAGCTGATCTAAGTGTTCTCCTGTTTTAATAAATACTAAACTATCCACGAATTCTAAGGCTTCTTCCGCACCCATTGGTTATTTTTGTACCATTTTTTCTCCAATCTACCGCTTTTTTACCCACTTTTTTCTAACTTGCCATACAGCAACCTACTTTTTCCAACAAACTTAACTTAAACAACTGCCAACATTATCCGACAGACAAATTATCCATCTTTTATTACACTTTGTAGTATAAAAACCAAAGAAGTTAAGTCAGTAACTTCAAGCATGCTTATGCAATGCTGAAAAGGCTCACGAGTCAGAAGTTCCTCTGATGCGCGTGAAAGAGCAAGTTATCAAACAAAACGCTTTTAGTTATGGCTGCCACAGGTTGTGGGTTGAGGAGATTTTTTTATTCGTTCGATAAGCACATCACAATCTACGAATCAATACATCTTTTGAGTGAATAATTATGACCACACAGGACAGTTTTTTCTTCAGATTAGTTACAAAGTCCCTTAAATATTTCTTGTTAGTTATGTTTGGCTTTGCGATCGCCTATGTTTTTTCTGGGATTTTTGGAGCCACCCATCTCGCTGCTGTTCTACTACCCACAGTATTCACTGGCTTTGTCCGAGTGGGAATTGCCTTACTCTGTTTGATTGCAGTCGTTATCTTTATCGAATCCTTACGTTAAAGACTAAGTTGTGAAAATAGGTGGGCAATGCCCACCCTACTAATTAAAACAGCACGAGTTACTGATTATTTTTGGCTTTGCACTGGCACCACTTCTGGCTCATCATCTAAAGACAGGAGAAACTCTATCAGATCGCTCTGGTCTTGAGTAGAAAAACCAGCTTGTCGATCCACCCAGTAGTTGTGCCCGCTGCCATCTGCATTTGATTTTTGCAAGTTGGGATTGGCACGGTTAGCTAAAACAGTTTGTCTGCGTAAGTTACGGTCAACAAGTACCCGCAGGCTTGCTCTGGGGTCCGGTAAGATGCCATTTAAAAGTGTCCCCGGTATACCTAATTGGTCGGCATTCACAATGTCGTAACCGTTGTTATCAACTTTAAGTGCTTGTGGTCCTGCGGCAACACCACCATCATGTAAATAGGGTGCGGTAACGTTCAGCCCAATCAAGCTAGGCACTTTGTAACCACCAGAATTACCGATCGCAAAAGCCAGTTTAAAATCTTCTTCTGAGGTAATATCTGTAGGTACATTTAGCACTGGCGGGTTTGCGGGCAGGGGAACTGGCACATTACTGGGATATGTTTGCGGTGCTACAAAGTTGCGGGCCATAGGTGCTTGTGCTGTCGCCCGTGAAGGTTGGGATTTGATTTCCTGTTCTGCAACGACGTGATTGTTTGTAAAATACCGACCGCTATGACATTCAACGCACCCAGCACGTGTGAAAATAGCAGAGCCACGCTGTAAAGACCCGATATCTCGCGTCTCTACAGGTGGTGGTGCTAGAGAGTTTTGAAATGCTGACATTCCATTGAGTTGTGCGGCGACTGGTAAACCGGGTGAACTTGCCATCAATCCATCTAGGATAAATGGTGAACCTTTCGGGTATCCCGGCATTTTAATCACCTCGTTGATGATAGGTGTACCGGGGGTAGGGTCGTTTTTCAGGAAAAATTCTGATGGTTTAGCACCTTGTGGCAACCTAAATTGTGGATTGGCAGAATTTTGCAGAATAACGCCCAAGTAGGTTTCTTTATCAATGCCTAAAAGCTGCTGACTGGAATCAGCTGTTGATGTTTGGTCTGAGTTTGTTCCATGAACGTTGCTATTGAGTGTCGTCAGCCCGTGGAACCAGCCAATGGCAGCATTACCGCTCCAACCGTAGGGATATGCAGCAAAAGTATAAGAAGATGGATTTTGGGATGGGTTATTGCGATTGTCCCCCGTTGAGTCAAAGTTTCCAGGAGTCCAAGTAAGCAATTCCGTGTCTACAGCATCCTCTAAAGCTTTTGCATCGGGTAACCGTGCTTCCTTGTTATCAGCTTTAATATAGGTATGTTCGCCACGACGAACGGTCAAAGGATTAACACCAGTTTGCCGAAACCATGATGCTGAGTTACTGGCAAGAGCCAGAATTAAGCCTGTATCGAGGTCGTTATTGGGTGCGCCTTCGATGATGCGTCCGGTATTTTTATCTACAGTGGCATGACAAGCGACGCAGGTCACACCAACACGGATTTTCCCTTTGTTGATGTGGGTCATGATGCCCAATGGAACGAGGGAATTAGCTGCGACATCAAGCCCTGTGTTCAGGATATCGCCTTTTTTGAAAGTGCGATCGCCCACCTTCATATCTCTATCCATCGTCACTTGGAGATTTGTCGTATGTTTACCCCCAAGGGCTAAAATCGCTTTTGATAAGTTTCCAATATTTAATGGCCCATCCAGAATACCAGTGACATCGGTAAAGAAAATTTCATTCCCAAAAGTTTCTCTATAAAAAGCTTTTCGCCCAAGATTTATTAAATCTTCTGTAATAGCAACAGCTCCATTATTTGCTGAGAGTTGCTCTTTACCTTCTTCTGTTTTTAACAAACTTGCTGCTTCAGCTTTACTAATAACTTTGCCTAACACATCATAAGAGCCTATCTCCTGGGTTGTAGGTTTGCTTAGAGGTGTATATGTATTGTTACGACTTGGGGTTCCTGGAAACGCAAGGTCAATTTGGTATGCAAAAAACCCAATAAAAAAAACTAGAGCCAGTAGTATAACAATTCCACGCAGTCGAAAAGTTTGCCTCTCTTTAAATTTCTGCGCTTCCAGTTTACTGGCTTGGTGTTCGCTTCGTTCTGGAGATGATACCATTTTAAATTTTAGATTTTGGATTTGCTGATTCTTAAAGAGGAGATTCTAAAATGCTCGACCACAAATAGAATCTACATATGCAGCAGGCTGATTGCTATTTTGTTGCCGACAAAGCAAAATCCGAGCTAACTGTTGCTGATAGTAGTATCGATGGGCTATCCAACCGAGAGGAGCACCAGCAATAGTACCAATTAGCACACCAGTAATCAGACTATAAACAAGATGCTTTCTTTTAATGGGGTTTGTTCTAATAGTCGTATTTTGTGTTACCATATTGCTGCCTAACTCGTAGAATTTCCAACATTAAATGCGGTCATAGGGTGAGCATTGCCCACCCTAGAACAAACGTTAATGATGCAAAAATTCGGATTTTACACTACTGTCTTGAGGAAAGACACTAATTCATCAGTGTTCAGAGACTCAAGTGAATCTATCACTTCTGTATCATCCTGAGTAGGTTTAGTGCCATCTGGAATACCGATGATATTATTTCCCAGTTTTCCTGCTAGCAAATACCAGAAAGCAATCTTAGCTTCAGTGCTCAATGAACCATACTCATGAGCGGGAGTCTTAGTTTCACCACCAGTCACCAGTTCAGCCAACGCTTTGCTTGGATTTGGATCGAGGATGGTTGCATCCTTTTCACTACTTTTTGCTGATAGCAAGTCTCTTAGAGCAGAAAGTTGGTCTTCTTTGGAAAGTTGCTGAATTCGCGATACCAAACGAGTAGCATCTTGTGTTGGTAAGGCATTTGCAGCATCGGCAGGAAGTTTATTAGCAATCTGTTTGTAAACTGACGCTAATACTAATAGCCGATCGTCAATCATCAAACCTTGAAATAGGGATACAGCTTCATGTACGGCATTGGCGTTTGTAGAAGTCATAACAATCTCCTAGATGTTACTGTTTCTTAGACTACTTGTATAAAAGCTATCCATGAATTCTTAATCTTTGGTCAAAATTTTACTAGTACTTATTTGGACTCACAGAACCTTGCTACCAAATTTACTAAGCTTTCGTTTAACAATCTTGACTTTTCTTTGCTTTTCCTGTTCTAAGATTAGAGATTTAAGTGATAGCCAAATCACTATTAGAAGGTAGAAGTATTACGAAAAAACAGTATTCCGATACCTACCTAAAGAGAGATGAAAAGAGATATCTCTTAAAAAAAAATTAATAACTAAGTCAAAGGCGTGACGGCTATAGTAGGGTGCAACTACTAAAGCGATTCAACTATAGATAAACACAAAGTAGTCAACAAAATTTCTACTTTGTGCTTATCTATAATTTTCTATTTGTTTAATTATTAGACTTCAGCACCAGCTTTTGGTTCGGCACCCATTGGTGCAACATAATCGCGGAAAAGAGTAATTTGCTGCTCAAAATCAATTTGCTTAATTCTGTTGAGCAGATCTTGTGATTGAGAGGACAGCTTGTAATCTGAAGGCATGGGCACAATAGTAGCATTTTCCATACCTTGAGCTAAACGAAACCAAAACAGTAGCTTTGTGGTTTCGCCCATGGAGCCATACATACGAGTATGTTCATTGTCTGCTTTGTTAATCAAATCGCGCTGAAATTGCAACTGTTCGTCGTGACCTAATGCCTTAATTTGATTGAACAAACCTTCAGCAATATTTTCAGAAACTGTACTAGCTCCAGGTGCCGCTGGGGTTACAGATTTACCCATTTCTTTATAAACAAACCAGAATAAAGCTAGCTGTTCATCTACTGGCAAACTTTGAAATGCTTGAACGTGTTCGCGAATAGTTGGATCGTTTGTTTGAGTAAATGTCATTCTTTGCTCCGATTGCAGAAATTACTTTCACAATTCACGCTATCAAAGTTGAATTTGACGTTTAACCCCACTGAAGACAGATGTGTGTAAATCAAAGAGAAGAAGAGCGATCGATTAGTGGTTAGTGGTTAGTGGTTATTGGTTATTGGTTAGTGAGAAATAACTAACCACTAACTGTTTAGGAGATTAAAGTTGGTTCATACTTCATTATCTGCATATGGCATCTCTTGACGGAAAGTTGCGGGGTCTGATAGAGAACGAGAAATATGCAAATCGTCTTCTCGCACACTATCAGGTCTTCCGATGTCTCCCTCTTGTCCTTCTACCGTCCTGTTCCCATAATCTTCAGAAGACAAGGGGTCTAACTCCCATCGGCTGTCATCACGCTCTTCTAGCATGTTGGTTATTTGAATTTCCTCGTTATCGTCTAACTCCAGCCCGACACCAGCTGCCATTTCGTCAACAATATCTTGGTCGGGAGTTGGAACTGTACCACCAACAGCCTCATCGCCTACTGTTGCTTCTTGTTGCCATAGTGCGTCTATATCTCCCCCTGTTATTTCTGGACTGGCTTCTACGTTCCCCGAGCTGTTGTATCGGTCTGCGCGATCGCCAATGTTATATCCTGGCGCGTCTTTTACACCTGTTCCATAAGATTCGGTGACCACTTGTGGTAAATCATCAGTGTCAAAGTTTTGATTGGTATTTTCTCCTGCCATAATTATCCTAGTCCTTGCTGCATTCTCACAATAACGCTTTCTCTGATTCGGATTTTCAACCTAAATATCTATTACCTAGGAAGTAATAAAAAATCAACAATCTCTTTCTTGAGAGTGAAGATAATCTGGAAATAGACAAATAGTCTTAATATTGATATGGTCACTTCACTAAAAGTTATGAGTGAAAGATCGGGGTTCGCTCAAGTTTTCTTATCGGAACCCCTGTTTTCACTCATAATTACTTTTTTTTGGTACCATTGTTGACTGCCAAGATATTCTTAATTATAAAAAATCCATAAAATTTAATGTATCACTTTAGAAATAAAAAACATATATCCCCAAAGAACGAAGCAAAAGGAGCGATTTAAGCGTAACAATAAGAATCATGAATTCATGGTCGAGTGATAAGGGAGTTAGGATTTATGACTTGGGAGCTTGTTTATTTACTAATAACCAATTCCCAAATCATGATTCCTAACTATTTTCTAAAATCACTATATATAATAGATGGAAATTAAGTAAAAAAAATAGAATAAAAAAACTTATATAAAAAATCAAAGCCTATTCAGTCAAAATTTTGTTGAAAGTATTGGAGGCAAACAATGAAATATGGTGAGTTTATCAAACACGTTCAAAGTGTTGCTCAGTTGAATTCTCGTGAAGACGCAGAACGCGCAACTCGTGCAACACTAGAAACCATCAGAGAGCGGATAGTTGGAGACGAGGCAAAAGATTTAGCATCGCAATTACCACAAGAACTGGGTGAGTGTTTGCGCGGACGTGAGGGTGAAAACGGTCAAACGTTTTCAATGCAGGAGTTTATTTCCCGCGTGAGTGAAAAAGAGGGAGCAGATCCAGTCGCAGCTGCAATGCATATCCGCGCTGTCTTTGCAGTTTTGAGAAACGCTGTAACACCGGGTGAGTTTGAAGATTTTCAGGCTAATTTCTCCAACGATTATGCAGAGTTGTTTCCCAGTTCACCAACTAGCGAAGTACCTGCTTAATACTAAGGGCTAATGGCTAATGGAAAAATTCCAATTAGCCCTTAGCCTCATAAAAATTATTCATATTAAAGGTTACAAGGAAATCAATGGTACAGTATAACAATCATTCTGGGAAAAAAAGAGTTGCTATCCTGATTGAGAATTATGTAGAGGATAGAGAATTTGAAGTTCCTTATAATGCGCTCAAACAAGCGGGAATGGAAGTTGTTGTCCTAGGTTCTCGCATGAACGAAACCTACAAAGGCAAGCAAGGTAAACTTGCCAAACAACCCGATGGTACCACAGCTGAGGCAATGGCTTCTGAGTTTGATGCCGTGGTGATTCCTGGGGGTATGGCTCCTGACTATATGCGCCTTAACCACAATACAATCAAGTTTGTGCAAGAAGCTATGCAGCAAGGAAAGATAGTCGCTGCTTTTTGTCACGGACCACAAGTATTAATAGAAGCTGACTTGCTCAGAGGTAAACAAGCCACTGGCTACAAATCCATTCGCAAAGACATAATTAATGCGGGTGCCAATTATAGAGATGAGTCTTTAGTGGTTGACGGAAATTTAATTACGTCGCGTCATCCTGGAGACGTTGCAATTTTCACGACTGCGGTGTTAAGTCGTTTGGGCTATGGTGGTAAAGATGCAGCGTTGCCAAATGAGCAAGACATAACAGCCGAGTGGTGGAAACTGGCTGATGCTTGGGGTGGTTCCACCAAGGGTGATATTACCAAAGCTTTGAATACAGCCCTTGCTGGTGAACGTTATTCTTTGGAAGCATTGGATAACTACGCCCAGAAAGTATCGGATGCACGTATTAAATCTGTCTTTGAACAGATGATTGGCAACAAACAGCGCCATATCCAAATGTTGGAAACACGTCTGGATCAATTGGGTGAGAAGCCTTCTTTGACAGCAAATATCGCCAACCAATATGCAAAAGTAAAAACTGCCCTGACTGGAAGTGATGATATATACCAACTGCGTAGCGCTTTAGGTGATGTGCAAACTGGCATAGGTGATGTTGGCAATCTGATAGTAGCAACAACTGACCCAGTGTCTACTGCTATTTTTACACAAATCCACAACGACCTACTGATGTACGAGCAGCAACTTGTAGATATGTATCGGACGCGGATGGGTGCAGAAGTCAAGCCTGCGAAGCCCACTACAGGGGCAGCGGTAACGATGTAAGGTTTTTGTGGAACGAACCATAGGTGCAAAGACAGCGTTAGGAAAAGGTTCAGGAGGGGGACTTTGTGCCTTGATGGTTCGTTTTTGTAGAAAAAGGAGAAGAATAAAGTGGAATCAATATCGGAAAATAAGCAGAGCCAAGGTCAGACTGAAGCTAGTGAAACTGAACGATGGGCTTCAATACTGGGCGGTAGTGCAATGGTATTAATGGGTTTAAGTCAACGTTCCCTTCGGGGAGTGTTGATGGCTGCAGCCGGTGGCGGTCTGATCTATCAGGGTGCAACAAAACAAAGCACGATTAAGCAAGCACAGCAAGCAATAGGCATGGGTCAACAAGGTATCAAAGTTGAAAAGACAGTGACTATTAATAAGCCAGCAGAAGAACTTTACCGTTTCTGGCATGACTTTGAAAACCTGCCCAAATTTATGAAGCATCTCAAATCCGTGAAGGTGTACGATGCAAAGCGTTCTCACTGGATTGCCACTGCACCTCTAGGCGCAAGTGTGGAATGGGATGCAGAGATTCTGGAAGACCGGGAAAATACTTTTATTTCTTGGGCTTCAGTGGAAGGAGCAGATATTGATAACTCTGGTTTCGTCCGCTTTAAGAAAGCACCTGGTAATCGCGGTACTGAGGTCAAGGTCGTTATTGAGTATTTCCCACCAGGCGGGGCGCTAACAGCAGCTTTCGCTAAACTCTTCGGCGAAGAACCAGAACAGCAAATTGGTGATGATTTGCGCCGTTTCAAGATGTTGATGGCAGCAGGCGAAATTGCCACAACCGAAGGTCAGCCCTCTGGGCGTCGCTAGTTCTTTGTCCTTTGTCATTTGTAAAGACTAATGACTAATGACTAATGACTGATGACCAATGACTAATGACTAATGACTAAGGACTAATGATTAATGAAAGCAGTCTGTTGGTACGGTGCTAATGATGTGCGGGTAGAGAATGTACCAGATCCAACAATTCTCAACCCGCGTGATGCCATTCTCAAAATTACATCAGCAACTATCTGTGGTTCTGACTTACATATCTATGATGGCTATATCCCCACGATGAAAGCAGGTGACATTATTGGTCACGAGTTTATGGGGGAAGTCGTTGATGTGGGTCGTGAAGTCAAGAAATTGAAAAAGGGCGATCGCGTTGTAGTTTCTTCAATCATTGGCTGCGGTCAATGCCACTACTGCCAACAACAAAAGTGGTCGCTTTGTGATAATTCCAACCCTAATGGTTGGATACACGATAAGCTATTTGGGTTCGGTACAGCGGGAATTTTTGGTTATTCCCATGCTTTTGGGGGCTATGCAGGAGCTTTTGCAGATTACGTCAGAGTACCATTTGCTGACTACGGTGCTGTTAAGGTTCCAGAAGGCATTCCAGATGAAAAAATACTGCCCATTTCCGATGCCTTCCCCACTGGCTACATGGGGGCAGAAATGTGCAATATTGAACCTGGAGATACCGTAGCAGTTTGGGGTTGCGGTCCTGTAGGGCTTTTCGCTATGAAAAGCGCTTATATGTTGGGTGCAGAACGGGTAATCGCGATCGACCGTTTTCCCGAACGCCTACAGATGGCTAAGGAATTCGCCAATGCAGAAACTATCAACTACGAGGAAGTCAGTGCTGGCGACGCCCTCAAAGAAATGACGGGTGGACGTGGGGCTGACGCCTGTATTGATGCCGTTGGACTGGAAGCACACGGCATGGGTGTAGAAGGATTCTACGATGAAGCCAAGCAAGCAGTGAGGCTAGAAACTGACCGACCCCACGTGCTGCGGGAAATGATTTTGGCTTGTCGCAAAGGCGGCATCCTCTCAATTATGGGTGTTTACTCGGGCTTTGTAGACAAAATACCGATGGGTGCAGCTATGAACAAAGCCCTTACCTGGAAAATGGGGCAAATGTTCGGTCAGAAGTATATGCCGATGAAAACTAATATCTATCAAGGGCTAGGTGAAGTGCAACATTCGCCCATAGCAGTGCATAGCCCTTATTACTTATCACCCGCAGCTGGGTTAAAAGTTTACGATTACAATCCTTTGAAGGCAAAGCAAATATTGTTAAAGAATGGTTTTAGCTACAATTCTCAAAAAGAATTGGTAGATTCCGATGGCAATCGGGTACAGTTTAACATTATGGTGAAATCAGAAGATCGGTCTCGGATAGATGCCGCCGTCCAAATTCAACAGGACTTAAGTCAAATTGGTATTAAAACAGCGTTGCAGGTGACTAGCTTTAATGTTGTACTGCAAAAGTTGCTTTCTTATCGAGACTGGGATTGTTATGTAGGTGCTTTTGGCGTTCCTGGTGCAGATGTAGAACCTAACCTTCTATCATTGTTTTGGACTAGTCAAGGTTCATTTCATCAATTCAACCAAGGTTCGCAAGCAGGAGAACCACTTCTCAAAGGGTGGGTAGTTTCTGATTGGGAGAAGGAAATAGATACTCTTTTTACCGCTGGAGTTAAAGAACTAGATGAAAACAAGCGCAAAGCTATTTATGCTGAATTTCAGCAAATTGTTGCGGAACAATTGCCCATATTTTGTCTGGTCAATCCCATGTCGTTTCAAGCAGTGCGTGCTCGCATTAAGTCAATTAAATATTCTAGTTTAGGGTCACTTTTTTGGAACATTGATGAATGGAAAATAGTTGAGGACAGATGAGTTAACGCAGTCTACCACTATGATGTTTGACTTGTTGCGTGGGTCAATAGAACAAGCAGCGCGTTGCGATCGCAACTTTGCTAACATTAAGGAAAAAATATTTATGCAGTTAAGAATTACAACTTTTACAAACATTTGTATTGTAACAATGTTGTTGTTAAGTATTGCTAAGTTGAACAATCCTTGTTTCTCCCAGCGTTTCCATTTTTGGCGTGACAGACGACTAGTATGCAGTGAGCCGTTATCTTGAACAACTACCTTAACACTTCCAATGCAAAAACCCCAGCCATCAAGCCAGGGTCAGAAAAAGAAGCCCAAATGTCGATTGAAGTTTGAAGCAAATCTACTCGTCTTAACTAGCAGCAAAAGCAACCAGAACGAGAGTAGCGACAAGTAATGTAGCAAACACGCCTTGAATAACATATTGACGCTGTTCCCAAATGGCAGGGTATTCAGCAAACTGCATTTTTGTTTCGGTTGGGTAGTTGTTAAGAACGCCGTCTTCGTTAACAGTTGTGTACATAGTTCTTTTCCTTATTTATTAATTTATGTAAATAAATTTAACATTATTGTTATAAAGTATCAAAACCGCTTGACTTATCAAGATAAATAGTATCCATAAGAGGAGCTAATCAGTGGTTTTAGCCACAGGGATAAACTACAAAAGAAAGGCACCAGTGATGTGAAAACCAATTCTATGGTTTCAACTGCCTCACCAGCGCCAAAGAGAGAGAATAATATTTGATTAAACTGGTTTACGTGAGGACGCATGACAGCCCTGACACATAAACATTGAAGCGCTCTACGTATTGCTGCTGACTTCAGCGTTCTTATTGCGACGACTAAGCAGAACACGGGTTGCAGCAAGTACTTCTGGTGCTGCAAGGACTAAAGAAGCGATCGAACAAACAGTTGCAACTTGACAGTACTCACAAAAAGCTTTGTTTTCTGCCCATTCTTCACGCGCCAACTCGGCAGAGGCGATCGTATCAATTAGAATCTTAATGCCCATTGCAATTGGTAACAATGGGTTCTTCCGGGCGCGATCTAAACCACCAGCTGCAGCCAACCAGCCTGTGATGGCATAATTTAGCACCATGATCGGACCATCAGGTGAGTTGAATCTGCTGTAGGCGTAGTTGGATGCGTCAACACGGTCTGCATCAAATATGGGTACTGGCGGATCGGGTAGGTGTTTGACAATCCCTGTTTGGTAAAGCGAAACAATTTGTCCCATTGAACCCCCAAGCGCAGACAAACCGATAATCCATCGGCGACGGGTCATATGGGGGTTGTTTCCTTCACGTAGTTCTTGACTTAATTGTTTTGGGTCCATGAAGCCTCATCTTTGATAAGTGACAGGTTGATATCAATTTGCTAAACGTTGGCTACATAAGGTTTCCCCTCAACTCCCCGATCGAGTGCTCTTGGGGGTTTGAAATGTGCGATCTGCCCTCTGGGCAGGAGCGAAGCTATCGCTTAGCAATTCGCAGTACCTTATTTAAATGCAGACAGTTTTCTTTTATTTTCAAGACTTGTTCTTATACCTACCACTGGCATTGGACGTACTTCCCTAGTGTGGGTTTATTACAGATGGAAAATTGCTCGAGCGTCAATTTTATGTTAAGAGCTTAGTATCTTTTCAACATAAAATGACTGTTTTTTGTAGTGCTTAATACTTAGTAATGTTAAGTTGTGGGCAATGCCCTACGGTTGTTACTATCTAATAGGTGAAAATGACTAAATCAATTTAAATAACAATTCTTCTACCAAAAGTAATATAAAAAATAATGTTTAAAAAATGGCTAAGTTTGTATTGCTAAATAGGTGGGTAGGAATAAAAGCACTTATGTATTTTGACACCTATCAACTGTGGAGAAACTCAACAAATGCTTGTCTGTGTTGGGTTTCGTTCCTCAAACGCCACTTGCTTCAATGGGGGGAACCCCCACACGCAGTGGCTCCCCAACCTACGTATTTTCTAATGACAAATGACAAAGGACGACCATTTCCAGTTACCTTTTTTTATAGCGACCTACTGAATTCCTAATAATAGCTTCTCCTAAAAAAAAGTCAAATAATCAAAGAATTATGGTAGCTCGATCGCCAAACATCAGGGTTACCGTCAATGTAAGGAAACCAGTTCCAGATACAAAAGAGGATAAATAACATGGATGAAATAAATCTTGGTCCCTTCGATCGCTTGCTTGACATAGAAGGTGTAAACGGACCTGAGGACATATTCGGTAATATTGGCGGCTCTGCGTTTGGTGAAGGTGAAAATCCCTTTATGATGGGCAGTTCTTCTACTGATATGAATAGCCTAGCCTACAATGGTAATCCCTTTGCTGGAGACAACTTTTGGAACATATTTGCTGGTGGTGTGAACCCCACCAATCCATCCTTCGGTAGTGGTGACAGCAACTCCATTGGTGGTTTTTAAAGTCTCTTTCCTATAAATGACGGTGTTTACCGCTAAAGGTGTAAACTTAAGATAGCCTGCTGGCACTGATGAGACTCTCCAACAAAACGAGGGATAAAACATGACGACGCTATTAATTCAAACTGAAAGCGTCCCACTAACGGTCAATATTCCTTCTATCAAATTGATGACCACCGAACAGTTCTACGAATTCTGTCAAGCCAATTGCGATTTGAGAATCGAGCGTACTGTCAGTGGGGAAGTCATCATCATGCCACCAGCATTTTCAGATACAGGCAACCGCAACTTCAAGATTGCCGTACAACTGGGAAACTGGGCAGAACAAGATGGAACGGGCGAGCCTTTTGACTCTAGTGCAGGATTTACCCTGCCCAATGGGGCAACCCGTTCCCCTGATGCTTCGTGGATCAAATTGGAGCGATGGAATGCTCTAACTGAGGAACAAAAAGCCTCATTTGCACCAATTTGTCCCGACTTCGTGATTGAGTTCCGCTCATCAAGCGATACCCTCAGTGGATTGCAAGACAAAATGCAGGAATACATTGCTAATGGTGCCTTTATTGGTTGGTTAATCGATCGCAAAAACCGAAAAGTTTACATCTACCGCCCCAATCAAGAACCTGAAATTTTAGATAACCCCGAAACAGTGAGTGGAGATCCAGAGCTACCAGGATTCGTTTTGCGGATGGCAAAAATTTGGTAAAGGTAGGGCGTAGGGGCGCGGCGGTCTTGCGCCCTTACAATTGAGCGTACTACGGTCTCCAACGGAAAAGCAAAACTTTACCACGGTGGTCTTCTTCCAAAAAGACTAAGTACTCCCCATTTGAACGACGGAAAGCCCGGACACCATAGGGAACATCTACCCAACCAGCTTCTGGTTCAACATTTGGATCGGGTGTCATGATATCCACCTGTGAACCATTGGATGTTCTGTAAACATAGACTTGCTTTGTTTTTACCGTAGCAACAAATACATAATCCCCTGCAACGCTAATTGCAGCTGGGTAAATAGTTTGCTTCTCGGCAGGACGTCTATCTACAGGTAGTGTAGTTCTCCAAGCAGGATTTCTGTTTCCTTTGCTCCAATTGTCAAAACGCGCCAGTTCTGAACCAACAATTTTGGCGTCATCGTAGGGTGGGGGATTTTCTCTAGTAAACCCCGTCAAATACATGGTGTCTGTCTCTGGGAAATATTCAATTCTACGCAAGTCAATGATGAAGCTTGGTGTGGCTATTTTCTTCATTGATGCATAAGTATAGATAGGGTTGCCACTGCCATCAAAACCTTGGAGAGGGTAATGGCGAATACCATTAGCAGTGCGTATAGCCTTCCACACATCACCACGACTGTCTACCCACCAACCACCGATGTAAACATCGTCCCTGTTGGTATCATATTCACCCGGATCGAATGCACCATTGCCGTTGGCATCACGCCAAATCCACTCACCTGTTTTGGGTTGGTTTGGAGGCCAATCCCCTTTATTAAAAAAAGACTTGTTAGGATCTGCTGGAGTGCCTACAAAAAGACCACTTGGGATAGCCGTCCAACCTTCGGAGTTTTGTGCAAAACGGTATATTTGCATCCAACTATTGTACATATCTGTCAAGTACATAAACGGTCTACCCTGGATTCTACGGAAGAAGACAGCAGTAGGCGCGGTATGCAGTCTTGGATCTTGTGGATATTTAATGGCATTGACGGTATGGTCAGCGTAGGTCCACTGCTGACCATCAGGCTTGTTGTAGTCCATCACATAGTGTTCTTCCTTGGTGAACACATCGCGACCATCAGAACTAGGATCGGCATCCGCAGTATCAAGAAAGCACAACCCTAACAATCTCCATTGCATAGCACCATTAGGAGAAAACTTTCTTAGGTCAGACCCAGCGTTATTAAAACCATCATTAGCTACATAAATATTGCCTTGTGCATCAGTACCAACTCCAGTGATACCGTAAAGTTTTAAATCTCCTATCTGACCGGGAGTTCCCGAATAAACACCGCGTTCAGCCCCAAAAGTGCCAACCTGTGAGGGTGAACCATTAATGTTGTAAATCAAAATTTGCTGGCGCGGTCCATTGTCTGCAACAAGTAATCTGCCTTGGTTGTCAAGTGCGATCGCAGTTGGTAGCTCAACATTAGTAATTCGTTCCGATAACTGTTGCCCCTGGGGTGAATACCGCAAAATAGCCGCAGGGGAAGAATTCACCTTTTGTTGGACAATCCAAAGATTGCCTTGTCGGTCAACAGCTATGTGTCCCGGACGTGAAAAAGAAAAACTGCGGAGTTGATTCATTGAGTTAACGTCATAGACAACAATTCTGTTACCAGCGCTATCACTCACATACAACTCCTTGTCCGTTGCTGCTAATCCACTGACAGGAGTACTCGTATTCACAATGACCATAGTCTTATCCCAACCACGCCCACCAGAGAAAGGCGCTTGTTTACCGGATAAGTCGTAGCGTCGAACGCAGTGCCAAATCGTTCCTTTGGGTGGATAGTCCTCACCCGGTTTTCCCGAACCGGCACCCTGCGACATGCCTACAAATAAGTATCGCGAATTCGCTGTAACTGCCTTACCACCCAAACGTTCCCAACCATGTAAATCGGCAGCTTGTCCGGCAACATCCCCATTTTTGTATATACCAGCTTCTTTTGCTGCTTCATCCCAAATACTATTCGTATAAACAGTGCCATCGGGCGCAACATACATTGCTTCTATATTGATTTGCACCCACTTGCGATTTCTACTGAAAGTGTTGCCAATCCAAGATGTAGAATAACCCATATTTCTGAATTCTTTTGCAAAGTGCGCCCATATTCTATCCAAGCTTATTTCACGGCATAGCTGAATGATAAGATTTTCTTAACTTTATCTTTTTAAAAATTAAAACATTTAATAAAAAGGTATCATTAAGCTACAAATTAAATCAGTAGAGTATGTATGATTTATTTTTCGATTCTGCGTGCTAAAACTGAGATTTTGATACGCAAGTCGTCGTAAATAAACACAACTAATTATTAGGGCTGTTAGTGGTTAATGGTTAGTAGTTACTGGGCTTAACCAATATTGTGGGGTGGGCGTCCTCGCCCGCCACCTACAACGTCTGAGACAGACGTACCACAAGAAATTTTTGAGTATTTTTTATTTAGCAGTCTCTAATAAGGATTTTGGTGCAGTTGTGCCAAAAAGTCATCAAGTCTTGACTCGCTAATTATTCTAGGAACGCACAATTCTTGAGGTTGAACCCAGTAAATTCCATCCGACTTTTCTTGAAATTCCACAATCAACTTTGCCTTTTTAGCTTCTGAGAGTTTTTTCACTCCAGGTGGCATCAGTTGCAAAACTTTTTCTCTATCTTCTTGGGTAAGTGCGTGCCATGCAAGATGTTTGCAGTCACCATATTCTATAAGGGAATCCCTAATTTCCGTCCAGGATGTGGCAGTTTTAAATGTTTCAATTAAAACCTCCACAGGAGAGAGTTCGGTTTTATCCAAAAAGGGCGAATCATCTTTTTCGGGTTCTGACTCAAAAGTACAACTGCTTTCTGGTAATTCTTCCTCTTGAAAATTGCTTTCAAATTCAATATTTTCACCATCTGCGATAGCTTCGCTCCTGCCCAGAGGGCAGATCCCATTGATAGAGCTTGTTGAATCTTCTTCGCTATCCCCTGAAGTGACTGGCTCGACATACACCAAGCGTCCTTCAATATAAGCCTGTCGCAGGGCTATGGCTTCAGCAATAATTTGCTGCACGGTCAATCCTTCCTCATCCACCATTTTTTGCAGGGTGGTACCAGTTTGCTCGTTCTCTTCGTGAATTGGTGGAATTTGGCAGTACCTCCCACCGTTCTTTGTCCGACGCCAAATACTGGCCTTTTCTGACTTCGGCTTCTTGGGCTGGCGTTGTTCGGCAATTAACTCTCGAACTGTTTGTTGGGTAATTATCTCACAATACAGCAGCTGGTTAATTACGCTTTGGTACTTCTTGGGGTTATTTGCCAACCGAAAGACAGTGGCTGGTTCGATTTGAGATAAATCAGCGTGGGAACACTGCTTGAAAGCTGCAGCAACTTTCAGGTATCGCTTATCTTCATTTTTCCAACCGTATTCATTGAGTAACTTTCTATACTCTGTTCTTGAGAGATGCTCTTTCTGTTGAGCCAGGACTAAGGCATGAGTCAGAATGTTTTGGGTAGATTGAGCTAACCCATCAAAAGAACGGCTGGCAGTGTCTGGTGCTATGGTATTGGCTTGGGCTTCAACGTGCTTGTCCAATTCCCGTTGAGCAATAGTTTGTTCGTCTGTTGCAATCGCTTTTAGTTGTGGCATCATAGTATATATCCTTTTGTTTTTTGAAGGCGTTGGCTTGATTCCGCCAATAACAGCGGTGCTCGCCTTCATTATTTTTTTCCCTAGCAATTAAACGTTTAACCATTATAACATTTATTCGGTAAAATTGTAAAATTAGTAATCGATAATAGAAACGTAAAGAAGTTTGTATGACAGTAGTGCGAATGAGCTCTCCGGTTCCACCCAAATTCACTAAAAGAGACGACAGAAAAGCTGTGCAGCAGTCCCAAGTTAAGATTCGTTGCCGCTTGCAAGATTTAATTGATGCTCAGGGAATGACAAGATCTGCACTGGCTCAAGAGACAGGGCTAACAAACGCAGCTATCAGGGGACTATGCGACAACAATGTAAAGCGTTATGATGTGGATACTTTAGCAGTTCTATGTGATTTTTTTGGCTGTGGCATGGGCGAGCTTTTTGAGGTAGTTCCAAAGGCGTAATGTCTTTAGCGGCAATGCTTCCTGCATCAACGGGTTGTTCTTTGCTTATTGGAGAACTTTTTTTAAGGAGAGTCGCTTGTACCCTGCTGGAAAGTCTGGTAGCTCTCCATATACAACGTATCCAAGCTTTTGATAAAACTCTGGCGCTTGAAAACTAAAGGTCTCTAAGTGGGCGTATTGACAACCACGCTTGACAGCTTCCTGTTCCGCAGCAGCTATCAGGGAAGTACCGTAACCTTCTCCTCGGTAAGATTCGTGTATCCAAAAAATATCAATATGCAGCCACTGCCAATAGGTTGACCCAATTAACCCACCGACTAAATTATCATTTACATCTCTTAAGAAAACCGCTAATTGCCGAAAATTGCCCTCGCCAGCACAACGACTGTTAAATTTGAGTAGCTGTTGAAAGATGAATTCAGTTTCATCTGACTTTGGTTCCTGGGCTATCTCAATCTTTAGTTGTGGTTTCATCGCAATTTATTAGTGTCAGCAAAAACTTTACTTATTGTAAAATTAGTGCGATCGCTTTGGTGCAAGCTGTACCCAGTTTATCGCACCACCAACATCTCAAAAACTGCGCTCCCTCCAAATGATTTGATACGGAACACAGTAATAACTGTTAGGCGTTACATTTTCTGTAACTAACCAGTAAAAAGCCAGATACCAATTGTAGAACTAGGAAAGCCTCTTCGCCTCACTTTCCTCACTATATATCTGACTCTAACGTAGCAGAACTTATGAATCACGCCCACAGGACACTTGTTGTTTTTGGAATCGCAGTTTTACTGGGGAATTTAGTTGCTTGCAGTCAACATCAAACCGGTGGCAGTGCATCTCCCCCAGCACCTCAGGCTGCTAAAATGCCTGCACTTCCACCGACAGCCCATTCACAAATCTCACCAGTTCAACCCTTAACAGCTCCTATAGCAAATACGGGAACTCCGTTATTGAGTCAGACGTCAACAATTCAACAGAGCGATCGCGAAGAGAATAAAAATCAAGAAGGGTACAAACACAATGAAGAAAATCCCTTTGAAAGTGTCAGTGTCAATCCCCTTTCTACTTTTTCGATTGATGTAGATGCTGCCTCATACAGTAATATCCGGCGTTTCATCAATCAGGGCCAACTGCCACCACCAGATGCAGTCCGCCTTGAGGAAACGATCAACTACTTTACTTACGATTATCCCCAACCAGATGGCAACAAACCATTTTCCGTGACTACAGAAGTTTCAGATGCACCTTGGAATCCGAAACACAAACTCGTCCAAATCGGTTTGCAATCTAAAAGAATCTCTACAGAAAATCTGCCTCCTAACAATCTTGTATTTTTGTTAGATGTTTCCGGTTCGATGGCAGAACCAAACAAATTACCACTGCTAAAATCAGCATTGCGTCTGCTTGTGAATGAACTGAGAGAGTCCGACAAAGTAGCAATTGTTGTCTATGCTGGAAATGCAGGTCTAGTTTTACCACCAACACCAGGTTCTCAGAAAGACAAAATTCTTGACACCATAGAACAATTAGATGCAGGTGGTTCAACTGCAGGTGGTGAAGGTATTCAACTTGCTTATAAAATTGCTAAGGCAAATTTTCTAAACTCAGGTAATAACCGTGTTATCTTAGCAACAGATGGCGATTTCAATGTTGGTGTTTCCAGTGAGGAAGAATTGGTAAACCTCATTGAGAAGGAACGGGAACAAGGAATTTTCTTAACTGTTCTTGGACTTGGTACGGGCAACTTACAAGATGCCAAAATGGAACAACTGGCTAATAAGGGAAACGGGAATTACGCTTATATAGACAATTTACTTGAAGCCAAGAAGGTTCTGGTTAAAGAAATGGGAGCAACGCTTTTGACAATTGCCAAAGATGTCAAACTTCAAGTAGAGTTTAATCCGGCGAAAGTTCAAGGTTACCGTTTGATTGGCTACGAGAACCGATTGCTAAAAAACCAGGACTTTAATGATGATAAAAAAGATGCAGGTGAATTGGGTGCAGGGCATTCTGTAACAGCACTTTACGAAATCATTCCTACGGGAGTGAAAAGTGATATACCCTTACCCAATGTGGATGGGTTGAAATATCAACAAAAAAATCTTCAGCCAGGGGCATCTAGCAATAATGAAATGATGATGGTTAAACTACGCTACAAACAACCCCAGGAATCAACGTCTCAAGTATTAACTTATCCTGTGAATGACCGAGGGGTAAAATTAGAGGACGCCTCAACAAACTTTAAATTTGCCTCTTCTGTAGCTGCATTTGGAATGCTTCTGAAAAATTCACCTTATAAAGGCACAACAACTTTTGATAATGTTTTACAACTGGCGCGTCAGTCCCAGGGAACTGATTTGGAAGGTTATCGCGCAGAGTTTATCCGCCTAGTTGAAAAAAGTAAAACCTTAAAATAAGTGTAAGTTTATGGAATCTTTGAACCAAACGCCCGGTTCCTCACTCAATTCTAATGCCAACCAATTTCCTGATTTTTCTCAGCAGGGTTATTTAGTAGAAAAAGAATTAGGATACAACCTTGGTGGCGGAAGAGTTACTTATCAAGCAATTAGTCTCCAAACTCAGCAACCTGTTGTTATCAAGCAATTTCAATTTGCTCAGGTTGGAGCAAGTTGGTCTGGGTATGAGGCTTTGCAGCAAGAAATTGCCCTACTACAGCAACTGAAACATCCGAGAATTCCCAAGTATCTTGATTCCTTTGAAACCGATTGCGGTTTTTGCTTGGTACAAGAATACAAAAATGCTCAGTCCTTAGCACAACCACGGCATTTTACAATTGAGAATATTCAGCAAATTGCGATCGCTGTTCTTGAAGTTCTAGTTTACTTACAACAACAAGTTCCGCCAATTATTCATCGAGATATTAAACCGGAAAATATCTTGGTTGATGAGCAACTCAATGTCTATTTAGTTGATTTTGGGCTGGCGAGAATTGGGGGTGAAAATTTAGCAGCTAGCAGCACTGTCAAAGGTACACTAGGATTTATGCCACCAGAAGCGCTGTTTGGGCGACAACTGACTCTTGCTTCTGACTTATATAGCCTGGGAGTGACTCTTATCTGCTTGCTAACTCAAACAAAATCAACTCAGGTTGGCAACTTAATTGACGATAATTTTCGCATTAACCTAAAAGCCCTAATACCGCAAGTAGATTTGCGGTTGGTTTGTTGGTTGGAGAAAATGGTCGCACCATCACCACAGGAACGCTTAGACAATGCTAATACCGCTTTGTGTCTTCTCAAATCTATCAATTCCATTGGCACTTTACCACCCAGTTTGCCACTAAAAACAGCTAGAGTTTCCCTTATAAGCTTAATCATATTGAGTGCGATCGCGATCTTTTCTATCAGTCATAAGGCTGCTGTGGAACCTGTAACTATGAAGCCAGATATGATTAACATACCTTCCGCAATCAATACAGATGATATTAGACAGTTACGACAAGCCCGACGCTGTATCGGCTGCAACCTCAGAGGTGCAGATTTGAGAGGTATGGATTTAAGAAGTACCGATATGAGAGGTGCAGATTTAACAGGCGCAGATTTGAGAAATGCAGACTTGAGAGGTGCTTATTTAGCCGATGCAAATTTAACGGGGGCTAAACTTGAGGGTGCTAATTTGGCAAGTGCTGACCTAACGGAGGCAATTATGCCTAACGGGTTAATTTGGGAAATAGGAGGGGATGTTTTTAAATCGGAACTTTAGCTAACTCCCTTCTCTTTCAAGGAGAAGGGCTGGGGATGCGGCTAATCTCAACGAAACACCTTCAACGCCACTGAAATCAGCGTCAGGAAAGTCAGAAATCCGACTGCATCCAATAACGTAGTTAACAACGGTCCGCTAATCAATGCGGGGTCTAATTTTAACCTTTTGAGGCACATAGGTAGCACCGTACCCATACTGGCTGCTACAAACACGTTAACAGCCATGACGAGTGCTGCAACAATTGCTACCCATCGTTCTTGGGGAGGAGACCAAATCAAAGACAGTATACCTAAGGATAAACCCAATCCTATAGAGGTTCCCAATCCTGCCAAAATTTCCTTACGCAGAATCTTGAAGGTATCCTTAGGTGTCACTTCTCCTACTCCCAACCCCCGTACTGTTACAGATAAAGCTTGAATGGCAACATTGCCACTGGTATTGGATAAAATGGGCATGATCACTGCTAAAACTGGCACTACGGAAATGACCTGTTGGAATGGTGCGATCGCACTTGCGGCTCCAACGTACAAGCCAATATTAGCCAATAGCCAGGGAAAACGCTTGCGGAGGGTGACCTGGGGAGGTGACAGGGCGGCTTCATCACCACCACTCACACCCGCTAGTTTTTGAATATCTTCAGTTGCTTCCTCCTCTAAGATGTCCACCACATCGTCAATTGTCACGATCCCCACCAGTTTATCTTCGCGATCTACCACCGGAAGTGCTATCAAGTCATAACGCTTCATTAACTGAGCTACTTCTTCTTGGGGGGTTTCCGTTCTAACTTTGACAACGCGATCGCTGGCAACATCTCTAACGTAAACTTCAGGAAAGGTAAACAAAAGCTGGCGCAGCGAAACAACCCGCACAAGCTTGCGGTTCTCATCGGTAACGTAGGCGTAGTAAATTGTTTCCTTGTCTTCGTCGTGGCGGCGAATTTTGTTTAAGGCTTCGCCGACAGTTAAGCCTTGCTGCAACCGGACATATTTTGTTGTCATCACCCGCCCAGCTGTTCCTTCAGGATAGCCGAGAATTGTTGCTGTCACTTGCCTTTCTTCCGGGCTAAGTTGTTGCAACAGACGCTTGACAACTTTAGCAGGTAACTCATCAAACAACTCGACGCGATCGTCCGGGCTCATTGCCTCTACAATCTGACAAACTTGCGTGTCGTGAAGTGCCTCAATCAGTTCTTCTTGGACTTCAGAGGGTAAGTATTCAAAAACAGCGATGGCTTGGTCTTTGTTTAGCAAGCGAAATGCGATCGCTCTTTTTTCCGTGGGTTGTCCGACAATGTAGTCTCCCACATCAACAGCAGGCAAACGATTCAGTTCAACTTTTAGCTGGTTTAAATCAGCAATGCTTGACAGTGCAGCACGTCCTTCCCAGGTGAGCATAAAAAACCTCCTAATGTCTCCCAAACCCTGGGAGACAAACTCACCCAGCGCTTGGGAGATGACTACTGTGACTACTAGGGGAACTTGTGTCCATTGAATCCAAAAATCGACGATCGCACTCTATAAGAGTACTGCGTACTTTTAGGTTACCTTTTTAAGGTATTTTATATTACATCAAACACAAGCGATTGACAAGACTAGTACATAAAGGCTGAAGTATGAAGGATAAATGATGAAAATCAAAGGCTTAAAAGGCTTTAGTATGTTGGAAGGTGCGGATATGAGTGGCAAGATATCTACTGAGGAGTTGCTACAGCTGGTTCGGGAAAGGTAATCGTAGTTTATTTAAAGCCGCTACTGGTACGTTAGCTTTTTCTGAAGTTGATACTATTAGTCTCGATCCAAGGGTTCCGACTAGAGCGAAAGCAACGCTAACTGGTTCTTTCCAAGTATTTCCAGTACAAACAGTACCAGAACCAAAAACGACTACTACATTTATTGGTATGGGTGTTATTTGGGGTGCCTTTTTGCTGTACCAATATCGCCGTAGACCACGTTTTAAAGATTTAACTTAATTTGATACATACGCTCCATAGAAACTGTCAGCCCAATGATGGGTAATACCGGAACAAGACAAACGGCGGTGTGGGGGTAATTGCATTATTATCTGAGATTTAGGTTCAAAAGCTAAGATATAATGCCATATCAACACCTACTTGATAATTCGTAATTTGTAATTCATAGTTGAGTTATTAGTTACGAATAAGTCATTATTGATGGCTCTATATTAAGGGCAAGTTTACAGAAAATTGATATGAACTAGGAACATTCAATTAAAAATTGATTCTTGCTTTGTAGCAAGAATCAAAAAGTGGTGTGCAAGAGGAATTAGACTGATTTGTTCTTATTTTGTTTACAATAATTGGCAAACCGGGTAGAAATCGGGGATAAATTGGGTAGAAATACAGTGAACGGAGATAAGCGATGGGTAGGAGGTTGTAAGAAAAACGTTGATGTATTGTTGGAATGGAAGAATCGCCCAAACCGCTCGATAAAGTTTACCCAAAATTACCCACAAGTGGATAATGCTGGACAAACCGGAGGAATAGCAGTCAATTCCTCCTACCTTGAAGGATTCACGCCTTCACAGACGGATTGGGAGTTGGACTCCCATGCTTGTGCTGAAGCTTTGAAAACCCAAGATTTCCGGTGTTCACCAAGCCATCACCCGCAGACCCTGTGAGAGTAGGTGTACTAAACCAAGCATTACGAGAACCTAGCTTCAAGTAATGCTTATGGAATCGCTGCCAGTGTGCAAAGACGTGCTTACGAGGTTCGGGTTGAATCGAAGTCTGCAAGGCGTATCTTGCTGGCAGTTTCTCATAGTAAATGTTCATCCCACGACGCGCTAAAACTAAACCTGCGGCGCTATCGCTTCCCATACCATAGCGTTTCATATATTTGACAACGCCAATAACAGAGGAATATTTGGAACTCACGTCTATAATTTTGATGCCTAGTTTTAAGCATCTAGCTTTTAACAATTCTTTGAACTTGGCATAAGCAAAACCTGATAACATCCGATTATACTTGCGCTTGCTTGAAAATTGTTTCCTCTTGTTAGAGAAATCTAATTTCTCAATGACAATTGGCTTTTTGGTAGCTAGCGCTCTCTGAGTAATTTCTGTAATTACCTCAGCTAATCGTGCCTCCGTCTGTTCTGTAGAACATGAGTGTAAATCTAAATTAATTTTTCCCCATGCTACTGGATTCCCATGACGATTAGTAGCACACCAGCCAACAGCTCCAGGATTTATATCTAAGCCAATGCATCCAAAAGATTTATCGTTACTAGTAATAGCAAAATCTACTAAACAGGTAATAGCTACTACCCACTTCCCTTTTTGATTTTTGCTAAACACATAAGTGAGAGCCTTGTTTAATGCCCAAGCAGTCACTATCTTGTCATAACCATGATGATTAATTTTGTAGAGTGGTAACGTGACATATTCGCCAAACGTTTCTTCTAGAAAATAAGGAACACGAATTTTTAACTGTGGAATAACATCTGGAATTAGCTGACATATTTGATTACTGTTAGTTTCGTTGGTACTACCAACAAAAGCCACTTTCCCCAAATTCCCCAAATTTACCTTGACACCACCCTGAAGCACTCTAGACTTGCGATCTAGATACATCCTAAGTTGACGCTTCTTTTGATGTAACTGTTGTTTAGCTAGTTGCAAGTAAGTCTTGCCATGAGGGTTGCCGTTAATAGGGCAGGCGTTATCAAAGTCAGGCTTTTTACTTAAAGGGGGCAGTTTCTTTAGTTTCCCAGTTTTAGTTTTTTGTGGGTATTTAATTGCTAAGTTACATTTTTCAACTGCGGAGGCGTATTCCCTATGAGCTTTGAGTCTTTTATTTAACTTTTCAGTCTCTTGCTTAACTAATTTAATTTTGGCATCCCATATCTCAAGATGTTCTTTGTAAGATTTTTTAGCTGAGTCTAATTCCCCAGTGACAAAACTAATAACACTATTAGCGTAACGTTTATTTACGTTAAATGTATTTTGAATTAGAGAATTAAGTTTTTCTTTTTTCATGTCACTTTGTAAGCCAGCTAATACCATTTGTGACATGGATGCTGCTCTAGGTGAAAATTGCTCCAACATATCAAGAGCAAATATTTCCCCAGACAAATTATTAGAAATTTGAGTGACATAAGTTTGATAAACTTGAGGCATTGATTCGACCTTTCAACGTGCTAGGTATATTAGTCTATTGATATGTGTAGGAGATGTCAATACCATTTCAAAAAATCATAACCTTGGTGCGTTGCCCTATGGGGATGAACCTAACACAAGCAAACCTATTTGCTTTAAAGGTTGATGCATGTCAATGGGAGAAACTCAAGGCAGTTCCCAACTGGCTTGAGCAATTAAGAGGTTTTGTCGAGCGACTCATATCAGAGCTACCCAAAGACGACTAACAATGGGTAGAAGTGGGTAGCAATCAGCTAACAGTTGCTACCCCTTACCAATATCAAATAACGATATCGCACAAGATGAAATGGTGGGCAGTGCCCACCCAGTCCTTTCAACGCGAACAAATGAACTACTAAGATGAAGGCTGAAACCCGCTCTATGAGCCCCTTTCGGATTAACTAACTTTGATAGCAGAACTTACGGGCGGTTTGAGGAGCGGGGAACCCAAATATTCAGCACATTTGATGCAGATCCATCGGTATTTGGCATAGAAGGTAACCTTCGTGGCGATCGCTACTTTGGTGGTTCTAACGAGTTATTTGGAAGAGCAAGCGATAGCGCTGTCATCGATCTGGTTCAACAAACTATTGTAGGTGGTGGCATCATAAACGTCACTGGTGGAACAGGTATATTCGAGAACGCTACAGGCTTAATAACTTTTACCCAAGAAGACAGGCTGACTCCAGGTTCAACTGATGGACCCTTAACCTCTAGGGGTGTAGCAGTACTAAATTTCTCTATACGGACTCCTCAAAGAGTTCCAGAACCAGCAGCTACAACTACGTTAGTCGGCCTGGGTGTTACTG
The DNA here is from genome assembly GCF_054684315.1 of Scytonema sp. NUACC21. Classification (NCBI taxonomy): domain Bacteria; kingdom Bacillati; phylum Cyanobacteriota; class Cyanophyceae; order Nostocales; family Scytonemataceae; genus Scytonema; species Scytonema sp. NUACC21. The sequence continues at coordinate 15,811 of NZ_BAAFZH010000090.1, read as the reverse complement.
GAGCGGCTTTGTTGCTACATCAATATCGTCGTCGGCTTAATAATTTTTAAGGTGAGTTCGACTCTTTGAAAAAAATGTAATTAAGGTAACATCTGTACGTCTATAGACCCCACTTTGAACTAAGCATTGGGGATTTTCAAGATGGTACTCAAGCTTTTACAAATTAATTTCTCTTGAAGGTAATTGCTTGATAAAAGTGACGATTCGCTCCACTTCTTGGAATCCAACATGAGTATGAAACTCATAACTTTCTTGGTTTTCCACTAAAGCATCTGAGGCTAGTTCTGCACACCCATGTTCGAGTGCCCATTCTTCGGCATACTTAATTAAAGATTTGCCCACACCAAGCTTTCGATACTCATCTTTGACGTAAATTCCTTCCACGTATGCAACGGGACTGTGAGTAGCACCAGGAACGTAATCAGATCGAAGAGAAAGATTCATAAATCCAATTGCTTCTCCATCATGATTTCTAGCTAGAAATGATTCACAGCGCTCCGATGTAAGAATCTCCAACAGACTCATCTGCATTTCTTCAACCGAGTCATTTGACCATAATTTCAACGCCATCTCTAGCCACTCATTCAAATCATTCCGAGTAATTTTGACAATTTTCATCGCATTTATAAACCGCTTCTCAAACCGCTTTCTATTTTCCTATCTTTGGCTTGTATACTATTGGGGAAGGCGTATCGCATGGGTAGCAGCGTCAGTCATCACACTTCCTAAATCGTACTAATTATTACTCTCTGTACTGGAACGATCGCTCGCTCCACTTGTGAGAAAAGAGAGGGGATGACTCATATCAGCAGCAAAACCAAGGATGGCGCGGTCTCGATGCTCGTAAAGCAATTCTCCACGAGCATCAAACAGAAAAGTTGCTCCTCGTTGGGTAAGATAGGCAGCATTGGGAACATATGTCTTCCAGTTACTTAGCACTTCTCCCATATTTCGCAATCGCAAAGTGGCTAACTCAAAAGGGCGCTGAAAACCTTTGCCTCCAGCCCATTTGAAGAATGAACCTTTGAGTGGGGGCAAAGGGGGAGCCTTAACGATTTCAAAGTCGCCAATTAACTGAGGTGCTCTTGCGTCGCCCCTATATCCGCGAAAGACTTCCGCCAAAGTACCGGGGCTACCAATCCCAGCACACATCAACATTAGGTTGAGCCAAGCATTCGCTCCAGGCGATAAACCAGGTAGCTTGAGGGATAGACCTTCATACAGGTTGAGGGTTTGATGCAGTTGAGCGCTGGGATCGACAAACAAACAATCTGCCGGAAATCCAGTATAACTACAGAATCGCTCACCGGAAGTGCGATTGCCAATTCCCACGGCTCGGATTGCTATCCCTTGCGCTTGGAGGCGTTTGGCATCTCGTCGCAACCACCAAGCGTACTCAAGGCTGTCAAAATCTCCTAATTGTGGCAATACTAGCACCAGCTGCTCTTGTGAGGATTCGCAACCGCTCAAGATAGATACAACTTCTCCATCACTGACTCGTTGGCGTTGGGTTTGGCTCAAAACGCTATATGTACTCATTAGCTGCTAGGAAGTTAACTCTATATTTATCGTAAATCTTTGTAAAGGCGATCGCGCTTGCAGGGCAGTTCAAGCATCGCACCCTTTGGTCATGCCGCACTCCCATGAGCGATCGCAACTGAGATTACAATGTAACGGGTAAAGTAGAAAAAGTGTAGTAAATACGTATTGTATGGACTATGGATAAACGTAAACTCGGACGTTCTGAACTAGAAGTATCACCTGTATGTTTTGGCGGTAACGTCTTTGGATGGACGATTGATGAAACCACTTCATTTGAGATTTTAGATGCCTTTATTGCGGCTGGAGGTAACTTCATTGATACTGCCGATGTCTATTCTAGGTGGGTTGAGGGCAATGAAGGCGGAGAATCAGAGACGATCCTGGGTTCATGGATGAAGCAGCGCCGCAATCGCGACAAGGTAATAATCGCAAGCAAGGTTGGTAATGATATGGGCGATCGCGGTAAAGGGCTTTCTCGTTCGTACATTCTGCAAGCTATTGATGACTCACTGCACAGGTTGCAAACTGATTACATCGACTTATATCAGTCACATATTGATGATGAAAGTACTCCTCTTGAGGAGACCCTTGAAACCTATGCAGAGTTAATCCGTCAAGGGAAAGTGCGTGCGATTGGTGCCTCGAATTATCGTGCAGATCGTCTTTTAAGGGCATTGCAAATCAGCGAACAGCATGGTTATCCTCGCTACTTGAGCCTTCAGCCCCTCTACAATCTGTATGAGCGAGCCGACTATGAAAAAGACCTCGAACCACTTTGTATCGAACAGGAAATTGGCGTTATTAGCTATTTCTCGCTCGCCAGTGGTTTCCTTTCCGGAAAATATCGTTCGGAAAAAGATTTATCCAAGAGTTCCCGTGGAGGTTATGTAAAGAAATATTTAAACCCTCGTGGCTTCCGAATTTTAGAGGCAATTGATGAGTTAGCAAAAACTTACAATACGACTCCCACCCAAATCTCACTCGCATGGCTCATCCAGCGTCAGAGCATCACGGCTCCCATCGTCAGTGCGACAAATCTCCAGCAACTGGGGGAAATTATCAAAGCGGTCGATCTCAAACTTGACTTAGCCTCAATCCAGCTTTTGGATCGAGCCAGCGCTGATGACAGTGATGCGATACAGCTTTAGCCCGTAGCGTGCCTTATCGCTCGCCCTTAGCTATAAAGACAGGAAGGGAAAGCCATTTGTTGCTTGTTTACCTTCCTTCACTGGTATGCATAAAATTCCTTCCTAACGCAGATGCTTGATTCTCGTAGAACATCTAATCTACAACTGTCGGATCTGGTGAGACAGACTTGTGGATGCAATATTAGAGCGATCGCACCAACTACAACAAGATTTAACAGATTTTGTGTTTGATGCTGAGGGTGAACTCGCAGAAGCACTGGAAACCTATGCTGCAGAAAAGTCGCGCCGTGGTAGTGGCGACAATTTCCAAAAGGATTTCATCATTGACTCATTTATTACAGAAGGAAGAGTCGGTGATTCTTCTCCACTGGATTTGTATATACAAAGCCAAGGGGAATTCTCAGAAAGCGATCGCAAACTCATCAAAAGTTGGCATCGCACATTTATTGGCTTATTTGCCGTCACCAAAATTCTACCTGATGGTTTTGAACTCATGAACTGGCTGACAGCAAAGCACTATACAGTCAAGCCAAACAACACCAAATTACAAAAGGAACTGTCTCGTTTAAAAGAGGGAGACATTTTACTGACTCGTATTTCTCCCATGACGGACGCTTACTGGACATTTTCCGGTCCACAGACCCTTATGGGCAAACTAGGTAAACCGAAACTAGCAGTTGCCATTGGTAATTTTAAAGACAATTACAGAAACCAACTCTATGGAGATGCGCCTGAGTTACTAGAAGAAGCTTGGTTATCAGTCGAACAATATCATCAGCAATTTGTAGACTTTTTTGGTACTGATGAAGTCACATTGCCGGGGTACCAACTGAACAAAAAGATTACCGAGTTCCAAGAAATCATGACGCAAAAACGCTTGGAAGCAGCAGGTATCGATCCTTCAAAATCCCTAGAAGAAGTCGTACAAGAATCTGGTATTGGAGAAGAAGAAATTCAAGCCGTCGCAGAGGAATTTGGTGCTGATTCCAAAACAGTTTCTCAAATGTTGAGCAGCAAAAATGGCTCCAGTAAAATGGTGATGCCTAAAGTTGATTTGCCTGCTGAACTCAGAAAAGCAGAACAAGTAACTGCTCTTTCACATCCTCGATGGGGACAGATGTTTCTCCCAACCTATAGCAAAATCAAAGAAATTTTAGCAACAGAGGACTGGCAAAATATAGAAGGTGCCGAGAAACTTATTCGTTTCTATTTTGAAGATAAAAGTATTAATGCCTTTATTTGGCATCGCCTAGCCCAACAGTATCCGGTACAGTTAGAAAAAGTTGTGCAAACATTTTTACAACGTCCAGAGTTTCAGCTTCAAAGCGACTTAGATCCACTATTACAAGAATTCAACAAACTCATAGAGCCAGAGTTACCAGACATTGCTAGCGTACCAATACATTTGCATAACTTGTTTCAAGAAGCTGTGGTAGAAGTTAGCAAATCGAAGCCAAAGGGTAAGGGTCAAAAGCAGCCATCTAAAGGGTTTCAACGTTTATGATTGGAAAGCACTCTTGATAAAAGTGATTGCTACATCCACATGAAAAACCCCCTTTTGTCCCTCACCCCGGACAGGTGGAATTACACGAATGAAGCCCCGAATGGGAGAATTTTATACCTGTAGAGACGTAGCGTGCTACATCTCTATTAAGGTAAACTGGTTACTTGCGAATTGTTTTCGTAGTCATAGACAACCTGGGAAACTTTACGAATAAAATCCTTTGCCCTAGAGTCATGGTTTGGTCTTTTGACTAAAATTCCTGCTAAATATTTTTTTCCATTGGGTGTTTGAATAATCCCTGCATCTCCAAGTACAAATCTCAGAGTTCCGGTTTTGTGAGCAATTATTGCCCCCGAACCCAAACCTGCTGGAAGCAGACTTTGATTGTGACAGTGAAGCATCATATTCAAAACTTGGGAACGACTAATATCGCTTAGGAGTTGATTGTTAGCTAATAAGGCAGACAGTTGGACTAAATCTTTAGCACTGGTGGTATTTGTACCTTGAACATCTGCCAAGAGATTGCGAAGAACGGTGCTTTGCAAGCCCAAATCGAGAAAACGCTGATTTAATACAGTTTTTCCGCCTAAACGGTCAATAATCATATTTGTAGCAGTATTGTCACTGATAGTCATCATCTTGGTTGCCGTTTCCAAGACGGTATACCGACTACCAACAGGTTTATTTTGCAGATTTCCAGAACCACCTGCAACCAAATCCCGTCGCATGACCAAAGGTTCATCAAGACTGATTCTACCAGCATCCACTTCTTGAAATAGCACTATGAGAATGGGAAGCTTTATGGTACTAGCTGCTGGAAATGCCTTACTCCCATTAATGTCGAGATAATCGCCAGTTTGCAAATCTACAAAAAACATTCCTGGGGAAAGAAAACTGTAGCGGTTCATCAAAGCCCGAATTTGGGAATTGAGGGTTGACATTTCTCTCCCTAAATGAATACTCTTGGGGAATAACGGAGCATTCTCGGGTTTGACAAAATTAGTTTGAGATTCTGGGGCGATGAATTGAATTCCCGGTAAAGGAAGTGATTCCTTGGAAGAATTCTGTGCGATGCTGTTAGAGGATTTAACCAAGGCGATCGCTGTTGATTGATTCAGGTCGGAAGATTTTGATATTGTTGCTCTTGCTGGAGACGATAGCAGTACAATACTGGTGAGACTGAGGGCGAACCAGTGGAATTTCATTCGTGTGTTGGGAGAGTTGACTTGTAGTCGCTAATAAAATGCCTCCGCATAATAGTCATTACTAATGGAGGGTGTCAAGAGATCGGGAAAAGTTTTTATCGAAACAGAAAGTTACGGAAGTGATTCCGGGAATCCACCGTGGTTTCGCTGAGGGTGAATGTTAAAAAATGCCAACTGTCACCCAGACGATAATTTGTCTGGGTCTGGAAGCATAAGCGAGGATTTTAGTGTCACTTAAAGGAAAAGATGGCTGATTTTAAAGGATAAAGTGACCGCTCTTAAAACCTAGAATGCTTATTTTTACATTGTCCTCTTTGGTCATACTTAACAAGCGATCGCGACTCATAAAATCGCTATTTCAATAGACAACGCTTGACAAAGAGCAATAGGCGCATTTTCTGCCAAACTTTTCTAGCAAATATTCTCGCGTTTCATATCCTGCCAAAGTACCCTTTTGGTACTCTTTGCCTTGGAACTCGGGATTCTGCATTAATTGTGTATCGAACCTAACTAACTCTTGAGATATTGCGCCAATCGGAGCCAGTTTCATGAGTCGCTTTACCCAAGTTTCAATGTTATAAACACGACTCATAATACTGGGTGGCTTCCACCCTTCTGTCCGCCTATATCTCACTCTCTCCTTTACACATTGTTACACAGTTCTGTTTATTCACGCCCACCTACTTAAGTTAATAAAACAAAATTGTGGTCAATTCCTTTGGACTTTCTTAGAAGGCATCTATTACAGACCTTCTTGAAGAATAAAAGTCTTTTCGTAAGGAATGTGAACCACAACAGTAGATTTAATTACCTATTTCAAATATAGTTTCCTTTGATTGTAGTGTTGCCTGCCAAATGGTAGAGAAATATATTTTACCGTCTTTTACCTGCTTTTTCCATTAATTACCGTTTATTAGTAAAAATTTAAATAAAGGATTATTTACAATTTAACGCAATTATTTAAAGGTTGATATAGTACCAGCTTTTTCGTGATTTTTCTCATTTCAAAAGATAGAGATTTTTCCTAAAAATAGGGTATATTCATTTAACTGAAATTTATCCTTATAAAGGAGTATAAAAAATACCTACTAAGGAGCAATACATTTTACTTTATTTTAATTCAGAATTATTATGGAGCCATAGATGGTAAAAGACACAACAGTAGATTTAATTACCAATGTTCTTACAACTTTTTAACCTAATTTACCCAATACCAACTTTACTGTTGGCTTCCCCTCTTTGGTTCTCATATTTGTTTATGAGGACTTATGATGTCTACGAATTTCTGTAAAAATCAGCAAGAAACAGAAAAACATCCTAGTAATGAGCAACAGGATGATAGCAAAAAACACCAATATCAAAAAAGTAATACACCTAAGTGGAATTGGCAAGCAATAGTAAGGATAAGTCAGGTTACAAGCTATATAGCCACGATAATTCTCACCTTCCTGAAAATCCTTGAAGAATTAGGGTTGCTGTAACTTTATTGAGGATCGGGGAAGAAGGCTTTCTTCCCTATCTCTCAACTAACATCTTGCTCCTTCGATTGGGAGGGCTGGTGGGCTTTAGCCCTACCTACTACTGATATCATGTCCGGGTAAAGACTTATCATTAAGGCAGATGGGGAGAGGGGGAGATGGGGGGAGGGGGAGAGGGTTTTCCGGTTTTTGCACAGATTGTTTAATCATAACTAATTAACCGGACTTAATATGAAACCCTTACGAATGACTAATGACAAATGACTAAGGACGGCCCTTAGCAGTTACGTTTTGTCTTAGCAACCTACTGAGTTTAAGCGCTTGCAGTTTGGTCATGATGATTCAGAGCAGAACGAGCATTTAGAGATAGCATGACACGTGAAACACCTGTGGACAGAATGCTGGCACCAACCAGTGTTCCAAGAACCCAGGGTGCATCAAAGGGCCACTGGAACCAAATCATGGCACCAAGCACCAAGGTAACAATAGCGTTACCCAGAGCCCAAGTCCAATTTCGTTGCGGACGCAGACGGAATGCCAAAATCAACTCGAATACACCTTCTGTCAACAAAAAGCTACCCAGCAACAGGGTGAGGGTAAGAATTCCGGTGAAAGGATAAACAAACAGCATGATACCGGTTGCAATGTACAGCCCGCTTAATAAAAGCTTCCAAATAAAGCCTCCTTCATTGCGGGTTTGAACTGCGTAGGACAGTTTAGCAGCTCCTGAAGAGATAAGTATCAAAGCGACCCAAGTTTCTGCAAAGATTGTCGAAACAGCAGGAATCGAGATCGCAATAATTCCCAGAACAATGAGAAGACCACCAATCCACAGAGATCCGTTGATTTCTTTCTTGATGTTAGGAGAAACGTCGGTTGTCATGTAAATTTTTTCCCTATGCTCAAATAAAAACCCTACGTTTAGGCTAGAGAATTTCTCAGGGATAGGAGAATAGCCCCAGGGTAGACCTTGTCACAGCCTATTTATAGATTATTATTGTTCATACTGAGAAATCCGCACTTGCAGGTTGTTCAAACGCATATATGTCTTTTAGCACTTGCACCCAACCATCAGATACAGACTCAAGAATGCGGGTGCCCTTTTCTTTTGTTGCGACTGTGGGGTCACCTATCACCCCGCTTTTACTTAAATCTCGTGTTGTCCAAGCAAAAGATAATTTGCCTTCAATACTGAGCAAACTGCCCTCTGGTTGTTCTGGGGGATACTCTGCAATAGCAGCATCCATTTTGACTTGTTCTGGTAAAATTGCTAGCATAATGCTAGTTTCAGCATCCCCTGCATGAATACCAAATTGTTTCTCCTTAGGAGTTAATAATTCTCCAGTTATGTGGGGTACTCGCCAAGTGAACAGGGGAAATACCAAAAAGTCACTGTATTTCACGTGTAAATCCCGTGCCACAATATCCATCACCTGGGGCTGTCCTCCGTGAGAGTTCATCAAAACCAGTTTTCTAAATCCAGAACGGTAAAGACTTTCTCCTATTTCTGTCAGGGTTGCTAGTAGAGTTTCAGCACTGAGGGTAATTGTACCGGGAAAATGCCAGTGTTCGTTTGATTTACCGTAGTACAGAGTTGGCAAAGCGTATGCTGGAATACTTGTGTCTAGTTTTTCCAAAGCTTTTCCCAAGACTGCTACACCAATTGCTGCATCCACAATCAGTGGTAAGTGGGGACCATGCTGTTCTATTGCGCCTACTGGTTGAATCAACACAACATTTTCCTTGTTTGGCATGGCTTGAACGTCAGCCCAAGTCAAGTATGGAAAAAAGCGTGCTGCGGGAATAAAGCCGTGCATATTTCTTATGTTATCCCTGATAAAATTAAGACATCAAAATTCTTCTCTTTTATGGTAATCCTCCCATAAGTACATAGAACAGCAATATTTCATTCAAACTTCAACTGGCATCTCTTGCTATCTTTAAGGTGGCTGTGAGACAATAGCGATCGCACTCCAATGCTCTCTCCGCAATTTTACTATTAGTAGTAAGTATCTAAATTGAAATCTTCGGTACATCTCCAGTTGCAAAAGCTTCTTAATTTTTATTAACTTTTAAATATTTGCGTCACTGACTTTGCATCGTTTTTTAAGACTGTAAAGACTTCTTCATTAACTTTATGCTGATTTCTGGTTATAAAATTTTAGAAAATTTGAAAATTGGTGCCAATACTATGATTTATCGTGGTATTAGGAACTCTGACAAACAAGGGGTTATTATCAAAGCTATTACAAATCAATATCCAACTCTTGAGCAGATATCATGCTTAAAACATGAATATGAAATCACTAACAAGCTCAACTTTGAAGGAATTGTTAAAGCTTACACCTTAGTCAACTACTCTAACAAATGTGCTCTCATTTTAGAAGATTTTGGAGGAATAACGCTTTCTCAATGGTTACAATCGAGTCAGATTGAATTAATGGATTTTTTTAAAATAGCCCTTCAAATAATTACTATTTTAAAAGATATACATCAAAATAAAGTAATTCACAAAGATTTGAACCCAGATAATATTATTATTAATCCAAAAACAAGTCAAATCAAAATAACTGGCTTTAGTATTGCCTCCCACCTATCTAGCGAAAATCAAAAAATTTGTCTTGCTCCTAATTTGCTAGAAGGTACTCTTGCCTATATGTCGCCAGAACAAACTGGAAGAATGAATCGAGCCATTGATTATCGGGCTGATTTTTACTCATTAGGAATTACCTTCTATCAAATCTTAACGGGTGAATTACCGTTTCCAGCAAAAGATCCTCTAGAATTAGTGCATTGCCATATTGCCAAGCAACCAATTCCACCACATCTTTTAAATCCAGAAATTCCTTTGGCAATATCTGATATTGTCATGAAATTATTGATAAAAACAGCAGAAGATAGATATCAATCAGCAATCGGTCTCAAGTATGACTTAGAATACTGCTGGCAGCAGTTGCAAAATACTGGTCAGATTACTAATTTTATCGCGGGGCAGCAGGATTTTTCCCAACAATTTCAAATTCCTCAAAAACTTTATGGAAGAGAAATAGAAGTTCGTCAACTCCTAGATGCATTTGAGCAAGTTAGCCAAGGTGGTAGTGCAACAATTCTAGTATGCGGTTATTCAGGAGTTGGGAAATCTTCTTTAGTAAATGAAATCCACAAACCAATTCTCCGACAGCGGGGTTATTTCATTACGGGAAAATTCGATCAGTATAAACGAAATATTCCCTATGCTTCATTGATTCAAGCTTTTCAAGATTTAATTCGACAGTTCCTTACAGAAAGTTCTCAACAGATAGAAGAATGGAAAACAAAAATATTAGATGCTCTTGGTATCAACGGACAGGTGATTATTGATGTCATCCCTGAAGTAGAACTGATTGTTGGTAAACAACCAGATTTACCAATATTGGGAGTCACTGAATCCCAATTTCGGTTCAACATGGTATTTAAAAAGTTCATTCACGTATTCATGCAAAAATTACATCCACTGGTACTCTTTCTAGACGATCTACAGTGGGCTGATTTAGCATCACTCAATTTAATTAAGCTCCTGATGACAGACCCAGAAAGTCAATATTTATTAATGATTGGGGCATATCGTGACAATGAAGTGAATGCAGCACATCCGTTAATGATGACTTTGGACGAAATGACTAAAGCTGACGCTATAGTCAAAACTATTAAACTCCAACCCTTAAACATTAACCATGTCAATCAATTACTTGCTGATACCTTAAACTCTGAACTGACGACAGTACAGCCATTAGCAAAGCTACTATTTAATAAAACTGTTGGTAATCCTTTCTTTTTAGCTCAGCTACTCAAATCACTTTATCAGGAAAATTTGTTATTATATAGCCTTTGCCAATCCCAAAGTGAGGGAAGAATTCTAGGAAAGTGGCACTGGGATATTGATACTATTCAAAACGTTGATATCACTGATAATGTTGTTGAATTAATGATTGGGAAAATTAAAAAGCTAAATAATAACAGCCAAAATGTTTTAAAATTAGCTGCTTGCATAGGTAATAAATTTGATTCAAGTATTCTTTCAATAGTTAACGAAAAATCTTTATCAAAAACTGCTAATGAACTTTGGGAGGCTTTACGGGAAGAACTGATTCTACCTTTAGATAAATACTATAAAATTCCTATGGCTTATGGAGAAGAAGTAAATACTATTCTTTTAGATAAGATAGATATTTCCTACAAATTCTTGCACGATCGCGTACAACAAGCAGCCTATAAATTAATACCCCAGGAACAGAAACAAGAAATTCATTTGAAAATTGGTCGATTATTACTGCGTAATACTAGCCCAGATAAGTTAGAAGAACATCTCTTTGATATTATCAATCACCTCAATACAGCAAGGGAATTAATAACTGAACGAGCGGAGCAATATCAACTGGTAGATTTAAATCTTGTAGCAGGTCAAAAAGCAAAACTTTCCTCAGCTTTTGAAACAGCTTTGAGATTGTTTAGAATTGGAATGGATTGTTTGCCCGAGGGAAGCTGGCAAGAGAATTACAATCTCACTTTAAAAATTTATCTAGAAACAGGAGAATCTGAGTATTTAAATGGGAATTATGAGGGAGCATTCATGGTTTTTCAACAAACCCTCTCTCAAGTAAAAAATCTCCTTGATTGGTGCCAAGTAGCAGAGTACAAAATAATGTGCTACCGCATGAAAAATGATTTGAATTCAGCATACGATGTGGGTTTGAATACCCTTAAGGTTTTAGGGATAGATGTTGAGCCTTTTCCTAATGATGAATATTTGTTAAAAGAAATGCTAAAGACGCAAGCAATGATTGGCAATCGTTCTATTGATGAACTGAGAGAATTGCCGAAAATGCAAGACCTTGAAAAACTTACGGCTCAAAGGATTCTCAAGGAAATGTGGCCCATTGCTTACTTTTTAGGTTCTCAAGCAATGCACCTGTTTGCTATCAAGATAACTCAACTTTCAATTCAATACGGTAATTCTCCCATTTCAGTATTTGGATATATGCTCTTTAGCTTCTATCTAGTATCTAGATATGGTGAGGTTGAGTTAGGTTGTGAAATGGGTGAATTATCTTTAAAACTGCATGAAACACTCAAAACAAAAAATTTAGAGTCACATATTTTTAATGTTTGGGGAGGAGGAATCCTTCATTATAAAGAACATATTAGTAAAAGCAAGCCCTACCTATTACAAGGCTTTCATTCCGGTTTAGAAACAGGTTGCTACCAATGGGCTGGATATTGTTCTGTTAATTTCCTTTGGCAATCCTTTTTTGGTAATGAAACGTTACAAGAATTTGCTGACTTTACCGAGCGATTTATCCCAACTTTGAGAAAAATTGATAAAAATATGCTCAATTACTATTTATTAGCAAAGAGAGCGATCGCCATTTTAATAAATCCACTAGAACAAGAAGAAACAATCAAAGCATTGAATGAGCATCAATTATTGAAGTCTGCTTTAAAATCTAATGACTTATCCACTGCCTTTGTTATCTATTTTTACAAAATTTGTCTTTATAATTGGTACAGTGATTATGGAAAAGCAGTAGAATATGTTCAACTTGCAGAAAAGTTTATCAGTGGAGTAGAGGGAATTTTTATTAATCCTGTTTTCTACTTCCATCAAAGTATTGCTTTAGCCAAAGTATACACCGAAGTTAACAACCAAGAACAAGATAAATATTTAAATATACTTGAAAAAAATTTAGAAAAATTTAGAAAATGGTCAGAAAAATGTCCTCAGAATTATCTACATCAATATTTGCTCATTCAAGCTGAAGTCGCTCGTATACACGGACAAGACGATCGGGCAATGGAACTTTATGATGGGGCGGTTGCAGATGCTGCTGAACAGGGTTATCTACAAAATGAGGCTCTAGCTAATGAACTAGCTGCTCAGTTCTATCTCAGAAAAGGTAGAGTAAAAATTGCTAAAATATACATGGTAGATGCTCATTATTCTTACTTAAAATGGGGTGCATTTGCAAAAGTCAAAGATTTAGAAGTCAAATATCCACAACTCCTGTCTAGAATACCTGCAACAACAATAACAGAGCTTCAACTTAACAGTAACACCCATTCTACTTATAAAGGTTTAGTCAACAATCTAGATTGGACAACTGTTTTTAGGGCTTCCCAAACTTTATCTGAAGAAATTGTTTTGGATTCTTTGTTGAATAAATTAATGGTAATAGTTATTGAAAATGCAGGTGCTGAAATTGGGTTTTTAATTTTTTCCACAGAAGATGGTTTACAGATAAAAGCTAGAGGTAGTGTAGCCAAAAATGGCATAAATGTAGATTTAACTCCCAATATTGATTTTCGCGATCGTCTTCCAGTCTCTGTGGTTAATTATGTAGAAAAAACAAAAGAAAGGGTTGTTTTAGATAATGCATTTTGTGAAGGAATATTTACTGTAGACCCTTATATTATTACCTTTAAACCCAAGTCTTTGTTATGCTTGCCTATAATACATACAGGAAAGCTTATTGGTTTACTGTATTTAGAAAATAATTTAAGCACGGGAGTTTTTAATTCAGAACGTCTTGAAGTTTTACAAATTCTTTCCTCTCAAATTGCTATTTCTTTAGAAAATGCCCAACTTTATGAGAACTTGGAAAAAACAACTGTAAATTTGACCCAAGCTAAAGAACAATTGGAATATTATAGCCGAAACTTAGAAAAAACAGTACAAGAAAGAACACAAGAGTTAAAAGAAAAAAATGCTCGTTTAAAAAACAAAGCAATCCAGTTAAAACAAGCTTTAAATGAACTAAAATCCGCTCAATCTCAACTAGTACAAAGTGAGAAAATGTCTAGTTTGGGGCAATTAGTAGCTGGTGTTGCTCATGAAATTAACAATCCAATTAATTTCATTTCTGGTAATCTTAACTATCTAAATGAATGCATTAAAAACTTGGTAAATCTCATTAACCTTTACCAGCAACATTATCCCAAGGCAAATCCCGAAATTCAAGAGGAATGTCAAGCTATAGATTTAGATTTTATTATAGCAGATTTACCGAAGCTACTGTCATCTATGAAAGTAGGAGCCGATCGCATTCGTCAAATTGTCATTTCACTTCGTAATTTCTCTCGCCTTGATGAATCCGAAGTAAAGCAGGTAGATATTCATGAAGGCTTAGATAATACCTTACTCATTTTACAAAATCGATTGAAACCGAACTCAGATTTTTTGGGGATTGAGGTTATGAAAGAGTACGGAAAACTGCCGCGTGTAGAATGCTATCCCGGTCAATTAAATCAGGTATTTATGAATATCCTAACTAATGCAATTGATGCTCTTACAGAAGGAATAGGGAAAGAAATACTCACCTCTCCCCAAATTCGGATTTGTACTGAAGTGGTAGACAATCGTGTTGTTATTCGGATTGCTGATAATGGTATTGGGATGACAGAAGAGGTTAAGAATAGGTTATTTGACCCATTTTTTACGACAAAACCTGTTGGTAAGGGGACAGGTCTTGGATTGTCAATCAGCTATCAGATTGTAGTAGAAAAACATGGTGGTAAGCTAAGCTGTATTTCAGCACTCAATCGCGGTTCAGAATTTATAATTGAAATTCCCGTATCCCGGAATCAGGAATCCCCTCAAATTAAAGAAATCAATTACCATGGAAAACCCAACAGTTGAAAAAGATGGATCTATCCTTACCCTATCTGTTGATATTGGTGGTAGCGGTGTCAAGGTAATGGTTTTGGATATGACAGGCAACCCCTTAACAAAAAGGGCACGAACAGAAACACCACAACCAGCAAAACCGAAAGCTGTGCTTGATGCTATTGTCATGCTTGCTGCAACTCAGGGAGAATATCATCGCGTTTCTGTGGGCTTTCCTGGCGTGGTACATGGTGGCGTCACTAAAACAGCGGCGAATTTAGATCCCGAGTGGATTGGGTTTGATTTGGCAACTAGTTTGTCAAAGCGGTTAGAGAAACCAGTGTGGGTTATAAATGACGCTGATATGCAGGGATTGGGGGCAATTTCCGGTAAAGGTGTCGAACTGGTGATTACCCTAGGTACGGGCTTTGGTTCCGCTTTGTTTGTGGATGGTAAATTGGTGCCAAATTTGGAAATGGGACATCATCCGTTTCGCAAAGGGGAAACTTACGAACAACAACTCGGACGCGCTACTTTAGAAAAGATTGGTGTGGAAAAATGGAACAGGCGTTTGCAAAGGGCGATGGCATCTCTGGAACATCTGTTCAATTACGAGCATTTGTATATCGGTGGCGGTGAAACGAAAAATATCAAAATCGAGCTACCATCAAATGTCAAGATTATACCTAACGTAACTGGTTTATTGGGTGGTATCGCTTTGTGGAAGGATTAGGAGTTTGATGTCTGGTGGACTGTCTTAAGAAACACTCTTGAGGTAAGGAGAGAGGAAGTGAGGGAAGTGTTTCAGCCATTCATAACGGGTGGCACGCCGCCTGTGGGGCGCTTTCAAAGAAGACGTTTGGGAACTCCAAATACTTTTTCCCAATGCCATCGGCAGCGAGTCAGGTTCGATGCGCGATTGGGTTGAGATGAGGGCTGTGTGCGATCGCCATCTCAATCTACTACAGCCCGTACTCCTGTTCTAGAAAAGCGAGCATTCTTTCTTGTTTGGGTGTGAGATGGGATGGATCCGGCACTTTTGCTAACGCTTCTACTACAACCACATGGGTAGATTCGTATTCTTTGTATATTGTATCGCTCAGCTTTCGGATGCGATCTATATTTTGAGCTGCCGTCACTTCACATTTGACATACGTTGGTTCTAAAAGAAAAAATAAATACTAGTTTATAGATTTTTCCGGAATTATATTACTGGATCTGTAAAACTAAATATACAGTGATACAAATACAGTTCATGACTAGGTATGTTACACCGCGAGAAGCGATGCAAATCC